>NZ_CP109150.1:609779-914668 GCF_035920365.1 Micromonospora sp. NBC_01740 | reverse complement strand
GCTCGCGCTGACCGTCGCCGGGTTCGCCGCGCTGCTCGGGGTGGGTCTGGTGCTCGGGGCGCAGACCGCCGGCCCGGGGCACCGCCTGCCCTTCGCGTTCGTCGTCTTCGGCGTGCAGTTGCTCTTCGTGCTGGCCTGGACGATGGCCATGCGACCGCCCGCGCTGCTGCTGGTGGCCGCCGTCAGCGCCGCCGCCGCGGTGGCGGCCGACACCGCGGCCGTGCAGACGGACGTCGCCGGCCTGGCGCCGCTGGGCTACGTCGCGGCGGGCGGCTTCGCCCTCGGGGTGCTCGGCCAGCTCGTCCGGCGGGTCGACCGGGTGCGGGTGACCGACTCGCTCGGCAGCACCCTGCTGATCGTGGTCGGCGTCGTCGCCTTCGCCACCCTGATCGTGCTCAGCCGGATCCCGGCGGGCACCCAGGCCATCACGGTGTGCCTCACCGCCAGCGCGGTCGCGCTCACCGTCGCCCGGCTGACCGACGCGGTCGCGCCGTGGCCGCGGCTGGCCCCCCAGGTGCCCCGGGGCGCGGCCGGCGTGGTCGCCGGCGCGATGGTCGGCACGCTGGTCAGCGCCGTCCTCGGCAGCTACCTGGTGACGCCCTTCACCCCGACCCGGGCCGCGATCATCGGGCTGGTCGCGGCGGTCACCGCCGTGCTGGCCGACCTTGCCGTGGGCTACGCCGAGGCGGGCCGGCTGATGGCGGGGGAGCCGCCGACCATGTGGGTGGCCCGGCACATGCAGGGGCCCCTCGGTGGCTTCGCCCTGGCCGCGCCGGCCGCGTACGCCATGTGCAAGCTCGTTCTCTGACGCGGCGGTTGAGCTTTTCCCCGATCGGGTACCACCGGTGGGCCGCTCCGCGGCACCCTCGGCACTGACGACAGGAGGCGGCGTGGCGCACGACGACACGTACGAGGAGCGGCCCCGGCGACGCGGGCGCAAGGTGCTCATCACCCTCGTCGTGCTGCTGCTGGTCCTGGGCGGACTGATCGTGGTGGCCGACCGGGTCGCCGTGGGGGTGGCCGAGCGGGCCATCGCCGACCAGGTCCGACAGGAGATCGCCAAGCAGGGGGCGCAGTCCTCGCCGCCGGAGGTGGAGGTCGGCGGGGTCCCGTTCCTCACCCAGGTGCTCGACGGCCGGTACGAGCGCATCTCCATCGCGCTGCGCGACGTGCAGGGCTCGGTGCGGGGCGACGCGGTCGCGCTGCCGAAGCTCGACGTGGACGCCCGCAACGTGCGCGCCTCGCTCGACACCATCCGCTCGGGGCAGGGCGACGTGGTCGCCGAGACCGTCGACGGGACGGGCACCATCAGCTACGACAGCCTCGCCAAGCTGCTCGACCGGCCGGGGCTGACCCTCGGCGAGCAGAACGGCCGGCTGGCCGTCACCGCCCCGGTCGACATCCTCGGCCAGCGTCTCACCGTGACCGGCACCGCCGACATCACGGTCGGCAAGGAGGGGCAGGTGGCGCTGAAGTTCAACGACCTGAGCGCCGACGGCCTGCCGAACCTGCCGCTGGCCCGGACGCTGCTCAGCAACTACGCCCGCAGCATCTCCATCGACGTGCCCCTGCCCGAGCTGCCGTTCCAGCTCGCCGTCCGGGAGGTCCGGCCGCTGCCCGAGGGGCTGACCGTCACCGCGGACGCCAGGAACGTGCCGATCAACTCCGCCGCCGGCTGACCGACCCGACCGATCCACCGCCTCCGGCCCCGGCCCCGAGCCGCCCGCGCTTGCGCCCGCGTCCGCCCGCCGGTCAGGAAGGGCCCTTCCTCCACCGATTGCGACAGGAAGGCGCACTTCCCTGCACCCCGGGCTACCAGTACGTGCGTCCCGGATGCTGGTCGGCCCCCTGGTGTGGCCGTGCCCGGCTGGTAGGCTCCCTGCTCATGGGGACGCTCCTCACCAAACGGCGCGCGGTCGACCTGTGCCGCGTGGCCACCTGCCTGTGTCGCCCCGTCATCTGACGGCGGGGCTGTCCTCGGCCGCCTAGCGGCCACCGGCACACAGGGATTTTTTCTTCTCCCGTGCTCTCTTTCAACGCCCGGCAGCGGCGCCGTCGCACGAACCCGTGATCCGTCCATACGGTGGATCCCGCGCGTGGTGCGATCGTCACGACTTTCGATGCCCTCGTGCTGGTTCACCATCCATCCTCACCAGGGAGTGATCTGATGAGTCGCGACACCGCACTCGTCTCGGCCGAATGGGCCGAGAAGAACCTCGACGCCCCGGGCGTCGTCTTCGTCGAGGTCGACGAGGACACCTCGGCCTACGACACCGGCCACATCGCCGGCGCGATCAAGCTGGACTGGAAGACCGACCTCCAGGACCAGGTGCGCCGGGACTTCGTCAACAAGAGCCAGTTCGAGGCGCTGCTCTCCGAGCGGGGCATCAGCAACGACGACACCGTCATCCTCTACGGCGGCAACAACAACTGGTTCGCCGCGTACGCGTACTGGTACTTCAAGCTCTACGGCCACCGCGACGTGAAGCTGCTCGACGGCGGTCGCAAGAAGTGGGAGCTGGACGCCCGTCCGCTGGTTGGGGACACGGTGACCCGCCCGGCGACGCAGTACGTGGCGCAGGAGCCGGACACCTCGATCCGGGCCTTCCGTGACGAGGTCGTGGCCGCCATCGGCACCAAGAACCTGGTCGACGTGCGCAGCCCCGACGAGTTCGCCGGCCGGCTGCTCGCCCCCGCCCACCTGCCGCAGGAGCAGGCGCAGCGGGCCGGGCACATCCCCACGGCGATCAGCGTGCCGTGGTCCAAGGCGGCCAACGAGGACGGCACCTTCAAGTCCGACGACGAGCTGCGCAAGATCTACGCCGACGCCGGGCTGGACGACAGCCGCGAGACCATCGCGTACTGCCGGATCGGCGAGCGCTCCTCGCATTCCTGGTTTGTGCTCCAGGAGCTGCTCGGCCACCGCAACGTGAAGAACTACGACGGATCCTGGACCGAGTACGGCTCGCTGGTCGGCGTGCCGGTCGCGCTCGGCGACGAGCCCGGGGAGGCCTGAGCCATGACCGCACCCACCGCTGCCGGCTGCGCCGCGCCCGACCAGGCCGCCCCGCTGCCCGCGAGCCTGGACCTGGAGAAGGAAACCGTGATCACCGGCGTCGTCCGCTCCGACGCGGGCGAGGCCGTCCCGGGCGCGTACGTCCGGCTGCTCGACTCGACCGGTGAGTTCACCGCCGAGGTGGTGACCTCGCCGGCCGGCCAGTTCCGGTTCTTCGCCGCGCCGGGTGCCTGGACCCTGCGGGCGCTTTCCCGGCACGGCAACGGCGACACCGCCGTGACCGCCGCCCGGGGCATCAACGAGGTCGCCGTCACGGTCGCCTCCTGACCCTTCCACGCTCTGATCGGTCCGTGGCCCGTCGCCTTCGCAGGTGGCGGGCCGCGACCGTCTCCGGGCACGGTCGACCGGCGTGACACGATTGCCCCCGTGAACGGCGTGGAAGCGGCGGGGCAGGCCCCGCCTACCGGTCCCGATCGGCCGGCGGCCCCCCGACGGTGGCTGCCCTGGCTGCTCGCCGGCACGGTGGCGTGGGCGGTGCTGCTGGCGGCGCTGACCTGGCTCTCGGTGCGCAACGATCCGCCGACCGTCCGGGAGCAGCGCACCCTGACCGAGGCCGGCCCGCTCGTCGACCGCGCGGTCGGCGCACTGGTCGCGGCGGCCGGCGACACCGCCGTGCTGACCCCGCCCGTGGTCGACCGGGGCTGCCGCGTCACCCCGTTCGCCGAGGGCGCCACCCTGACCCGCGGGGTGGACGTGTTCGTTCCCAGCGGCCTGGAGCGGTCGCTGCTGGAGCGGGTCGCCGACCGACTCCCCGAGGGCTGGCGGGCCGGGGTCCGGGTGACGGCGGAGGACGGCCCCCGGCTGCGCGCCGACGCGGGCGAGTTCGTCACCGTCTCCGGCGGGGTCGAGGCGGACGGCCTCGTCCGGCTGACCGCCGACACGGGCTGCCGGCCGGTCGGCGAGGGCTACACCGCGCCGGCGGTCGGCGCCGACGGCGCCGAGGCCGAGGCCCTGGCCGCGGCGCTGCGGGCGCTCGGCGGCCCGCCCGGGTCGGCCGCCGAGGTGGTCGTCGCGCCGTGCCCCACCGGCGGCACGGCCCGCACCGCCCGCGCCGCCGCCATCCCGGCCCCGCCGTCGCCGGCCGACGCGCTCGCCTCCGTGGCCCGCGTCCCGATGCTGGACACCGCGCAGGCGTACGCCTACCGGCGCGGCGCCGCCATGGTCGTCGCCGACCTCTCGGGCGACCAGGTCGTCGTCTCCGTCAACACCGGCTGCCCCGCCTGAGGAGGTGGTCAGCGGCCGCGCGGGTGGTCGTGCGGGGCGCGGCTGCGGCCCAGGGCGTCGACGTGGCCCCAGCGGCCGGGGATGTCGAGCAGCTCGATCCGCCCCATCCCCTCGGGCACGGCGGGGTCGATGATCAGGTGGTCGCCCTGCGGCTCCAGGCCCAGCATCACCCGGAGCAGCAGCAGCGGCGTGCCCGCCGACCAGGCCTGCGGGCTGCACGCGGTGGGGTACTCCACCGGGTAGTCGGTGAGGTCCCGCTCGTAGCCGGCGAAGGCCTCCGGCAGTCGTCCGTCGAAGAACGGGGACGCGGCCAGCATGGCCTCGCAGATCTGCCCGGCCTCCCGGCGGAAGCCGTACCGCCACAGCCCCCAGGCGATGATCGAGTTGTCGAACGGCCACACCGTCCCGACGTGGTAGCCGACGGGGTTGTAGCGCCCCTGGTCGTCGGCGAGGGTCCGGACGCCCCAACCGGAGTAGAGCCGTGGCCCCATCAGGTGTTCGGCGATCCGGCCGGCCCGTGACTCGTCGACGATGCCGCTCCACAGCAGGTGCCCGATGTTGGAGGTGAGCGCGTCCACCTGCAGGCCGTCGGCGTCCAGGGCGAGCGCGTAGTACTCCCGTTCCGGGATCCAGAAGTCCCGGTTGAACCGGATCTTGAGCTCGGCCGCCTCCCGCTCCAGCCGGTCGGCGTACGCGGGGTCGCCCCAGAACTCCCGGGCCAGTCGGGCGCCGCGGATCTTCGCGTCGTACGCGTAGCCCTGGAGTTCGCAGGTGGCGCGGGGGAAGCCGGGGAACCGGCCGTCGCGGTACGAGATCGAGTCCCAGGAGTCCTTCCAGCACTGGTTCGCCAACCCGGTCTGCGGGTTGCGGGTCTGGTACCAGAGGTAGCCCGTGCCGAGCAGGTCCCCGTACGTGTCGATCCAGGCGAGGGCGGCCCGGGTCTGGGCCTCCAGTCCCCGTACCAGCCGGTCGTCGCCGGTCCACCGCTCGTACTCGTCGAGCAGGATGACGAACAGCGGCGTCGAGTCCGCCGAGCCGTAGTACGGCGAGTGCGGCTGTTCCTCGAAGCCCGCCGTCTCGCCGTAGCGCAGCTCGTGCAGGATCTTGCCCGGCTCCTCGTCCCGGAAGTCGTCGATCCGGTGCCCCTGGAGGCCGGCCAGCATCATGAGGGTCGGCGGGATCAGCTCCGGCAGGAAGGGCAGAACCTGGAGCGAGGTGATGATGCTGTCCCGGCCGAACAGCGTCATGAACCACGGCAGGCCGGCGGCCACCAGGCGTACGCCGAGGGTGATCGACTCGTAGCGCAGCGCCGCCAGGTCGTGGAGGCTCTGCCGGTACGCCCCGGCCAGCGGCTGGCAGTCGCAGCCGAGCTTGGGCGCCCGGGCGACGAGCTCGTCCTGCTCGGCCCGGATCGCGTCCGGGCTGCGGCTGCCCCCGTACTGCGGGAGGTTGGCCCGGATGTCCTCGCCGCGCGCGCCGTAGACGACTGTCGACACGTGCAGCCGCGTCGTCCACTCGCCGCGCGGGCCGACCCGGACCCGGTAGGTCATGCCGGAGACCTCGATGTGCGCGGGCATGCTGGTGCGGATGACCGTCTCGCGGTGGAACCTCTCCCGGCGGTAGGTCAGGCGCAGCTCGTTCTCGCCGACGGTGGCGGTGGAGTGGCCCTCCTTGCGCCGGACGTGCTTGATCTCGAACAGGTCCGCGAAGTCGGCGCCCATGGCGAGGTGGACGACGAACTCCATGTCCTCGCCGGAGTGGTTGAGCAGCGTCAGCTCCTCCTCGAAGCTGCCGCCGATGGCCCGGCTCCGGATCATCGAGACCTTCGCGTCCAGGTAGTGCGTCGGTTCGCCGGGCACGAGGAAGAAGCGGGTGCGGAAGGACTCCGCGGTGTCGACGGAGAGGGCGTGCAGCCGTTCGCCGTCGAGGGTCAGCAACCAGGTGGAGAGGTGCCGGGTGTCGAACGAGAAGAGCCCGGTCGGGAAGTCGAGGGACGGCTCGATGTCGCCGCGGCTGTCGCTGACCAGGAAGGTGTTGCCGTCCAGGATGCTGACCAGTTCCTTCACGGCAGCCGCCCGGCCTGTTTGCGGGCGACCGTGCGGGGGTCGCGGGTGCCGGGCGGGTCGGGGAAGAACCGGTGGAACAGCAGGAAGAGCACGATGTCGCCGCTGAAGCTGCTCTCGTTGCGCAGCACCGACGAGATCGCCTGGGCCCGGCCGGTGACGAGCCGGTCGAACAGGTCCGCGCTGGTGTACCAGATCGCGTCGGCGGGCCCCCGGTCGCGGCTCACCTCGATCTCGCCCGGACGAAGGTGGACCAGCCAGTGCACCGTCTGACCGCCCTCCGCGAGGTCGATCTGCATCGTTCCGCTGACCGGGCTGACCAGCACCTTGGGGGCGCGCGCCGGCAGTGATTCGAAGAATCGCTCCGTCGCCTCGGTCACACCCGAATCGTAGGCATCTGTCCGACCTGTCGGGCCGGTATCGGCGGGCGGCGGTCAGTAGACCAGGGCCTGGGCCCCCTCGGCCATCGTCTCCTCGACGAACACCGCCGCGCCGGCGATGCGGACACCCGGCAG
Source organism: Micromonospora sp. NBC_01740 (assembly GCF_035920365.1). NCBI lineage: Bacteria > Bacillati > Actinomycetota > Actinomycetes > Micromonosporales > Micromonosporaceae > Micromonospora > Micromonospora sp. NBC_01740. The sequence goes on along the minus strand of NZ_CP109150.1, from coordinate 907,790 downwards.
CACGTCGTCCGGCCCGATGTCCCGCCGGGCGGCGCACTGCGTGCAGGCGGTCACCGTTCCGGTGGTGAGGATCACGTGCAGCAGCTCGGCCAGCGGGGCCGAGTGCGGCAGCTCGAACTCCTGTGCCTTGCCCGGCAGCGCGAACCAGGTCGACTCCCCGGTCAGCCAGAGCGACACGTGCACCCCGGCGGCGGCTGCGGTGGCGGCGACGGTGAATGCCTGGGCGCACCGCTCCGGGGCGTCCGCGCCGGCGGTGGCCTTGACGACGAGAGTGCGGGCCATGGGGCCCAGCATAGGATGGTCACGATGGTTACCGAGATCGGGTTCGTCAGCCTGCTGGTCGCCGGCCTGGGCGCGCTCGCCGGTGGCCTGGTCTACCTGGCCGTACGCATGTCAAGAGGGCGCTGGTGAGCTGTCGTGGCCGCCGGCGGAGAGGCGGAGTGAACCGGTGAGCGACGAGAACCCCCTGCAGCCGCCGCCGTGGCTGAACGCGCCGCCGGTCGACCCGTACCCCTACGAGGAGAGCCACGACCTGCGCGTCGGCCCGAAGCTGCATCCCGCGCTGGACGGCCTGCTGCCGTACGTCGGGGTGTGGCGCGGCCGGGGGCGGGGTGGCTTCCCCACCATCGAGGACTTCGACTTCGCGCAGGAGATCCGGATCAGCCACGACGGCCGGCCGTTCCTGTCCTACGAGTCGCGCGCCTGGCTGCTCGACGAGCAGAGCCGCCCGGTCCGCCCGGCGGGTCGCGAGGTCGGCTGGTGGCGGCCGGTGATGGACGGCGACCGGGCCACCGACGAGCTGGAGGCGCTGATGAGCGTCCCCACCGGCGTGATGGAGCTGCACATCGGCAAGCGCAAGGGCACCCAGATCGAGTTCGTCACCGACGCGGTGGTCCGTACGGCGACCGCCAAGGAGGTCACCGCCGGTCACCGCCTCTTCGGCATCGTCGAGGGCGCGCTGCTCTACGCCCAGGAGATGGCGGCCCTGGGCCACTCCCTCTCCCCCCACCTCTCCGCCCGCCTCACCCGGGTGGCCGGCTGACCCTCCTCCCGGGGGTCACGGGCGGGGAAAGCCCAGGAGCGCCTGGAGGGCGGGGGTGTGCGCGCAGCGGCGCAGCGGGACGGCGTCCAGGGTGCGGATCTCCGCGAGGCCACGGACGGACGAGCTGAGCCAGACGCCGTCGGCGGTACGCAGCTCGGCCGGGGTGACCAGGCGCTCCTCGGCGCGCAGGCCGAGTGCGTGGGCGTGCGCGAGCAGCCAGGCGGCGGTCACGCCCGGCAGGATGCCGGTCTCGGCGGCGGGCACCGTGCAGAGGGTGTCACCGGCCAGCCAGACCAGGTTGGCCGTCGGCCCCTCCAGCGCGTACCCGTCGGAGGAGACCCAGAGCGCGTCGTCCACGCCGGCGCGGGCGGTCCACCGGCGGGCGGCGGTGCTCACCGCGTACGAGATGGACTTGACCCCGGCCGGCAGCCAGTCGAGTTCGGCGCGGGCCCGCGCCGCGACGCCGAGCGGCAGGGTCGCCACGGTGATCCCGTCCCGGCGCGCCGCCCGGGTCGCCGCCGGCACCTCGCCCAGCGTGGCGTAGCCGGTGGGCGGGCCGCCCTCCGGGCCCCGGGTGCAGACCAGGCGCAGCGCCCCCTCGACCTCGGCGGGCCAGCCGGCGCGGACGGCGTCCAGCAGTTCGTCCAGCACGTCGGCGGCGGGCAGCGTCAGGTCGACGGCCGCCGCCGCCCGGGCGAGCCGGGCCAGGTGCGCGTCGCGCAGCCACGGCCGCCCGTCCCGCAGGTGCATCGTCTCGAAGAGCCCGTCGCCGTGCAGCACGCCCCGGTCGTCGCCGCGCAGCACCGGCTCGCCGGGCGGCACCAGCCCGCGGCCCGGCACGGCGATCCTCGACGCCACCATGACCGCCGAGCCTAGCCGCGGACCGGTCGACACCGGCGGCGCGCGTGGCGGGGCGAACTATGATCGGACGGTGTCCGAATCCTCCCTCGCGGAAATGCTCCGCGCCCGTGGGCTACGGCTGACGGCGCAACGGCAGTTGATCCTCCAGGCCGTGCTGGACCTTGGGCACGCCACCCCGGAGCAGGTGCACACCGCCGTCCGGGAGGTGGCCGCAGGGGTCAACATCACCACCATCTACCGCACGCTGGAGCTGCTGGAACGGCTCGGCCTGGTCACCCACACCCACCTCTCGCACGGCTCGCCGACCTATCACGCGGCCGGCGAGGACCAGCACGTCCACCTCGTCTGCCGGGGCTGTGGCGCGATCGACGAGATCGATCCGGAGCTGCTACGCCCGCTGGCCGACCAGTTGGCGAGCCAGCGCGGGTTCCGGGTGGACATCGGCCACGTCTCGTTCTTCGGCCTCTGCGTCCGCTGCGAGAACGGGGACCGGAAATGATCGACATCGCGGGCGCGGTGAGCGTCGAGAGCATCGACGAGGCCAGCCGCGACCAGCCCGAGCCGGCGCACGCGGCGGCCGGCGTGCGGGGCGTGGCGGCGCACTACGGCGACCCGATGCGCGAGCAGCGCACCCTCGACACGGCGGTCGGCCTGGTCGACCGGTCGCACCGGGGCGTCGTCGCGGTGCCGGGCGAGGAACGGATCGGCTGGCTGCACACCCTCACCAGCCAGCACCTCGCGCAGCTCGGTGCCGGCCAGGGCACCGAGCTGCTGGTGCTCTCCCCGCACGGGCACGTCGAGCAGCACGCCATGGTCGCCGAGGACGGCATCACCACCTGGCTCGACACCGAGCCGGGCGCCACCGCCGGCCTGCTGTCGTACCTGGAGCGGATGCGGTTCTTCAGCAAGGTCGAGCCGCGCGACGTGACGCCCGAGCACGCGCTGCTCTCCCTGGTCGGGCCGGAGGCGCCCGCCGCGGTGGAGACGCTCGGCGCGACCGGGCTGGCCGCGCCCGACGTGGTCGCGGTGCCGGGCCCGAAGTTCCGCTCCGGCGAGCTGCCGCCCCGGCCGACCGCGCTGTACGACGTGCGCCCGCTGCCCGTGGGCGGCTGGGCCCGCCGGGGCCCGCTCGGCGTGGACCTGCTGGTGCCCCGGGCCGCGATGGAGCAGGTGGTCACCCAGCTGCGGGGCAACGGGGTGCCGGTCGCCGGGCTGTGGGCGTACGAGGCGGTGCGGGTGGCCGCCCGGCGGGCCCGGGTCGGGGTGGACACCGACCACCGGACCATCCCGGCCGAGGTGGACCTGGTCGCCCCGGCCGTGCACCTGGACAAGGGCTGCTACCGGGGCCAGGAGACCGTGGCCCGGGTGCACAACATGGGCCGGCCGCCGCGTCGGCTCGTACTCCTGCACCTGGACGGGGTGACCACCGACCAGCCGCCGGTCGCCGGCACGCCGGTGACCCTCGACGGCCGGGCGGTCGGCTTCGTCGGCACGGCCGTGCACCACCACGAGCTGGGCCAGGTCGCCCTGGCCGTGGTCAAGCGCAACGTCGCCGACGACGCCCGCCTCCTGATCGGGGAGACTGCCGCCGCGATCGATCCGGCCTGACCGCCGATCGGCGAAAGAATCTCTGCTTCGTGGCGCTGAGGCCGGAAAAGTTCCGGTCGACTGGCTCGCTGACCTCGGTCTAGGATCCGGGCATGACGACAGGGACGTTGATCACGGTTGCCCCCACCGGCGCGGAGTCGGCCAAGGCCGAGGTGCCGGCGCTGCCGGTGACGCTCGACGAGCTGCTGCTGACCGCCAAGGAGTGCGAGGCGCTCGGCGCCGCCGTGATCCACGTCCACATCCGCGACGACGAGGCCAGGCCCACCCTGGACCAGGGGCGGCTGCGGGAGACCGTGACGGCGCTGCGCGAGAGCACCGACCTCGTCGTGCAGCTCTCCTCGGGCGGCGCGGTGACCGACCCGGAGGCCGACCGGCTCGCCGTGCTCGACGCCGGGCCGGACATGGCCTCCTGCACGATGGGCACGCTCAACTTCGGTGACGACGTCTTCCTCAACCGGTGGGAGTTCATCGTCGACCTGCACACCCGCATGCAGGAGCGCGGCATCGTGCCCGAGTACGAGATCTTCGACCTCGGCCACCTGACGGCCCTGCAACGGCTGCTCGGCAAGTACGGCCTGCCGGCCGGCGGGCACGTGCACGTCGACTTCGTGATGGGCGTACCGGGCGGCATGCCGGGCACCACCCAAGCCCTGGTCGCCGCCCACCAGGCACTGCGCGACCTGCCCGAGGGCACCACCTTCTCCGCCACCGGCATCGGCCGCAGCACCATCCCGGTCATGCTGGCCTCGCTCTCGGCCGGCGGGCACCTGCGGGTCGGCATGGAGGACACGGTGACCTACGCCAAGGGCCGCCCGGTCGAGTCCAACATGCAGCTCGTCGCCCGGGCGGTCGGCTTCGCCCAGCTCGCCCAGCGGCCGCCGCTGACCACCGCCGAGGCGCGCGGGCTGCTCGGCGTGCCGGCCGCCGGGCGGTAAGCGGCGACCCGGGCCGGCACTGCTGTACACCGGGTCGCCGACGACCTGCTCACCCGCCCGCCGACCGCTGCCGGAGCTGCCGGTACCGTCCACCCTGTGGGAAAGACGTACGAGGGCGGCGCGCCGCTCGCCGAGGTGGTCCGGTCGGGGTTCGTCGAGGGCGTGCACCGGGGCTCGGTGGTGGTGCTCGACGCCTCGGGGCAGACGGTGGCCGGCGCCGGGGACGTGACCTCCCCGGTCTTCCCGCGCTCGTCCAACAAGCCGATGCAGACGGTCGGGATGCTCCGCGCCGGGCTGACGCTGGCCGACCCCGCCGACGTGGCGCTGGTCTCGGCCAGCCACGCCGGGGAGGAGTTCCACCTGGCCCGGGTGGGCGCGTTGCTCGCCCGCGCCGGGCTGGACGAGTCGGCCCTGCACTGCCCGCCGGACCTGCCCGTGGGCGACGAGGCGCGGACGGCCGTGCTGCGGGCCGGCGGCGGCCCCACCCGTACGCAGATGAACTGCTCCGGCAAGCACAGCGGGATGCTGCTGACCTGCCTGGCCGCCGGCTGGCCGCTCGACGGGTACTGGCGTCCGGAGCACCCGTTGCAGCAGCGGCTCCGGGACGCGGTGGAGGAGTTCACGGGCGAGCCGGCTGCGGCGGTCGGGGTGGACGGCTGCGGCGCCCCGGTGCTCGCCGTCTCGCTGACGGGCCTGGCCGGGGCGTACCTCCGGCTCGTCTCGGCGGAGCCCGGCTCCGTGCCACGGACGGTGGCCGACGCGATGCGCGCCCACCCGGATCTGGTCGGCGGCACCCGGGCCGAGGACAGCCGGTTGATGCGGGGCGTGCCCGGGCTGCTCGCCAAGATCGGCGCCGAGGGGGTCGTCGCGGCGGCGGTGCCCGGGGTCGGCGCGGTCGCCCTCAAGATCGACGACGGCGCGGGCCGCGCCCGGATGCCGGTGCTGGTCTCCGCCCTGCGCCGCCTCGGGCTGGACGCGCCGGTGCTGACCGAGTACGCCGAACTGCCGCTCTTCGGCGGCGGCCTGCCGGTCGGTGCCGTCCGGCCGCTCTGGTAGCCGTTCAACCCGTCGTCGCGGCGTTCACCGGGCGTTCGAGGGGCGCGACGCGGCGTCGTCAGGGCGGGGAGCCAGGGTCGTCACTCGTATCCCATGGCCGGGATGACCTTGCCGAGTGCTTCCTCGATGAACTCGCGGGTGTCGTCGTCGAACTGGTTGTTGCGCTGCGCCAGCTTGTGCGACTGGAACGCCGAACGGGTTTCGAAGTCGTCGACGTCGAGCCGTTCGAACAGGGCGTGGCGCTGCCCGGGCCAGTCGGCTGCGAGATCTTCCGCCTTCACCTCGACGTATCGCCTGCCCGTCAGGTCGACCGTGTCCTTCCAGGTGAGCCACCGATCGTAGATCGGCTTGAGGTAGGCGAGCGCGCCGTCGACCGTGGCCGGCGCCCATGGCTGGGCCAGGTGGGATGCGAGCACTGAGACCGGGTGACGCTTGATGTGCACGATGGTCGCCTCGGGGACCAGTTCCCAGAGGAACTCCATGCACAGCAGGTTGAACGGCGTCTTCTCGCACCAGGTCGGCTTGCCCGCGTCGGCGGCTGCTCCGCCGAAGATGGTGTCGACCAGGCCCCGCAGGATTCCGAGTAGTTCGCTCCGGTCGCTGAAGTATCTGGGAACCACCCGCCGGCGGCTCAGCGGCTCGAACGGCCCGGCAGGACGGTCGGCGTTGCCGAAGCCTTCGGCGGGCGCGGGCTCGTCGAAGGTGTACGCGATCAACTGCGGCCAGAGCTGTTCCACCGCGTCCCGGTAGCGCCGCTCGCCGACCAGTTCGGGAACGGTCTTGCCGCGATCGTCGCGCCGGCCGGGCACTCGTACGGTGAGGAAGTCGCTCAGCCGGTGCAGGGCGTCCTCACCGACGGTGGGGTCGTATCGACCGGTGAGCGCGTCGGCCAGGTCCCGCAGGCCACCCGGGTCGACGAGGAACCTGGTCTCCATGGGAATCCGGTGGATCAGCGGATGTTCGCCGATGATGTCGGCGAGCCGTGACGTTCCCGAACGACCCGTACCCGCAACGAAGACGGGTGAGGGGGAAGGAGACATGGCGAGCAGTCAAACTCCCAGCCCGGCGCCCGTGCAATCCATTTATCACCTTCACCGGCCATCGCGAGCGACCGCCTCCACCGCCCACCTCCGCACCTCGCGGAAGCGGACGACGGGCCGTACCGCACCGTCGTCGACGACGGTGCGGGTGTCAGGGCAGGAAGTCGAGCAGGGCGGCGTTGACCGGGGCGGGTCGCTCCAGCGGCAGCAGGTGTCCGGCGTCGGGCACGTCGGGCAGGCGGACAGCGTCGGGCGCCTCGGCGGCGATCCGGTCGGCGAGGCGGCTGATGTCGGGCACGTCGGCCGCGCCGGCGCCGACCAGGACGGGCATCCGCAGCTCGTGGAGGCGGCCGATCGCGGGCGGGTCGAGTTCGGCGACGTCGACCGCGCTGAGCGCCAACTCGGCGGCGAGCGCCCGCTGGTCCATCTCGCGGGCGAAGGCGAGCAGCTCCGGGTCGACGTCGGCGGGCTCGCGGCCCGGGCCGACCACCCAGAAGCGCACCTCGCCGGCGGCGCTGGCGGCGAAGTCCTCCGGGTCGACCTCGCCCACCAGGCTCTCCCAGAGGTCGTTCGCCTCGTCCGACCATTCGTGGCCCGAGGCGGCGGTGCCGAGGAGGGCGAGCGCGCTCACCCGCTCCGGGTGGGCCAGCGCGGTGTCGATGGCGACGGCGCCGCCGAACGAGCAGCCGACCAGGGCGGCCCGGGGGAGGTCGAGCGCGTCGAGCAGCCCGGCCACGTCGTCGTGGTGGGCGAACGGGGTCGGCGGCAGCTCGGAGTCCCCGTACCCGCGCAGGTCGAGGGCGATCACCCGGTGCCGCGCGGCCAGCGGGCCGACCTGCTCCCGCCACATCCGCCGGTCGGCGATGCCGGCGTGCAGCAGGACGACGGGCGTGCCGCTGCCGGTGTCGTCGTACGCGAGCAGGGCGCCGTTCACCTCGATCTTGGTCACTGCGGCAAGGTACGCACCGGGAGACCGGGGCGCAACCGCCTTGTGCCGGCGCGGGCGTCGGGCGAGCGGCCCCAGGCGCGACTGCCGGGTGGTGCGGGGATCCCCGTCAGAGGCCGAACATCGGCAGGCAGGCCGCCACGGCGTGGACCGTCGCCGCCGGCCGCTCCTGTCGGCGCCACTTCGCGCGGGTGAGCCGTAGGCGATCGGACACCAGGGCCTCGTCACCGCGGGCGTCGACGGAGATGCCGTCGTGCTCGTAGCCGAGCTTGCGGGACACCCCCTGGGACGAGTGGTTGTCCTGGAAGACCTCGGTGAGCGCGGCATCGGCGCCGAGGTGGTCGAAGGCCAGCGTGAGCAGGCCGGCGCGGGCCTCGGTTCCGTAGCCCCTGCCCTGGTGTTCGATCCCGAGCCACGCCGACGTCGTGACCTGCCGGACGACCCGGAAGTCGCGCGCGCCGAGCGTGACCACGCCGAGCGGATTCCCGAGCCGGAAGACGCCGAGCCCGAGCCGCCACGCCGAGTCGCTCCACTCGGCGAGCCGGCCCCAGTGCCCCTGCAACACGGCGCGCGCCCGCTCCTCCGGGCCGCCGTCGGTCCACGGCGTCAGGAACGGGCGCTCGTCCGGACGGTGCACGCCCCGGCCCGCGAGATTCGCGAGTGCCGCCAGCTCCTCCTCGCGGGGCAGGCGAAGCTCAAGTCGTGGCGTGGAGATGGTGAGGCCGTAGAGGGGCCACAGGTCGGCGAGCACGGCTTGATCGTGACGATCGGGACCGCCGTGACGCCACCGGTTTACCGACGGCGACCGGCCCGCCGAAGCCTGAGCGGGCGTGGCCGTGGCGGCGGGATGAGACGTCGCTAACTCTGGTTAGCATTCTGCTTGCAGGAGCTAGCAGGGCGCGTTAGCGTCGGGCCATGGCCACTGGTAAGGACCTTCCCGACGTCGGCGGGTTCATTCGCGACCTGCGCCGCAACGCGAAGATCTCGCTGCGGCAGCTCGCCGAGCAGGCGGGGGTCAGCAACCCGTACCTCAGTCAGATCGAGCGCGGTCTGCGCAAGCCGAGCGCGGAGGTGCTCCAGCAGCTCGCCAGCGCGCTGCGCGTCTCCACCCCCGCGATGTACCTGCGGGCGGGGCTGCTCGACGACAAGGAGGGCCAGGGCGTGCTCGCGGCCATCTCCGTCGACCCCGACCTGACCATGGCGCAGAAGCAGTCGCTCACCCAGATCTACGAGACGTTCCGCCGGGAGAACGCGCGGCTCGCCGAGGCGACCGCGGCGGCCACCGGCGCGACGCCCACCGCCGGGGCCGAGGCCGCCGGCACGGGCACGCCGGATCCCGTCGGGGCCGCGCCCGACCTGGCCAACCTCGCCGCCACGGGCCCCACCACACCGGAGGGCACCCCGACCGAGGCCGTGCTGGAGTCGGTCGCCGTCACCGAGGCCGGCCCCGCCCCCGCACCGATCGACACCCCCGAGAAGAAGGCCGCCCGCGACGCGGCCCGGAAGGCCGCCGACGCGGCCGAAGAGGAGAAGTGATGACCCAGCCGAAGACCAGCCGCATCCCGGCCCCGATCTACGCCGCCGCGGGCGCGGGCGAGCTCGCCCTCCAGCAGCTGCGCAAGCTCCCCGCCGTGGTGACCGACCTCGGCACCAAGGTCGTCGCCGACCTGGGTGGCAAGGCCGTCGTCACCGGCGTCGAGCTGCGCCAGAAGGCCAACGACACGCTGCGTACGGCGAACCTGACCGCCGAGGGACTGCGCGAGAAGGCCGTCCCGGCCGAGCTGGACCTGAAGCGCCTGCGTGAGGCCGCCGACCTGAACAAGCTGCGTGAGGTCGCCGACCTGGAGCGGCTGCGCGAGGTCGCCGACCTCGACCGGCTCCGTGCGCTGGCCACCCGCAACGCCGCCGTGGTGGTCGCCGGCGCCCAGGCCGCACAGGAACGGGCGCAGGCCGCGTACGTCGCGCTGGTCGCCCGGGGTGAGCGGGTCGTCGGGGCCGGCGTGCTGGAGGCCGCCGAGACCGTGAACGCCGACATCGAGGCGACCGAGGCCGAGCCGGCCGAGGCCGTCGCGAAGCCGGCCACCGTGCGGTCCGTCACCGCCGACGTGCCGACCCCGGCCGTGACCACCGACGTGCCGACCCAGGCCGCGACCGACGAGGTGCCGACCCCGGCCGACGTGGCCGAGGTGCTGGAGGCCAAGCCGGCCGCCGCGAAGAAGGCGACGACCCGGGCCACCAAGGCCGCCAAGGCCGCCGCCGAGCCGGCCGCCACCCCGTCGGCGAAGCTGCCCCGGGCCACCAAGCGGACCCGCCCGGCCGCCGAGTAGATCGTTCCGCCGGTGACCCCGGATGCGTCCTGTCGGACGATCCGGGGTCACCGGCATAAGCTTGCCGACATGGCCTACGCCGCGCCGCTCTTCGCCTTCGATGTTCGCTACGTGATCGAGCTGATCCTGCTCGTCTTCGCGTTGGTCGTGCAGGGCATCGCCCTGGTGCACGCCATCACCCAGCGTTCCGACGCCTTCTCCGCCATCGGCACCCTGCCCAAGGGCGGCTGGATCGCCATCCTCGCCGTCTGCCTGGTGCTGACCCTGCTCGGCTTCGGCCCGATCAGCCTCTTCGGGCTCGTCGGCATCGCCGCCGGCCTGATCTACCTGCTCGACGTCCGGGTGGGGCTGCGCGACCTGAGCGACGGCAAAGGCTTCTGGTGAGGGGTTTCCGCTGGCCGCCCCCGCCGGACGGCGGGCCCCGCACCTGGGGGCCGGGCCCGGGTGGCCCGCGTACCGGCCGACCGGCCCTGCCGGAGCCGGACACCGAGCTGGTCGCCACGCCGCACGGCGTACACCTGGAGCAGCTCCTCACCGGCGCGGGTGACCCGGTCACGGTGTTCGCCCACGGGTTGGGCAACGGCATCGCCACCACCCGGCCCTTCGGCAGCGGGGTGACGGGCCGCAAGCTGTTCTTCCAGTTCCGCGGGCACGGCCGCTCCGACGCGCCGCCCGGCCCGTGGAGCTACCTGGACCTCGCCCGCGACCTGCGCGCGGTCGCCGACCTCGGCGGCGCCACCCGGGCCTTCGGCGCCAGCCTCGGCGCGGGCGCGCTCTGCCGGCTGCTCGCCGAGAGCCCCGAACGCTTCGAGCGACTCGTCGTCTTCCTGCCCGCGGCGCTCGACCGGCCGCGCGGCGAGGTCGCCCGGGCCCGGCTGACCGCCCTGTTCGAGGCCGTGGAGAGCGGCGACGCCGCCGCCGTGGCCGACGTGGTCCAGGCCGAGCTGCCGCCCGCCGTACGCAACACCCCGGCCGGCTGGGCCTACCTGCGCCAACGCCTCGACCAGCTCCTGCGCGACGGGCTCGCCCCGGGGCTGGCGAGCCTGCCCGAGCAGGCACCCCTGCGCGACGCCGGTTCGCTGGCCGCCGTCACCGCGCCGGCCCTGGTGATCGGCTGTGCCGGCGACGACCTGCACCCGGTCGAGGTCGCCGAGCAGCTCGCCGCCGCGCTGCCCCGGGCCACCCTGCACGTGTACGACCGGCCCGGCGTCCTCTGGACGGAACGCGCCGACCTGCGAAGCCGGATATCCGCCTTCCTCAACGAGTAACGTGCCCTGACATGGGCGTCACACACCACGGTCGTACGCACCGGCTGGACCTCGCCGATCCGACACTGCGGGAGTGGGAGTGCACGGTGCTGCACGCCGATCCCGCGCAGGGCATCGTGCTGGACCGGTCGGCGTTCTATCCGGGCGGCGGCGGGCAGCCGCCGGACCACGGCGTACTGCTCTGGCAGGGGGTGCAGACCCGCATCGCCGGCACCCGCAAGGGCGACGACCTCTGGCTGATCCCGGTCGAGGGCGACCCGTTGCCGCCGGCCGGCACGGCGGTCACCGGCGCGGTCGAGGACGACCGGCGCACCCGGCTGATGCGGACCCACTCCGGGCTGCACGTGCTCTGCGGGGTGGTGTTCCGCGACTTCGGCGCGCTCGTCACGGGCGGCAACATGGAGCCCATAGAGGCAACGCGATAACGTACTCCCCGTGCCCCCCAAGCCGCAGGTCAGAGCCGCCATCTACTGCCGTATCAGCCTCGCCCGCCTCGGCGACACCGTCAAGGTCGACGAGCAGGAGCTGGTCTGCCGCCGACTCGCCCAAGCCCGCAACTGGTCGGTTAGTCCCGAGCACGTTTACGTCGACAACTCCGTCTCCGCCTGGAAGCACACCGTGCGCCGCAAGGGCTGGGAGGCGATGCTCGAAGCCATCACCCGGGGCGAGATCGACGCCATCGTCGTCTATCACGGAGACCGACTCATCCGGCAGCCATGGGACCTGGAAGTCCTCCTGCGCCTGGCCCAGGCCGGCACGCTGCTCGCCTCACCCACCGGAGAACGGGACCTCGGCAACCCCGAGGACCAGTTCGTCCTACGCATTGAGGCCGCCGTAGCGAAGCGGGAAGTCGACAACACCAGTAGGCGGATGCGCGCCAAGTTCGACCGTCTCGCCGAGCAAGGGATCACCCGCCTCGGCGGGCGTGGCGGACGGGCTTACGGGTTCGAGCCCGACGGGCTGCACGTCCGTGACGCCGACGCAGTCGTCATCCGCGAGGTGGCCGGCCGAGTCCTCGCCGGCGAGCCGATGGGCGCCATCGTCCGCGACCTCAACCAGCGGGGCATCAGCACGGTCACCGGCGCGCCCTGGACCCACGGCAGCCTCAAAAAGGTACTCACGAAGCCCCGCATGGCGGGGCTTCTGTCGCATCGAGGGGTCATCGTCGGACCGGCCGCCTGGCCGGCCATTCTCGACCGCGAGACGTGGGAAGCGGTCGGCGCGGTCCTCGACCGCAAGGCCGCCACGTTCGACTACGCCTCCAACTCCCGCCGCTACCTGCTGTCCGGCATCGCCCGGTGCGGTCCATGCCAGCAGCCCGTCGCGGTGCGCATGAACAGCAGAGGCAGGCAGCTCACCGGATACGGATGCATCACGCCCGGCTGTCGCAAGACCCACCGGGCCATGCACCACCTCGACGAGTACGTCATCGGCGCGGTGTTGGCCCGGCTCGGCGACGAGAAGCTCCGCGCCCGGATGCAGCCTGTCGCCCCCGACACCGCGCCCCTAGTCGCCGAGCTGCAACGGTTGTCCAGTCGGCGCGAGCAGGTGATCGCCGAGTTCGGCGACGACGACGAGATGGGTGCCGACGTGCTCCGGCTGTCGGTGCGCCGGCTCGACAAGCGAATCGGGGAGCTGCGGGCGCAGGTAGCCGCCGCCCAGATGCCCACCATCCTCGACGGCATGTGGGGTATCGACCGGGCCGGCTGGGATGCCCTGGGACTGCACCGCCAGCGGGCGGCGGTCGGCGCGCTGCTGCGCATAACGATCAGGCCCTCGCGGAAGCGAGGGCCTGGGTTCGATCCGTCAACGGTGGATCTGGAGCCGGTCTAGGCGGTACGGCGCCGCCCGTTGCGCTGGGGCCGCCACCCGGCGAGGACCCGGTCGACCAGGCCGCGCAGGACGTCGCGCTCCTCTTCGCTGAGCTTCGAGGTCCCGCCGAGCATCTGCTCCAGCTCGACGACGATCGGGTCGCGCTCCACGACCGGGGGAGGGGTGGGCGGGGCAGCCAGCCCTGCCTGGTGCTGCTGTAGGTGGCCGGTCAGCACTAGGAGCTGCGTGTAGGGGGTTTCGCCCTTGGCTCGCTCCTCGGGCAGGGCGATGGCCGTGGCGAGCTTCTGGAGGCTGTCCGGGCGGGGGCGCTCGTGCCCACGGAACCACTTTGAGAGCTGACTGTGGGTCAGCCCAGCAGCCCTGGCCAGCGACGCTGTCGAGTCGGCGATCCCCAGGTTTTTCGCCCGAGCGATCACGAACGTGTAGAAGGCTTCGTGATCCCAGGTTGGCGTTCCCACGAGAACGGAGCCTAGGCGATTTTGCACGCGAGCGCGACCCACGGCGTACGCCACAGGGCCCCCGCGTATCCCGCCTCGACCGGCCGATATAGACGCAGGTTGAGCTACCGATGCGTTCGCCATATGTCGCAGCGTAGCCGACGGCTGGCGTTCTAGAAAAGCCATCCGTAGGACTTGTGTTCTCGACAGAACAGCGTCTAGCGTGGTGTTCGTGACAGAACAGCAGCCACGACCGCGGATGGTCTTCCTCGCCACCGAGTTCGACGCGGTGGTCGAGCCCATCGGTCACACCACCAAGGACGCCAAGGCCGCGTTCCTCGGCATCCCCCGGCCGACGTTCTCCAAGGTCGCCAACGGCAAGGCAGACCCCAACAACGAGTTCATCGCTCGGGTCTGGCTGGCCCTGCCAAAGGTGGCGCACCGCTTCTTCCGGGCGGAAGTCCGATGACCCGCCCGCTGCGCACCCCCGAAGAGATCCGGGCCGCCGGCGCTGCCGCGGTGGCCGACTTCCCGCCCCTCACCGACCGGCAGGTCGACCAGATGGCGGCGCTTCTGAGCCCGGTGCGCGACGAGGTGTGGCGCCCGCTCAACGAGCCCGACGCCGCGGTCGCCCCGGCGGCCGACGCCGCCTGAGACCCCGTCCGGGCCGCCCGGCCCGAGACACAGAACGGCGCCCCCGCAATCCGCCAAGACCGGCAGGGACGCCCGAACCCAGGGAGTATCGCATGACCCAGAGCCCCGACCAGGCCGCCCGCCTGGCAGAGCGCCAGAACAACACCGGCGAACTGCTCGCCACCAACAAGACCCAGCGCGAGATCGGCCACCGCTGGACCGTCACCGGCGAGCACGGGCAAGTCTCCTACGACCTGCTCGGCAACCACCTCGCCCTGCTCGACCCGGCCGGCGAGGTCATCGACTCGATGGGCCGCCGCCACGCCGACGAGGTCCGCGCGTTGGCCGACGCCGACGACGACCAGAGCGTGTACGAGCTGCTCGCCGGCCACTACCGCACCGAGCTGGCCGGCGGTGCCCGATGAGCACCCGCGAGGAACTGATCGCCGGGCTGCGCGCCCTGGCTGACTTCTACGAGGCCAACCCGACCATGCCGGCCCCGTGGCGTCCCCGCCTCGTGCCCGCCGACGGCCTGCCGGGTGACTGGTCCACCGAGGTGTGCGACGCCACCCGGGACCGCATCGAGCTGGCCTACGCCCCCGTCATCCACCTCGCCCACTGGAGGGCCGCCGCATGAGCATCGTCTCCGTCACCATCCGCATGCAGGACCGCCCCGACGGACCCGTCACCGAACTGACCACCATCGGCGAGCATGTCGCCCCCGGCCTGGCCATCACGCCGGCCACCGAAGACAACAAGCTCCACGGCGGCTGGATCATCACCCACACCCCCAGCGGCCAGTTGGTGTTCCCCATCTCCGGCTGCCTCACCTGCGTGCGCTACGCCACCCGATGGCTGACCGCCTCCGGCATCGACTGGACCCGCGCCAACGACGTGGTCACCGCCGACCCCGACGTCAAGCAGGCTGTCTTGGACTTCGCCTGCACCGTCGACGACACGTGCGACGGCCCGGACTGCGGGGGCGTGGCCGACACCATGCCCGAGGCGGCCTGACATGGCCCGCCTGCTCCTGGCCCTGGTCGCGCTCGCCGCGATCATCGCCGCCGCCTACCTCGCCGGCCGGCTCGTCGAACGCCACCACGCCGCCGCCGACTGGCGCACCGCCCGCGCCGAGCTGGACGCCCTCGACGCCGCCCTGGTCGCGATCCCCGCCGACGCCATCGAGCACCGGCAGGAAGTCGCCGCCCACCACCGGGCGCACCGGCGGGCCGCCGTGGAGCGCCTCGACACCTACTACCTCGACATGAGGAGCCCGGCGTGACCACCCCGAACGGCCGGCCGTCGCGCCGCCGCCGGCTCGCCAACCTCGCCGCCCTGACCGTCCTCGCCTGGGTCCCGATCGCCGGACCCCTCCTGATCTGGAGCCACGCATGACCACCAACGACATCGACGCCATCCGCCCCGCCACCGACCTGCTGATCGCACAGATGCGCGAGACGCTCGGCGAGATCCAGGCCCACGAGCACCCGACCCGGGGCGAGGACTTCTACTGCCTCAACCTCGTGAGCTGGCTCGGGGAGCGCATGGGCCCGGTGCTCCGCCGCCTCGCCGACGAGCAGTCCGAGACGTTCAAGTGGCGGCAGAAGCACACCGCCCTGGCCGACGAGTTCACCGCCGAGGCCACCCGGCTGCAGGCCGAGCTGGCCGAGACGCGCGCCGCCCTCGACCACGCCAACCGCGAACTCGCTGGCACCCGCGCCGACCGCGACAGCGCCGTCAAGGCCAACACCGCCTGGGCCAACCAGGTCGACGCCAAGGACGTCGACGGCCCGTGGAAGGCCCTCATCGTCCACGAGGGCTACACCGAGGACGACTTCTCCGAGCTGAACCCTGACGACGAGGTCGACATCGTCATCGTCCGCGACACCGCCCTGCCGGACGACGAAGGCCGGATGCCCGGCACCTACAAGTCCGCCGACGTCGCCTTCAAAACCGAGGACATCTACGTCGACGGCGACGGCGGCACCGACGGCCCCACCATGTTCGCCCGCGCCCAGGCGATGTCCGCCGGCCTGAACGCGGCGGAGGTGGCCTGATGCGCGGCTGGTCCTTCGAACGCTTCGGCTCATGGGAGATCCGCGAGGCAACGGGCTCGCCGTGGATCGTCAGCGCCTCCATCGACTCCAACGGCTTCGACCTGATGCTCGTCCGCTGGGAGATCCGGTACGTCCGGAAGTCCAGCCGGGCGGAGGTGGCCCGGTGACCCTCGCCGACCTGCACCCCACCGGCTGGCTGCGCACCCTCACCACCGCCGTCTTCGGCCCCGACCACCCCGGCGCCGACGACACCTGGCCCGACCAGCTCCGCACCACCGGCACCCAGCCCGGCCGGCACCGCACCGACGACACCCCCACCGCCGTCATGCCCGCCATCCGCCGCCGGCCCGCCGCCGCACTCACCGCCCACCCGCACTGGCCCGTCATCGACCCCGACCTCGGGCCCCTCGTGCCCGGGCCGCTGGAGCCCGCCGTCATCGCCGACCACCTCGCCGCTGTGAACGGCGTCAACACCGGAGGAGTGCTGTGACCGCCCCGACCCTCGACCGCTCCACCGACCTCAACTGGCGGCTGCGCGGCCAGTGCCTCGACGTGAACCCCGACCTCATGCACCCCGAGCGCGGCGACCGCAGCGGGCAGGTGGTGGCCAAGGCCGTCTGCAACGGCTGCCCCGTCGCCCAGCAGTGCCTCGACGACGCCAACCTCACCGGCGACTTCGGCGGCGTCCGCGCCGGCCTCACCGGCGACGAGCGCCGCGCCCAGTACGGCGTCCTCACCGAGCGGGCCTGCATGGGATGCGGCGGCGGCTTCACGCCCCGCACCCACAACCAGCACCGCTGCACCACCTGCTCCCGCGCCGACACCCACCACAAGGCGGCCACCCGATGACCACCACCGAGGTGCTCGTCACCGAGCCCGGCATCTACCCGGACATGCCCGAGGACGTCTACCACGCCGACCCCGTCCCCGGCGGCAGCCTCTCCTCGTCCGGCGCCCGCAAGCTCGTCCCGCCGAAGACCCCCGCCCACTACCGGCACGACGTCGACAACCCGCCGCCGTCCCGCGAGGACTTCGACCTCGGCAAGGCCTTCCACACCCGCGTGCTCGGCGTCGGCGCCGCCATCGTCGTCGTCGACGCCAAGACGTGGCAGACCAAAGCCGCACGGGAGGCCCGCGCCGAGGCGTACGCCGCCAGCCAGGTGCCGCTGCTCGTCCACCAGGCCGAGCAGGTCGACGCCATGGCCGCCGCCGTCCGCCGCCACCCGCTCGCCGCGGCCCTGCTGTCCAAGGGCCAGCCCGAACAGTCGCTGTTCTGGACCGACGAGCGCACCGGCATCTGGCGCCGCGCCCGCCTCGACTGGCTGCGCACCGACGCCATCGTCGACCTCAAGAGCTGCGAGTCCGCCGACGAGGAGCACGTCGCCAAGGCCATCGCCCGCTACGGCTACCACGCCCAGGCCGACTACTACCTCGACGGCGCCCGGACGCTCGGCCTCGGTGACCTGCCGTTCCTGTTCGTGTTCGTCGAGAAGGCCCCGCCGCACCTCGTGCACGTCGTGCAACTCGGCGCCGACGAGCTGGCCGCCGGCCGCCACCTCAACAACAAGGCCATCGACCTGTTCGCCGAGTGCCAGCGCACCGGCGAGTGGCCCGGTTACCCGGCCGACATCACCACCATCTCGCTGCCCCCGTACGCCCTCCGAGACCAGGAGTTCTGATGCCCGGCGCCCGCAACGACGACGGCTACTTCATCGAGCCGTACGTCTTCGAGTCCACCGTCACGCAGCCCGACGGCATCCGCGTCCACGTCTCCATCAGCGTCCCGCCCGACGCCGCCTGGAAGGACACCCCGGAGACCGCCGAGGTCGCCCAGATGACCGCCTCGCGCGCCCTCGCCCAGATCAACGCCAGCAAGGAAAGGGTCCCGTTCTGATGAGCGACCTCGTGATCCGCAACGACCAGCACCTCGACATCCCCACCGGCACCGAGCCGGCCACCGCCCAGCTCGTGCAGTGGGCCCAGGCCGCCGACGCCGCCGGACGCTTCGCCGAGGTCGTCTGCAACACCTCCGCCGTCCCGCAGGCCTACCGGGGCAAGCCCGCCGAGGCCGCCGCCGCGATCCTCGCCGGCGCCGAGGTCGGCCTCAGCCCCATGGCCAGCCTCCGGGCGTTCGACAACATCCAGGGCACCCCCGCGCCGAAGGCCATCACGCTGCGGGCCATCGCACAGGGCCTCGGCCACGAGGTGCGCATCGACCAGTCCACCGCCGCCATGGCTGTCGTGTCCGGCCGCCGCAAGGGCGACACCGAGTGGCAGACCTCCACCTGGGACCTGGAGCGGGCCCAGCAGATGGGCCTCACGAGCAAGAGCCAGTGGAAGCAGCAGCCCGGCGCCATGCTCGTCGCCCGCGCCACCGCCGAGGTGTGCCGGTGGATCGCCTCCGACGCGATCATGGGCATGCCCTACACCGCCGAGGAGATCCGCGACCAGGGCGTCACCGTCGAGCACCGGCCCGCGCCGCGGCTCGTGACCGCCGCCGACTTCATCGAGCCCGCGAGCCCGCCGGCCATCACCGGGCGCGAGGACGACAACGAGCCGCTGCTGACCGTCGCCGAGGTGCTCGACGAGATCGCCGCCGCGCAGACCCAGCAGCGCCTCGACGAGATCAAGGCCCTCTGCTACCAGCAGGGGCACCGCGGGCAGGACGTCCGCGACGCCTGGTCCGCCCGCTCCGCCCAGCTCGCCGAGGCGGCCTGACATGCCCGCCGCCACCAACGCCCGCGCAGACGGCACCCGCCGGTGGACCTGCACCGCCCATCCCCGGCACGTCGCCGGCTGCACCGAATGCCAGCAGCGCAGCGCCGCACGATGCCGCATCCGAAACCGGCAGATCGCCTACGGCACCTGGCGAGGCATGACCGACGCCACCGCCGCCACCGAACACGTCGCCAAGCTCGTCGCCGAAGGCTGGTCCGCCCGCAGGATCGCCGAAGCCGCGGACGTCGCACGCGCCGTCGTCCACCGGCTCGTCAACCGCACCGCCGTCGAGCTGTTTCCCGAAACCAACGACGCGATCCTCGCCCTTCCCGTCGTCCCCTGCGACCCGGCGGGCGGCGTCTACGTCGACTCCACCGGCACCGCCCGCCGTTTGCAGGCCCTCACCGCCATCGGCTACGACGCCAACAAACTCGCTGCCGAACTCGGCATCGCGGGACAACCCGTCCGCCGCTGGCGCCGTCAAACCCGGCCCAAGATCGCGGCCCGCTACCACAAGATGATCGCCGGCCTGTACGAGCGACTCGCACTCACCCCCGGTACGTCCGCCGAAGCCCGCCGGCTTGCCGCCCGCAAGGGCTGGGCGGGTCCGCTCGCCTGGGACGACATCGACGACCCCAACGAGCAGCCCCACCTCGACGGGCCCAAGACGGACACCGACGACTTCGACCCGGTCACCGTCGGCCAGGCCGTCGACGGCGACCTCACCTACGAGCAGCTCGCCGCCCACCGGCCCGACGTCGTCGAGACCGTCCGGCGACTCGCCCCCAGTCACAGCGACACCGACATCGCCCACTTCCTGCGCTGGCCCGGCCGCTACGACCTGCGCGCCGACGGCATCAGCCGGGCCGCCCGAACCATCGAGAAGCTGCGCCGCGACCACGGCATCCCCGGCCGCCGGCAGGCGCCCTCCATCGCGCCGCGCATCCGACGCCGCACCGCCCAGGCCGCCTGATGACGGCCCGCCCTGACACCGGAACCGGCCGGGACACCCGCGCTCACGTCGCGGCAGGGCGCCACCCACACCGACACGACGACCACCAGGAGGACCCGATGCGCACCACCTCCACCCAGCCGGCCGACGAGCCGCGGGACCTGCTCCAGGCCCTCCTCATCGAGCGGTACGGCCCCATCACCGACACCGCCCGCGAACGGGCCGCCACCCCCGCCGAACTCATCCGGCTCCCGCAGCGACGCCGCGCCGAGCGGAGGGCAGCGGCATGAGGGCCGCGACCGTCGACTGCCCGCTCTGCGGCGTGACCGTCCTCGGGCAGGGCCACAGCGTCGTCGAGGCGACCTCGACCGCCATCGACGCCCTCGACCAGCACATCAACGACCACCACCAGCACAACCCCGAAGGAGACCAGGCCTGATGCCTTGGTTCAAGGTCGACGACGGGCTCCACGCCCACATGAAGGCGGTGCGCGCCGGAGTCCCAGCGATGGGCCTCTGGGTGCTCGCCGGGTCCTGGTCGTCCAACCAGCTCACCGACGGCTGGGTGCCCGACTACATCGTCGCCCGCCTCGACCCCGACTACCGGGAGCACGCCGCCACCCTCGTCCGGGCCGGCCTGTGGGTCGAAGACGAGCACGACGGCGACAAGGGCTGGCGATTCCACCAGTGGGACGAGCATCAGCCGTCGTCCGAGTCGGTGCTCGCGAAGCGCGAAGCTGCGCGCGAACGCATGCGCCGCATTCGTGAGCAGCGCGGTGCAGGTTCGCAGGATGTTCGCGCGAACGTGCGCGAGAACTTCGCGGGAAGTGCGCCTAACCCCGACCCGACCCGACCCGACCCGACCCGAACTTCCTACGGAAGTTCCGTTGGGCACCCCACCGCGTCGCCTCCGGCGCCGCCCAAGACCCGACGCGGTACCCGCATCCCCGAGGACTTCTCGATCAGCCCCGCCATGCGCGCCTGGGCCCGGCAGAACGCCGCCAACGTCGACCTCACCATCGAGACCGCGAACTTCGTCGACCACTGGACCGCCAAGTCCGGCCAGGACGCCACCAAGGTCGACTGGAACGCCACCTGGCAGGTCTGGATGCGCAAGGCCCAGCAGTGGAGCGGCAACCGCCCCGCCGGCGCCGCCGGCAACCGCACCAGCGGAGCGAACCGGCACATCGACCGGCGAACCGACAACCCCTTCGCCGGCGGCGCCAACGCCACCGTCGCCAGCCAGCACACCGGAGGCGCCCGATGACCGCCGAACTCATCCGCAACCCGCTGCGGGACTGGCAGGCGCGAATCCGCGCGCACGCCGTCATCGACGACACCACGCCCAGCCTCGACGAGCTGCGCGAGGAAGCCGACCGCGCCGAGATGGAAGCCATCCGAGCCAGGCAGGCCGCGAACCGGGCCATCGCCTACACCCGCCGCCGGCCCAGCCGCTACGCCGAAGCCAGCTACAGCCTGCTGCACCCCGAGCAGGACCCCGACGGCAAGATCAGCCGGTGGCGGGCCAGCGGGCCGCGGGCGCTACTGCTTGCCGGCCCGGCCCGCACCGGGAAGACGACCGCCGCGTACGCCATCGCCAACGACAGCCACGCCCACGACCTGTGGGTGATGGTGTGGACCGCCCCCGACCTGTCTGCCGCGCTCAAGCCCGACGGCGAGCCCTTCGCCTACGACTACGCCACCGGCTGCGACCTTCTGGTGCTCGACGACCTTGGCCGCGAGCGAGTCACCGACTGGTGGCTGGAGCAGCTCCAGCGGGTCCTCGACGAGCGGTGCGCCCAGGAGCGGCGGCTCGTCGTCACCTGCAACACCACCATGCCGGCCGACGACGACGACCGCGCGCCCGCAGAGGTGGCCTACGAGCAGCTCGTCACTCGCTACGGCCACCCGATCGTCGAGCGGCTCATCGACGGCGGCGGCGTCCTCGTCCTCGACGGGCCCGCCGTCCGCCAGGTGGTGACCGAATGGTGACCCGCCTCGACGCCGAGCAGGTCGAGCGCAACGAACGCGGCATCGCCGCCTGCCGAGCCGTCGTCGACCAGGCCCTCGCCCGCCGCGACCAGCCCGCCGACGACGAGCAGCCGAAGACCCGCTCCGACGAGCTGCTCGTTGCCGCCCGCCAGCGCGCCGCCCTCGACCGCCTCCGCCGCCCACTCACCCAGAGGAGCCCCCGATGAGCCCCGACTACTACGCCGAGTGCACCTGCGACATCAACAGCGACCCCGGCCCCCACCGCCCCTACTGCGCCACCGAGCAGACCCCGCCCACCGAGCAGAACAACGACGACGAGGTGCCGGCATGAGCGCGTCCCGCCGCAAGGGCACCAGCTGGGAGTCGGCCATCGTCGACTACCTCACCGCCAACGGCGCCACCCAGACCGAACGCCGCGCCCTCTGCGGCACCAACGACCGCGGCGACATCGCAGGCATCCCCGGCCTCGTCATCGAGGCGAAGAACGAGAAGCGCATCGACCTCGCCGGCTACGTCACCGAAGCCGAGCAGGAGCGCACCAACGACGGCGCCCGCATCGGCCTCGCCTGGGTCAAGCGCCGCGGCAAGACGTCGCCCGGTGACGCGTACGTCGTCATGACCGGCGCCAACCTCGTGCGGCTCCTGACCGACGCCGGCTACATCCGCGAGCCCGCGCCGGTGGTGGTGCCGCACCAGACCGGCCACACCGACCACACGCCCGCCAAGGAGACGTCGTGACCCGCCCCGCCCGCACCCTCACCCTCGCCGCCACCTACATCGGCACCATCGCCGCCGCCAACTGGGCCGTCGCCACCTACGGCGCCATCCCCATCGGCCTCGGCCTGCTCGCCCCCGCCGGAGTCCTCTTCGCCGGCCTCGCCTTCACCCTCCGCGACCTGCTCCACGAAGCCGCCGGCGCCGCCTGGACCATCGCCGCCATCGCCGCCGGCACCGCCCTGTCGGTGGCCATCGCCGGACCCGGGCTCGCACTCGCCGCCGGCGCCGCGTTCCTCGTCTCCGAACTGGCAGACCTCGCCGTCTACACGCCGCTGCGCCGCCGCCGCTGGCTACTGGCGGTCGCCGCCTCCAACGTGGTCGGGCTCGTCGTCGACTCCGCGCTGTTCCTGTGGCTCGCCTTCGGGTCGCTGGCGTTCCTGCCCGGGCAGATCCTCGGCAAGACCTACATGACCGTCGCCGCCGTGATCGCGCTCGCCACCATCCGGGCCCACCGCCGGACGGTCGTGGCCTGATGGACTTCTACGTCGGCGCCGACACCCACTGGCTCGCCCGAGCCGGCTACCCGCTGATGGTGTCCCACGGCCGCCTGCGCGACCGCGTCAACCTGCCCCGCGCCGCCGCCCCCTGGGTCTGCGACAGCCGAGGCTTCACCGAACTCCAGCAGCACGGCCGGTGGACCTTCACCCCCCGCCAATACGTGGACGCCCTGCGCCGCTACCGCGACGACATCGGCCAACTCGTGTGGGCATCCCCGCAGGACTGGATGTGCGAGCCCGTCGTCATCCAGGGCGGCACCTTCCACGGCGAGACCTTCGCCGGCACCGGCCTTACCGTCGCCGAGCACCAGCGGCGCACCGTCGACAACCTGCTCGAACTGCGGGCCCTGCTCGACCAGCCCGGCGACCCGCACATCGTGCCCGCCCTTCAGGGCTGGGAGCCGGCCGACTACCTGCGCTGCTGGGAGATGTACGACGCCGCCGGCATCGACCTGCTCGCCGAACCCGTCGTCGGCCTCGGCTCCACCTGCCGCCGCGAAGCCACCAGCGAGGTCAAGGAGCTGGTGGAGGCGTTCGCAGCGCGCGGGGTGCGGCTGCACGCGTACGGCGCAAAGACCCGCGGCCTGCTCATGTACGGGCAGTTGATCGCTTCCGCTGACAGCTTCTCGTGGTCGTTCGGAGGCCGCCGTCGGGTGGGTCGCTGCCGGCACGGGGTCGTCAAGTGGGAAGCCAACTGCCCGGTCCGCGCCCGCGAGTGGCGCGACACCGTGCTCGCCAACATCGCCACCGCGCACCGCCGGCCGCACCAGGGGTCGCTGGTCGACATGTTCGGGGTGGCGGCGTGAGCATCGCCCGTACCACCGAAAGCTGTGCTCAGAGGGCACGGATTGATCAAGGAAGGAACGCCCGATGATCTCCCGACTCGTCTACGTCACCTGCGATCGCTGCGGGGCCCCGGCAGACATGGACGCCATGGCAGACGACGCCGCAGAGGCCCGGCTGCGTGCTCGTCGGCACGGCTTCACCCGGACGTCGGCCGGTGGTGGCGTCCCGAAGCGCGAAGACCTGTGCCCGAAGTGCTCGGCCAGCGCCGCCCCTGCATCGCGATAACTGACATTCCCCAGGACCAGAAAGAGAGATCACGATGACCCCGTACTACGCCGACGAGGCGGTGACCCTCCACCACGGTGACGCGCTGGACGTGCTCCGGACGCTGCCCGACGCGTCGGTCGACGCGGTGGTCACCGACCCGCCGTACGGCTTGGCCGACCACCACCCCCGGGTGATCGCCACCGCGCTCGCCGCCTGGCTGGCCGGCGACCGCGACCACGTCCCGGACGGCAAGGGCTTCATGGGTCGCAACTGGGACCGCTTCGTGCCCCCTCCGGCTCTGTGGGATGAGTGTTGGCGGGTGCTCAAGCCGGGTGGTCACCTGCTGGCGTTCGCCGCGCCCCGCACCGCCGACCTGATGGGCATGTCCGCTCGGCTGGCCGGGTTCGAGATCCGCGACGGCATCGACTGGGTGTTCGCCTCCGGGTTCCCGAAGGGGCAGGACATCGGCAAGGCCATCGACCGGATGCGGGCAGAGGACCGGCCAGCGGTCCTGCGGATCACCGCCTACCTCGCCGAGGCTCGTCGTCGGGTCGGAGTGACACACAAGGCCATCGACGACGCCTTCGGGTTCAACGGCATGGCGGTCCATTGGACGACCCAGAAGCGCGCGGCCTGCGTGCCCACGGTCGAGCAGTGGGAGCGGCTACGTGGCCTGCTCGGCTTCGACAACGAGATGGACGCCGAGGTGGCCCGGCTCAACGGCCGCAAGGGCGAGGTGGGGAAGAACTTCGCCGCCCGCGAAGTGGTCGGCTCCCGCCACGCTGGGCTCGGCGCGGGGAGCAGCTCGGTGTTCCTGCGCGGTGCAGCCGGTGTCGATGAGCGCGGGCACGTTGCCATCACCGCACCCGCGTCGGACGCCGCGAAGCGGTGGCACGGCTGGAACACCTCCCTCAAGCCCGCCCGAGAACCGATCATCGTCGCCCGCAAGAGCACCGGGTTCAACACCACCGCCGCCAACGTGCTTGAGCACGGCACGGGCGCGCTCAACATCGACGCCTGCCGCACGACCGCCGGGCAGGACTACCGCAACAAGTGCGCAAGCGTCGTCGGCCTGGACTCCAACCGCAACGGCGACGCGTACGGCGAGTGCGCCCGGGAAGATTCCGCCCACCCCGACGGCCGGTGGCCCACCAACGTGGTGTTCGGCCACGACTGCCCGGACCAGTGCCGGCCCGGCTGCCCGGTCGGGGAGCTTGGCGAGACGGCGCGCTTCTTCCCCGTCTTCCGCTACGAGGCCAAGGCCACCAGCGCCGAGCGCCCCCGCGTCAATGGCGTCGCCCACCCCACCGTGAAGCCGCTCGACCTCATGCGCTGGCTCGTCCGGCTCGTCACCCCCACCGCTGGCACCGTCCTGGAGCCGTTCGCCGGCAGCGGCACCACCGCCGAGGCGTGCGCCCTTGAGGGGCTCCACTGCATCGCCGTGGAGCGCGAAGCCGACTACCTGCCCCTCATCACCGCCCGCCTCACCAAGGCCCTGCAGCCCGCCCTCGATCTCGGAGCCGTCGCATGACCGATCTGACGCCCGCCCACCACCTGCCTGCCCCGCGCGACGCCGAACTGTCTGACGACGCCTGGGCTCTTATCGACGAAGCCACCCCCGCCAGCACCAAGCGCGCCTACCGCCAAGACTGGGACCGCTTCACCACCTGGTGCACCCAGCAGAACCGCACCCCGCTGCCCGCCACCGGGCAGACCGTCGCCGAGTACGCCACCGCTCTCGCCCTCGCCGAGAAGGCACCCTCCACCATCGGCCGGGCCCTCGCCGCCATCGGCAAAGCCCACACCACCGCCGGCTACACCCTCGACCGGCGCGGCGCCTCCCAGGCCCTGCGCGGCTACCGCAAGCGCTACGCCAAAGCCGGCGGCACCGTCCACAAGGCCGCCCCCGTCACCCTCACCGCCCTGCGCGCCATGGTCGCCACCCTCAACCCCGACAAGCTCGTCGGCGTCCGCGACCGCGCCGTCATCGTCGTCGGCTTCGCCATGGGCGCCCGCCGCTCCGAGATCGCCGCCCTCAACCTCGCCGACGTCGAATGGCTCGACGAAGGCGCCCAGATCCGCGTGCGCATGTCCAAGGCCGACAAGGACGCCCGAGGCCGCATCGTCGCCCTGCCGTACGGCTCGCACCTCGCCACCTGCCCCGTGCGCGCCCTCAAGGCGTGGACGGCGGCCCTGGCAGCCAACGGCCGCGACACCGGCCCGCTGTTCCTGCGCATCGACCGCCACGGTCGGCTCGGGCACGTCGCCACCGGCAAGGGCGACCCCGACGGGCGCATCACCGGCGAAACCGTCGCCGCGATCGTCCGCCGCGCCGCCATCGCCGCCGGCCTCGACGCCGCCCAGGCGTTCACCGGCCACTCCCTGCGGCGCGGGTTCGCCACCGCCGCGTACGCCGCACCCGACGCCGACCTGGTGCGTATCGCCCGCCACGGCGGCTGGAAGGAGGGCTCCGCCGCCCTGTTCGGCTACCTCGAAGAAGTGGACCGCTGGCAGCGCAACCCGGCTGCCGGCATCGGTCTGTAGACGCCGGTGGCCCTCCGGCTGCACACCGGAGGGCCACCCCGAGCACCCCGCAGGCGCCCGTCTTGATCGCAGGCCAGCCTACTCCCGGGGGGACCGGAACCATGACGATCACCACCTCTTGCGACCTCTGCGGCGACCCCGTCCGCGACACCGCCTACGTCTGCCCCCGCTGCACCGCCGACACCGTCCGCTACCTCGCCGACGTGGTGAAGGTGGCGGGCGAGGTGGAGACGACGGTGGCGCGGCTCGCCCGCTACTCCGACCGGCACGGCCGCACCCTGCCCGACGACGACCCCGAAGGCCGCCCGGACGGCGGGCTGCGCGTGACGCCGCTGCCGTTCGACGCCGCGGCGAAGCAGCGCGGGGACCGGGCGATGAACGACATCGTCACGTGGGCCCGCCACGTCGCCGAGGAGCGAGGGGTAGCCCCTACCCTTCCCGGGCCCGCGTTCGGGCCTCTGTGTGGCTCTCAGGGTGTTTGCCGACACGAGTCCTGCTCGCTGATCTACCGGCGCAGCGTTCCGCACCCCGTCGCGCGTGCCGCCGCGCACCTGCTCGCCAACATGGAGTGGCTGCGGCACCGGCCCGAGGCCGAGGAGGCGCTGCCTCAGCTCGCCGCCGCCGGCGCGACCATCGTGCGGATCGTCGACTCTCCGCCGCCGCTCTGGTACGCCGGCCCCTGCTGGGCGGACCTGGACGGGGAGCGCTGCGCCGAGGAGCTGTACGCGCGCACCGACGACGGCACCGTGCGCTGCCCGGCCTGCAAGACCCGCCACGACGTGGCCGACCGGCGCCGCTGGCTGCTCGGCGAGGCCGACGAGGTGCTCGCCCACGCCTCGCTGATCGCCGCCGCGCTGACCGTGCTGGACCGGCGGGTGACGTCGTCGATGGTGCGCAACCTGGCGCACCGGGGCCGCATCAGCGCACGTGGGCAGGACGAGCGTGGCCGGCCGTTGTACCGGGTCGGCGAGGTCCGCGCGGTGCTGGGCGAGGCGACGCGGGCTACCACGAGCGTCGCAGCTTGACAACCCCCTGAGCAGCACGGACGATAGATCGCAGACGGACCAAAGTGTCTTCGGAGCCCCGCCTATCCCTTGAGGACGGCGGGGCTTCGTCGTGCCCGGGGCGGGGGTCAGCGGGCAGGCCAGGCATGCGGGGCCCGGCCTGCCCGCACCACCCAGCACGGAGATGGACGATGCCCAAGGCGAAGACCACCGCGCGAGGCTACGGCCACCAGCACCAGCAGTTGCGCGAGCAGTGGCGACCCCAGGTCGAGGCCGGGCTGGTCGATTGCGCCCGATGCGGGAAGCCGATCGGGGCCGCCGATGCCTGGGACCTCGGGCACACCGACGACCGCACCGGCTACACCGGACCCGAGTGTCAGCACTGCAACCGTGCAGCTGGTGGCCGCGCCGGTGCTGCTGTCACGAACGGTAAGCGGGTCGAGCTGCGGCACTCCCGTCGGTGGTGACCGGAACCGATAAAAAATTCGCTGACCAGCGCAAATGACCCCCGCGCCAGTCGGGCTTTTCTCTCCCCGGGCTTTCGAGTTCCGGCGACCGGTGACGCTGCGTGATGCGCGTTGAGTGACGTTGGGTGGAGGTGGCCGTGGACCAGCAGAAATGCTCGAAGTGCGGCACCGGATTCACCCCGAAACCGGGTCCTGGGCGGCCGAGGAAGCGGTGTGAGCGGTGCAGGCCGCCGGAGCCGCGTCGGGCGTCGCAGGCGGCGGTGTCGGAGCCGACCCGGCTGCACGTCGAGCAGGTGGAGCCGCAGCAGCCGCCGCGCGTCGGCCTGGTCGCTGTCGTCGACCGGGAGCTGGCGGCGGCGGGCCGGGCGGACACGTCGAAGGGTGCCATCGCGTTGCGGCTGGCGGAGACGCTCGCCGACGGTGGGCACACCGCGTCGGGCATCGCCGCGTTGGCGAAGGAGCTGCGGGCCACGATCGACGAGGCGCTGAAGGGCGCGAAGGAGGCCGGTGACGGCCTGGACGAGCTGAAGGCCCGCCGTGAGCGCCGTCGCGGCGCCTGACCTGGTCCGCCCGGCGCACTTCTGGGTGCCTGACCGGCTGTCGTCGGCGGGTGCCGAGGCGGTGGACCTGGCGCGGATGTGCGGTGTCGGCGTGGACCCGGAGCAGGAGCTGGCGATCGACGCGGTCCTGTCGGAGCGCGCGGGTGGCCGGTGGGCGGCGCTGGAGGCGGCGATCATCCTGTCCCGCCAGAACGGCAAGACCATGAACGTCATCCTGCCGATCGTGCTGGCGGACCTGCTGCTGTTCGACGCGAAGCTGATCGCGTGGACGGCGCACCGGTTCGTCACGACGCAGGAGGCGTTCCGGGCGCTTCGGCAGATCGTGGAGACCACGCCGGAGTTCACGCGCCGCCTGAAGCGCCTCAGCGCGGGCAACGGCGAGGAGGAGATCGAGTTCCACGGCGGGGCCCGGGTGAAGTTCCTGGCCCGCTCGAAGACCGGTGGGCGCGGCTTGTCCGGTGACCGGGTGGTCCTCGACGAGGCGTTCGCCTTGGAGCCGGAGCACATGGGTTCGCTGCTGCCGACGCTGTCGGCGCGACCGAACCCGCAGGTCATCTACGGCTCGTCGGCGGGGCTGCGGAACTCGGAGATCCTGCGGGCGATCCGCAACCGTGGCCGGGCCGGCGGCGATCCGTCGCTGGTGTACGTGGAGTGGTCCGCCCCGGAGGGCGGTTGTCTCGAGGACGACTGCGACCACCGGCTTGGCGCGCAGGGCTGCGCGTTGGACGACCCGACCAACTGGCGGGCGGCGAACTTCGCGGTGGCCCGCGGGCGGATCCGGGAGGAGTTCATCGCGGCGGAGCGGCGGGCGTTGCCGCCGGAGGAGTTCGCGCGGGAGCGGCTGGGCTGGTGGGACGAGCCGGTCGGCGCTGGTGCGGTGCCGCTGGAGTCGTGGGCGTTGTGTGCCGACGAGGAGTCGGCGCCGAGCGGGCGGCCGGTGTTCGCGATCGACGTGGCGCCCGGGTCGCGGTCGGCGGCGATCGTGGCGGCGATGTACCGCCCGGACGGGCTGCCGCACCTCGAGGTGGTGGCGCACGCGCCGACGACGGACTGGGTGGCCGGGCAGGCGCTGGAGTTGCTGAAGCACCGGCCGTTGGACTGGGTGCTGGATCCGGCCGGCCCGGCGGGCGCGCTGCTGCCGCAGCTGGCGGAGGTGGGTATCGAGCCGCGGCAGCTGTCCACGCGGGATCTGGGGCAGGCGTGCGAGGCGTTCGGGGCGACGGTCGGCGCGCAGGCGCTGCGTCATCTGGGTGATCCGGTGCTGGCCAGGGCGATTGCTGCGGCGGGCCGCCGGGACATCGGTGACGGGTTGTGGGCGTGGTCGCGGCGCAAGAGCAGCGCGGACATCTGCCCCCTGGTCGCGGCCACGGTGGCGCACTGGGGGCTGTCGGTGGTTCCGCCCCCGAAGCCACCCGCGCCGCCGCCGGCGGTGAGCGGGGCGAGCAGCGAAGACATGAGCGAGCTGGCTTCGGCCGGGTTCTGACAGGGGGTGAGCGATGACGGCACCGCTGACTGAGATCGGCTACGGGTCGACGGCATCCTCGTCGTCCTGGTGGGTGCTGGCCGAAGAGGAGCCGACGCCGGAGCTTCAGTGGCCCCGGTCGGTGGGCGTGTACGACGCGATGCGGTCGCAGGACGCGCAGGTCGCGTCGGTGCTGCGGGCGGTGACGCTGCCGGTGCGCCGCACCCCTTGGCGCATTGACCCGGACGGGGCTCGGCCGGAGGTGGTGCAGCTCGTCGCCGACGACCTGGGTCTGCCGATCGTGGGGCAGAACCCGGCGCCGGTGCCGCGCACCCGGGACCGGTTCTCCTGGCCGGAGCACCTGCGCCAGGCGCTGTTGATGCTGCCGTTCGGGCACATGTTCTTCGAGCAGGTCTACCGGATCGACCCGGAGGGCCGGGCGCGGCTGCGGAAGCTGGCGCCGCGGATGCCCCGCACGATCGAGGCGGTGGACGTCGCCCCCGACGGGGGGCTGGTGTCGATCAGGCAGATCTCCGCGAAGGCCGGCGTGCAGCAGCGTCCGATCCCGGTGGACCGCCTGGTGGCGTACGTGCATGAGCGGGAGGGCGGCAACTGGCTGGGCAAGAGCCTGCTGCGCCCGGCGTACAAGCACTGGCTGATCAAGGACCGGCTGCTGCGGGTGCAGGCGCAGACGATCGACCGTAACGGCATGGGCATCCCGATCTACGAGGCCGCCGAGGGCGAGACGGACCTGTCGAAGGGTCTGGAGATGGCCAAGAAGCTGCGCTCGGGCGAGGCGTCGGGGGCGGCCACGCCGAACGGGGCGCGGATGCGACTGGCGGGCGTCGAGGGCAGCCTGCCGGATGCGAACCCGGCTATCCGGTACCACGACGAGCAGATCGCCCGGGCGGTCCTGGCGCACTTCCTGAACCTGGGCACGCAGACGGGCTCGTGGGCGTTGGGCACGACCTTCGCGGACTTCTTCACCCTCAGCCTTCAGACCCTCGCCCAGCAGGTCGCCGACGTGGCGACGCAGCACATCGTCGAGGACCTGGTCGACGTCAACTTCGGGGAGTCGGAGCCGGCGCCGCGGGTGGTGTTCGACGAGATCGGCAGCAGGCAGGCGGCGACGGCGGCGGCGTTGAAGCTGCTCATCGACTCGGGTGCGATCTTCCCGGACCGGGCGACGGAGGAGTTCCTGCGCCAGCAGTACGGGCTTCCGCCGAAGGATCCGACCACCTCGACCGCCCCCGACCCCAACCAAGGGAGCAACGATGCGTGACCTGCGGCGGCCGGACTACCGGCAGGCGTCGATGCGGCGGTCGGTCGCCCTGGACTCGGGCCGGCGAGACGCGAGTTGGTATCGGGTCGGGCCGGTGCTCGCCGCTGCGCCTGGGCCGGGTGAGGACGGCGGATCGTCGCCGAGCAGCGCCGACGTGTACGTGTACGACACGCTGGGCGGCTGGTTCGGCATGACGGCTGACGACTTCGTGCGTGACGTTGCCGGCCTGGACGTCGACGAGCTGAGGCTGCACATCAACTCCCCGGGCGGGGACGTCAGCGAGGGCGTGGCCATCGCGAACGTGCTGCGTCAGCACCGGGCCCGGGTGACCGTCTACGTCGACGGCATGGCCGCCTCGGCAGCGTCGGTGGTCGCGATGGCCGGCGACGAGGTCGTCATGGGCATCGGCGCGCAACTGATGATCCACGACGCGTGGGGGATGTGCGTCGGCAACGCCGCCGAGATGGCCAAGGCCGCCGAGATGCTCGACTCCACCAGCGACGCCCTGGCCTCGACGTACGCGGCCCGGGCGGGCGGCACCTCCCAGGAGTGGCGGGAGCGGATGCGCGCCGAGACCTGGTACACCGCCGACGAGGCGGTCGCCGCCGGCCTGGCGGATCGGGTCGCCACCGACGACGACAAGGGCTCCGCGTCCGGCGAGCAGGTCACCCCGGGCGGTGGCGGCAGCTTCTGGGACCTGTGGGACTCGTACGCCAGCGCGGACCGCTTCGACCTCAGCGCGTTCCGGCACGCCGGCCGTGCCAACGCTCCGGCCCCCGTCATGGCGGCGGCCCGGCAGACTCCGACCGCACCCGCGGCCGGTGACATCACCAACCAGGAGAGGGGCAGCGACGTGGCGTTCAGCGACGAGCAGCTCACCAACCTGCGGCAGCGGCTCAACCTCGCCGACGACGCCGACGCGCCCGCCATCCTGGCGGCGCTCGAATCGGCGCTCGCCGAGCGGCCGGCTTCGCCGCAGACCGCGCCGGGCACCGTGGTGCTCGACGAGGGCCAGCACGCCCAGCTACTCGCGGACGCCCGCGACGGCCGGGAGGCGCGGGCGCAGCAGCTGCGCGAGCAGCGGGAGCAGGCGGTCCAGGCCGCCGTCAACGACGGACGGATCCCGCCGGCGCGCGCCGAGCACTGGATCGCGCAGCTGGAGGCCGACCCGGGCGCCGCCGAGACGCTGGCCGCCCTGAAGCCGGGCCTGGTGCCGGTCGCCGAGATCGGCTACGCGGGCACGGGCACCGAGACCAAGACCACGGACGACGCCCTGTACGCGTCGGTGTTCGGCGAGGAGGGCTGACCCATGGCCGACTACATCCCCGTGTTCAAGCCGGGCTGCGACATCACCCTGACCGCAGGCGCGGCCATCACCGGCGGCGAGCTGGTGTACGCCTCCGCCGCCAACACGGTCGTGAAGACCGCCGGCGCGACGGCCGCCTGGATCGGCGTGGCCACCACCGACGCCGCGTCCGGCGCGAAGGTCGGCATCACCTCCGGCGGTGTGCAGGAGGTCACCGCCTCCGGTGCGGTCGCGGTCGGCGACGTGGTGATCCCAGCCGCCAACGGTCGGGTCGCCGCGATCGGCGCCGGCACCAACTACGCCCAGGTCGTCGGCGTCGCCCTCACGGCGGCGGCGGACGGCGCCAAGACCCGCGTCAAGTTCGCTCGCTGACGGGAGACCATCTGATGCCTCTTACCTACCCGCCCGCGGCGCCGACCGTCTCGGGCGATGTCACCTCGATCCACACGCTGCTGAACAGCCCGACGCTCATCGCGCGCCGGCTGCGGACCCTCGCGGAGCAGCGCTTCATCTCCGACGCCCTGCTCACCGGCCGCTTCGAGGCGGCCGGCGGCGCGATCCAGTACGAGCAGGCCGACTCGATGTACACCGACCGGACCCCGGAGATCGTGCGTCCGGGCATGGAGTACCCCCTGGCGGGTGTCGGGCTCGGTCCGACGCAGATCGCCGAGGTGCAGAAGTGGGGCCAGGACGTCCCCGTCACCGACGAGGCGATCAAGCGGCTCAAGCGCAACCCGGTCGACCGGGCGTTCACCAAGCTGGTCAACCAGATGGTGAAGCAGGTCGACTCGGTGTCCCTCGCGGTCATCGCGTCGACCGTCACCGCCACCGCCCCCGCGGCGGCGTCGTGGACCACCGCGACCGCGAAGCAGATCTTCTCGGACGTGGCCCTGGCCAAGGCGAACATCCTCGCTCTCAACGAGGGGTACGACCCGGACACCGTCGTGGTCAGCGACTTCGCGTGGACGTACGCGATGGCCACGTTCGCCGACGCCGGTTACCTGCCCCGGGAGGACGGCAACAGCCCGGTCCTGACCGGCCAGTTCCCGGTGATCGACGGCATGCGGTGGCTGTCGACGCCGAACCTGCCGACGGCCAACACGGCGCTGGTGCTCGACTCGTCGCAGCTCGGCGGCATGGCCGACGAGAACCTCGGCGGGCCGGGCTACGCCGGTGCCGCGGCGGGCATCGAGACGAAGTCGATCCGCGACGAGGACCGCGACAAGTACAAGCTGCGCGCCCGCCGGATCACCGTGCCGGTCGTGCTGGAGCCGGGCGCGGCCCGGAAGATCACCGGACTGGGGGCCTGACATGGGAAAGGTCGTGACCGCTGCCGTCGCCGTCATCAAGGGCGGCGACGGTTTGCAGCGCTACTACTACCAGGGCTCCACGCTGCCCGACGAGCTGCCCAAGGACGAGGTGCAGCGCCTCGTCGACGACGGCATGGTCGGCGACGAGGAGGCGCTGGTGGCGCAGCCTGGTGACGAGCC
Organism: Micromonospora sp. NBC_01740; assembly: GCF_035920365.1. Lineage (NCBI taxonomy): Bacteria > Bacillati > Actinomycetota > Actinomycetes > Micromonosporales > Micromonosporaceae > Micromonospora > Micromonospora sp. NBC_01740. Next base: position 873,644 of record NZ_CP109150.1, on the reverse strand, counting down.
GGGCGTGCCGAACATCGAGGTGGCCCGCCGGGAGGCCGACGCCCCGCAGCGTGAGGCGAAGACCAGCCGGCAGAGCACCGCCAAGAACGGCTGACGGCGGTGGCGGACCTGTTCACGCAGCCCGACCTTGAGGCCTACCTGCGGCAGGGCACGCTCGACACCGAGTCGTTCGCCCGGGTGCAGCGGGTCGTCTCCGGCTGGCTCAGGTCCGCCACCACCCTCACCGAGTGGCCGGACCCGATCCCCGACGACCTGTTCGGATGGGGCCTGGAGCTGGCAGCGATCGCCTACTCCAACCCGGAGGGCCTGGCCAGCGAGGCGGTCGGCGCGACGAGCGCCACCTGGGAGCGGGGCCGGCGCGCGGAGATCCTACGGGCGGCCCGAGAGGCATACCCGGCGGTGACCCGCGGCCCGCTGTTCTCGTTCCCGGAGCCGGACTGGAGTTGGCGGTGAGGCTGTCCGACCGCGTCACCCGGGTCCGCGCTGCCTTGGTCGACGTGGGGTACGGCAACAAGGCCCGCGACTGGGACAGCGCCCCACCGGGCGAGGTGTATCCGGCGGAGGTGCAGCCGCTACCGACGTCGGAGGACATCGTCGGCGAGCAGCGCGTCACCACCCGGTTCCGGGTGTTCCTGCCGCCGTCGGCGGACCTGGAGGCGACGGACCGCATCGTGTGGGACGGCGCGACGTACGAGGTGGATGGGGATGTGCTGCCGTGGAAGCGGCGGGGCGTGCTGCACCACCTGGAGGCGCTGCTGATCCGCGTGGAGCAGGGGGAGGCGTGACGTGGCGCTGCTGCCCGACGTCGACCAGGCCCTCGTCGACTACCTGAAAGCGCACCCGACGCTGGTGCCACTGCACGGCAGCCGGGTCGGCACGAAGCTCCAGTCCACCTCGCCGAGCGTGCGCATCACTTCCCTGGGCGGCGGGCAGCCGTGGCCGTGGGAGGGCCTGCCGGAGTACCAGGTCGAGTGGTGGGGCGGCACCGACGTGCAGGCCAAGACGCTCGCCCGGACCGGTGAGGCGGCCCTGTGGGCCTTCCTCGGCCCCATCGCCGGCGGCCGGGTGACCGGCGTCAGCGTCGCCCTGTCGCAGTTGTGGTCGCCGGACGACACCACGGCCCGGCCCAGATTCATCACCCAAGTGCAGTACCGAGTCCACCCGGAGGAATCGTGAGCGACCCGATCGCTACCAGCGACATCCCGTTCGGCGACCCGGGCCGCGGCGTCTTCGCCTTCCGCAAGGGGCAGACGGTCCCGGCCCAGCTCGTCGAGGAGCACGGCTGGCAGGACTACGTGTCCGGTGCCGGCACCAAGACGGGCCAGCAGGCCCAGGCCGAGGCCGCCGGCGCGCAGCCGGCCGCCACCACCACCGGAAAGAAGGGCTGAGCGCATGGCCGCGCCCACGATCCAGCCGGGTCAGATCAAGTCCGGCCCGGGACGCATCCTGTACGCCCCGCTGGGCACGACCATTCCGACGTTCACCGCCGCCGCCAGCAAGATCACGGGGACGTGGACGAACTGGGTGGAGGTCGGCGCCACGGAGGAGGGCCTGACCTACACGGAGTCGACGGACACCTCCGACATCACGGTGGCGGAGTCGCTGTACCCGGTGCGGACGGTCACCACTGGCAAGTCCAGCCGGATCGCGTTCACCATGAGTCACGTCAGCGACCTGAACTGGAAGCTCGCCATGAACGGCGGCACCATCACCACCTCCGGCACCGGCGCGACGAAGCTCAATGTGTACGTGCCGCCGCTGGTCGGTCAGGAGATCCGCGTCATGCTCGGCTTCCTGTCGCTCGACGAGGACGAGGTGCTGATCTGGCCGCAGGTGTTCAACGTCGGCAGCGTGGAGACCGGCCGGGGGTCGTTCGACGCGAAGCACGGCCTGCCGGTGGAGTTCGCCGCCGAGCTGCCCGACCCGGCCGTGATGACGACTCCGTACAAGCGGTGGACGTCCAGCGGCCTGGCGCAGGGGGTCTGACGTGGCGCAGCTTGGCTCGTTCGGGGCCGCCGCGCGCGAGGCAGCCGGCCCGGCCGCCGAGCGGGACACCTTCGAGTTCTGCGGCCAGCAGTTCGAGGTCCAGGGCCAGATCCCGCCGATGCTGATGCTTCAGCTCGGCGCTGCCGCCTCCGGGAAGATCGAGGAGACGGAGGGCATGGCCGCCCTGTGGGAGGCGATGCGCTGCTCCCTGACCGCCCCGGAGCGGGTCGAGGACGGCCAGACCGTGTCGGTGGACGCGTCGGAGTTCCAGCGGTTCTACAAGCTGGCGGTGGCGAACTTCGCCGACCTGCCGGAGCTGATCCGGCTTGCCATGGCGCTGTTCGAGGCGCAGGCCGGCCGCCCTACCGCGCAGCGGCCCGACTCGCCGGCTGGGTCGCTGCCAACTTCGACGAGTTCGAGTGGGTCGTTGTCCACGCACCCGGGCTTGGCGCACTTGCGCCCGGTGAGCGAGGTCTTGGCTGGCTGAGGCGCATCTCGCCGCGGCTGCTGTTCAACCTGGCCTACGTGCATCTGCGGTCGCGGCAGGAGCACGGCGAGAAGTGCACGGAGAAGGCGTGCGCCACCGGGTGCGGGTTTCGGCGGCTGGAGGAGTGGCTGGCGGCCCCGCTGACCGAGCGGGACGCCCTGGAAGACGAGCGGATCCGCGAGCGCCGTGAGGCGCTGTGGCGCGGCGAGATACCTGCATAGAGGGGGCGCAGTGGAGTCGGACCGTAAGCCGCTGCGCCCCGCTGTGCTGGCCGCGTTGTCGCAGGTGCCGGAGGTGGCGAAGCAGGTGCGGCAGGTTGCCAACGCGATCCGTCGCGACGCCCGGCGGCTGGCGCCGAAGGAAACCGGGACGCTGCGCCGCAACATCCAGGTGGAGCGGGTGTACGACCAGGAGTCGCGGTCGGTGAAGTTCCTGGTCGGCTGGGGCGGTAAGGGCTGGTACGGGTGGATGGTCGAGGCGGGCACGGAGGACACTCCGGCTCGGCCGCATCTGGTGCCGGCGGCGATCAAGAACGGCGCGGTCGCGCCGGAGGGCGGTGACCGGTGACCGTTCTGCGGACCGCGTACGTCGAGGTGATGCCGAAGACCGACAAGTTCGAGCCGGAGCTGAACAAGCGGATCCGGCGGATCGACGCGTCGGCGGCGGCCGGGTCGGCGGGCGAGCAGGCCGGCGAATCCTTCGGCACCCGCATGGCGGGGGCCGTCACGACGGCGTTCGCTGCCGCCGGCATCGGTGGTGTGCTCGCCGGGGCCGTCACGGCCAGCCTGGACGTGTCGGGAGCCAACGACAAGCTGCGCGCCCAGCTCAACCTGACGGCCGAGGAGTCAGCGCGGCTCGGCAAGGCCGCCGGCGAGCTGTACTCCAACAACTACGGCGAGTCGATGGGCGAGGTCAACACCGCCATCGCGAAGGTGCTCCAGGCCGTGCCGTCGCTGCGTAACGCCAGCGTGCCGGTGCTGAAGGAGATCGCCAGCGGGGCCCTCGACATCGCGCGGGTGTTCGACCAGGACGTCGGCGGGGTGACGTCGGCGGTGTCGTCGATGCTGCGCTCCGGGCTGGCCCCGAACGCGCAGGCCGCCATGGACCTGATCACGAAGGGGCTTCAGTCGGGGGCTGACAAGGGCGGCGACTTCCTCGACACCCTCACCGAGTACAGCGTCCAGTTCACGAAGCTGGGCTTGGATGGGCCGGCGGCGCTGGGGGTCATCAACCAGCTTCTGGCCGGTGGTGCCCGCAACAGCGACCTGGCGGCGGACGCCATCAAGGAATTCTCGATCCGGGCGATCGACGGCAGCAAGACCAGCGCGGAGGGCTTCAAGGCGATCGGCGTGAACGCCGGGGACATGGCCAAGGCCATCGCGTCCGGTGGCCCGGCGGCGCGTACCGCGTTCGGTGAGGTCGTCGAGCGGCTCAACGCCATGCAGGACCCGGTGAAGCGCAACCAGGCCGGTGTGGCGCTGTTCGGCACCCAGTGGGAAGACCTCGGCGACGCGTTCCGCAAGCTCGACGTGTCAGCCGCGACGGACGGGCTCGGCAAGGTGGCCGGCGCCACGAAGGGCATCGCTGACCAGTCCGACCAGGGGCGCATCAATGGCTTCGTCCGCAGCCTGAAGACGGGCTTCGTCAATGTCGTCGGCGGCGAGGTGCTGCCCCGGGTTACCGAGTTCATCGACAAGCTCAAGAGCAACAAGGGCCTGATGGATGGGCTGCGCTCGGTGGGCGACAAGCTCGTCGGGACGCTGTCGGCGACCGCCTCGACGGCCGGTGATGTTGTCCGCTGGTTCCGGGAGCACGAGACGGTCACCAAGACGCTGGCGGTGGCGGTGGGCGCGCTGCTGGTGGCGACGCAGGCGCACGCCGCGGTGCTGGCGGTGCAGGCCGCTGGCGGTCTGGTCGCGTACATCACGCAGATCCGCATCGTGTCGGCGGTGACGAAGGCGTGGGCCGCCGTCCAGTGGATCATCAACGCGGCGATGAGCGCCAACCCGGTCGGCCTGATCATCATCGGGCTGCTGGCGCTCGGCGCCGCCCTGGTCGTCGCCTACCAGAAGTCCGACACCTTCCGGGCCATCGTGCAGGCCGCCTGGAAGGGCATCCAGGTGGCGGTGTCGTTCGCCTGGAACAACATCATCAAGCCGGCCGTGGCCGCCCTGGTCTGGTACTTCAAGAACGTCATGGCGCCCACGTTCCTGTGGCTCTACAACAACGTGGTCAAGCCCGTCTGGGCAGGCATCCAGCTCGCGGTGAAGGCCGCCTGGGTGGTCATCCAGATCATCCTCGCCGGCATGAAGATGTACTTCGAGCGGGTCATCGCCCCGGTGTTCCGGTTCCTGTGGAACAACGTCGTCAAGCCGGTGTTCGCCGGTATCGCGGCGACGATCTCGGCGGTGTGGAACAAGGGCATCAAGCCGGTGTTCGAGGTGCTGGGCGGGTTCATCAAGGACAAGGTCGCGCCGGCGTTCCGTTCCGGCGTGGGTGCGATTGCCGCCGCCTGGGACAAGGTGAAGGACGCCGCGTCGAAGCCGGTGCGGTTCGTCATCGACCAGGTGCTCAACCAGGGCATCATCGGCGGCATCAACTGGCTGGCGTCGAAGGTGGGTGTGAAGGACCGCATCCCGCCGATCCGGTGGGGCGGCGGTGGCGGCAGCAAGAAGACCGGCGACGCGATCAGCGGCAACACGAAGTACGGCGACGGGTACGGTCACCGCCACGGCACCGGCGACGGCGAGGGCATCGGCGATGGCCTCGGGTCGCTGCTGACGAACCCGGGCAAGTGGCTGGCCGATCGTGCCGGCATCGGCAAGCTGGCCGCCCGCTTCGGCAACAACCCGTTCGTCAAGACGCTGACCGGGGCGGTGGGCCGCGCGAAGAACTTCGCGTTGGAGAAGGTGCAGTCGCTGGTCGGGGAGTTCCTCGGCCGTGGCGGCGGCGGGTCGGTGGGTGCGGGTGGTCTGCGGACCGGTATCTCCGGGGCGCTGGCGGCGCTGCGGGCGACGTTCGGCTCGGTGCCGCTGATCTCCGGCGTCCGTCCCGGCGCGACCACCCTCACCGGGAACCGGTCGTACCACGCCGACGGGCGGGCGATCGACATCGCGCCGGTGCGGCCGTGGGCGGAGTACCTGAACCGCACCTACCGAGGCCAGCTCAAGGAGCTGATCACGCCGTGGCAGGACCTGAACCTGCTCAACGGCCGCCCGCACCAGTACCGCGGCGCGGTGTGGCAGCAGCACAACTTCGCCGGCGGCAACGCGCACGTGCACGCGGCGATGGCGAACGGCGGCATCATCCACGAGCCGGTGTTCGGCATCGGCCGGTCCGGGCGGACGTACGCCTTCGGTGAGCGAGGACCGGAGACGGTCACGCCCGGCGTCGGTGGCGGCCAGCGCACCTACAGCATCAGCGTGCAGGTCGCGCCGACCGCGCACCCGGCGGAGGTGGGCCGGCAGATCGTCGAGTCCATCAAGGCGTTCGAGGCCGGCTCCGGATCGCGGTGGCGGCGGTGAGGGTCCTCGTCGACGTCGGGCTGCTGCAAGGGGCCACGATCGACCCGACGTACCTGCTGATCGGCCATCCCACGCAGGGCCTGATCGGCACGGGAACGGTCGCCCCGGATGACGTGCTGGTGGACTACTCGGGCCGGCTGATGTCGATGTCGGTGCAGCGCACCAGCTCCCGGCGGGTCGGCCCGGTCATCGAGTACAACGCGGGCACCGCCGCGGTGACGCTGCTCAACGACGACGGCGCCCTGGACCCGCACGCCATCGAGGCGGCGGGCCTGGCGGCGCCGGGCGTCATCATGCGCATCCGCGTCCTGCACGACGGCGTCACCTATCCGGTGTGGTCGGGGTACGTGGACGCGTGGGTGCCGGAGCATCGGGCGCCCGACCACGCGGCGGTGACGATCACCGGCACGGACGGCATGTCCCGGCTGGCCGGCTTCCACCGCGCCGCCCTCGACGTGCCGGTCGGCGGCGGCGAGACCACGGGGGCGCGGATCAACCGGATCCTCGACTCGGTGGGCTGGCCTGCCGGCGACCGGGTCATCGCTACCGGCGACGCGACGCTGCAGGCGACCCTCGCCGAGGGCGAGGCGCTCGAGGACGCACAGCAGGTGGCCCTCAACGAGGTCGGCGAGTTCTACGTCGACCCCGAGGGCCGCATGGTGTTCCGCAACCGGCACGCCATCCTCACCGACACCCGGTCGGTGACCTCGCAGGCCACCTTCGGGTCGGACCGGGCGGCCGGCGAACTGACGTACGTGGGCATGCCGGGGGTGTCGTACGACCGGCAGCAGCTGGTCAACCGGGTGACGGCAACCATCGAGGGCGGCACACCGCAGACGGCGGAGGACGCCACGTCGATCGCCCGGTACGGGCTGTACCCGCACGACCAGGCGCTGCTGCTGGAGTCGGATGCGGCGGCGGCCGGGTGGGCGTCGTACGTGCTGCGCCAGGACCACCTGCCGGAGTTCCGCTTCAGCAGCATCGAGGTGGACACGCGCGTCGACCCGGACGTGCTGGTGCCGCAGGCGTTGGGCCGGCAGTTCGGTGACCGCATCACGGTGGTGCGGCGCCCGCCGGGCGGCATCGTCGACTCCCGCGAGGTGTTCATCCGCTCCATCGAGCACACCTGGGCGCCGCCGGACGCGTGGCGCACGACGTGGGGCTTGCAGCCCGCGGACCGGTACCTGTTCTTCGTGGTCGGGCATCCGTCGATGGGTGTCATCGGCTCCAACGCGATCGCCTACTGAGGAGGACTCCGTCGTGGCGACGAAGACGTTCAGCACGGGCGAGGTTCTGACCGCCGCCGACATCAACAACTTCCTGGTCAACAAGGCCTGCCACGTGCAGCGGTTCACGAGCAACGGAACGTGGACGAAGCCGGCCGGCGCCAAGACGGTGTGGGTGCGGGTCCTCGGCGCCGGCGGCGGTGCCGGCGCGGCCCTCGGTGGTGGCGCCGGGTCGCTCGGCGCGTCCGGTGGCGGCGGCGCGGGCGGCTACTGCGAGTCGGTGTACGACGCCGACGCCCTGGGCGCGACCGTCGCGGTGACGGTCGGCGCCGCCGGTGTCGGGTCGGGCTCCGGCGGCGGCGGCACGGGCGGCAACAGCACGTTCGGCACCATGACCGGCGGTGGCGGCAACTCGTCGGCGGCGGTGACGGCGACCACCGGCGACACGGTCGGTGTTGGCGGCGCGGGCGGCTCGGCCACCGGCGGGAACCTGGTGAATGCGCCCGGCGAGGGCGGCGGCTACGGCCGAACCCTCGCCGCGAAGAACGTGTTCGGCAACGGTGGCGGGTCCTCGCCGCTCGGCGCTGGCGGGGACCCGTCGGTGGGCACCGGCGCGGACGGCAACACGGCGACCGGCTACGGCGCCGGTGGCGGCGGCGGCTACGCCGGCACGACGACCCGGGCCGGTGGTTCGGGGTCGCCCGGCGTCGTCATCGTCGTCACCTACTTCTGACCTACGACCCCACGGGCTGCGGGTAGCTCGACGGGTCGCCGGGGTCTCCGTGCTGCCCCGGGACCGGCGGCCGGGCTGTGTCGTCGATCGACGCCCACACCACGCCGGCGGCGAGTGCCGCGATGAGCAGGACTGCGCCAATCAGGCGTAGCCATCGCATGTGTAGTCCCCCCACGAGACAGATTGGACTGTCGATGATCTCTCACGTCCGCAAGCTGGTCGGCCTGACTGTCGTCCTGGCGACACTCCTGCTGGCCGTTCCGGCGAGCGCGGCCTCGGTCGTTCCGCCCTCCGGTATTGGCGCGTACGGCTCCGGCACGCTGGGCGACTGGACGATCGGCAGCAAGGCGATCAGCGCGCCGTCGCGGGTGCAGGAGGCGGTCGACACGGGCGGCGTGTGGCTGCTCGGCGACAGCTTGACCGTGGCGACCTGGGGTGACTTCGCCACGCGCTTGTACGGCGCGACCGGTCAGGTCGTCGCCGCGAACGGGTGGTCCGGCCGGCCGACGACGCCGACGATCGACGCGCTGGCGGAGTGGAAGGCAGCCCACGGGCTGCCGCCGGTCGTCATCATCGCCAGCGGCGCCAACGACATCTTCGGGCCGGTGGGTCCGCCCGCGCTGGCCGCGCAGATCGACCGGGCCGCCGCGATCGTCGGCCCGAACACGCGCCTGATCTGGGTGGAGACGCACATCAGTCGGTGGCTTCAGCAGGCGCACATCCAGGTCAACGACCAGCGCAACACGGGCTGGATCAACGGCGTGATCTGGGAGGCGACCGGCCGCCACGACAACCTGTCGGTGGTGCCGTGGGAGAGGTACATCTCCACCAACCCGGAGCGCGTCAGGGCGTACCTCAGCGACGGCGTGCACCTGGACCCGGCCGACGGGATGGTCGTGCGTAACACCCTGATGGTGCAGGCCGTCCAGGCAGCGATGGCGGCGGGCTGATGGCCTGGTACCTGAACCGGGCGCTGACGGGCTTCCGTGCGGCGGTCAACGCGGCCTACCCGAACCGCGACAAGGCCAGCGACGGCACCATCGGCGACGCCGCCCACAAGGCCGGCACCTCCGACCACAACGAAGACCCGGACGGCTCGGTCGACGCGTGGGACATGGACGTCGACCTGCGCTCCGACAACGACGCCGCCGCCATCGAGCGCCTCAAGAAGGTGTTCCAGGCGCACCCCGCGGCCCGGTACTGGATCCACGACGGGCAGATCGCGCACCGCTCCACCGGCTGGCGGCGCGAGCGGTACACCGGCTCGAACCGGCACGACAAGCACGTGCACTGGAACAGCAACGAGGCCACCGAGGACAGCACCGTCCCGTGGGTGATCGAGGGAGACGACATGACGCGTGACGAGGTGAAGGCCGCCGCCCGGGAGGCGCTGCTGGAGGTGCTCACCACCCCGCTCGCCCTGCCGGGCCGGGTCGGTGAGCGCATGACGGCCGCCGGCTGGGCGCCGAAGATGGAGCCCTGGACGGCGCTCGCCCGCCTCGTCGAGGCCCTGGTCCTCGGCAAGCCCCCGGTCGCCGACGTGGACGAGACGCAGCTCGCCGCCGAGCTGGGCAAGCTCCTGCCCGCGAACACCGCCGTCACCGACGAGCAACTGGAGCGGGTCCTGCGCCGCGTCCTCGGCAGCCTCGACGCGGCCCAGCCCGCAAGCTGATGCGCCGGGCGCACGCCGCCCTGCACGGGCGGGTCGGCAAGCGCGGCACCGCCCTGCTCACCTTCGCCGCACTCGACACGGGCTTTGCGCTGCGCATGGCGACCGCACAGCCCGGCGGCAACACCATCTACGGCTGGCTGCACGGCCCGATACCCCTCTGGCCGTGGGCTGCCGTGTGGCTGTTCGTCGCGGCGGTGTGCGCGGCCTGTGCGTTCCGCGGCGCCGACCGGGTGGCGTTCACGGCAGCCATCGGCATCAAGGTGCTCTGGGCCAGCCTCTACCTGTGCGGCTGGCTGCTCGGGGAGGTGGCCGACGGGTGGGCGTCGGCCATGTTCTGGGGGGCGTTCGCGCTGATCGTGGGTCTGATCGCGGGCTGGCCCGAGCCTGTCAACGGAGAGGGGCGGCCCGCGTGGACCCCACCCTTGGAGTGATCCTCGCCGCCGTCGTCTCCGCCGTGGCGGCAGGCGTCGCCAGCATCGCGACCAACCGGGTCGCCGGCCGCGCCCAACGCGACTCGGCACTGCTGGAGTGGGCGAAGCAGTTGCAGGCCAGCGAGCAGGCAGCCCGCAAGGAGGCCCGCGAGTCCGATGACCGGGCCGAACGGATCAAGGACGAAGCCGACTCGGACGTCAAGCAGCTCCGCACGCAGCTCGAATCGATCCAGATCCAGCTCGACATGGCGCAGCAGGCCGCGGCCCGGTTGACGGACACGCTCATCAGCGTGGCGACGGAGGTGTGGCGGCCCGAACCGGACGTGCAGGCGCTGCGGCGGCTGGTGGGGCGTCCGGGCGCGGTGAACGGCCGGTCGGTGTAGCGGGGGACCGACCGCCTCAGTAGCCGTCGGGTTGGCGGACGCGCCACCGCCCGTCAGCCTCACCCAGCGCGTACAGCCGCGCCAGCTCCGCCCGCGCGGACGCCTCGTCGGGGTGCAACGCCGTCTGCGTCTCGGCCGCCGCCGGGTCGTTCAGGCGGATCTCCCAGCCACCGCCGTCGCGGTGCTCGAACAGCCGCACCAGGGCGAGCGGCGCCCACGGGTCGCCAGGCCCGTACAGCCATGCCGCCTCACGCAACTGCGGTAACCCAGCCATCCAACGACCGTACCCAGGAGGTACACCGTGACCCAGTACAACCCGGCCCCGGCCAGCGCGCCGGTCGAGACCAAGGTGAAGGCGGCCAGCATCGCCACCTACCTCGGGTCCCTGGCCCTGCTCGCCATCCTCAACGGCGTCGCCGACGCCAACCTCATCTCCGGCCTGCCCGACGTCGTCGAGGTGTTCGTGGCGCCGCTGGTGCCGACGGCCATCGCGTTCGTCGCCGGCTACGTCGCCAAGCACACCCCGCGGCGGGACCTCGGCCAGCCCTGACCCACCCCAGCAACGACTGCGCCCTCCCTGCTGCCTCATGGCGGCGGGGAGGGCGCTTCGCTGTGTCCGGGCTACCAGGGGCCGTCGCCGTACGCGGCGCCGCACGCGTTCGCTACGTCGAGCTGCGCCTCGGCGATGGCGAGGTTCGCGGCCGGGCCGGGTTCGGCCAGGGCGTCGTTGGCCGCCGCGATGAGGTCAACGCCGGCCTGCTTGATGTTCGCGTCGGACGACTGCATGGCCAGCTCGCCGGCAGCCCGGTTGGTGGCGGGGTCGAGGTCGGTCGCGCCGAGGTTGCCGACGGCGCGGCATCCGGCGCGCTCGTCGGCGCTCGGCGAGGGGGCGGCGCTGGTGGCGGCCGGGACGGACGTGGGCGGCGCGGCGGCCGGCTCAGGGTCGCTGCCGCAGCCGGCCAGGACGGCGACCAGCAGCAGCGCGGCGGGGAGGTGGAGGTGTCGGCGCATCCGGGCACCGTACCGGCCAGCGTCCACGAAGGAGCCCCGCTGTCGGGTGGCCGACTGGCGGGGCTCAGGTAAGCGGTTTCCGGGGTGGGTGGGGCCCGGTTGCCCGGGCCCCTGGCGGGGTCAGACGAGGCAGGCGAGGGCGTCGATCTCGGCCTGGGTGACCTCGTAGCGGTGGCAGGGGAGGCACACCTCGTACTTGCCGCCGTTCGGGTGGGGGCGGACGATCGCGCCCTGCTCGCCGCAGACCTCGCATCCCTCGGGGGCCTGCTCGCCGATCTCCCGCTCCGTCATTTCTGTCTCCCCTGCTCGTTGGCCGTTCTTGTAATACAAGTATGGCACGGCTTGGGGCGCGGGTCTACAGGTGGGGGCAAGTTTCTGTGCTACATTTTTCCCATGGCAGACGGGAAGCCGGGACGGCCGGCAACAGGGCAGACCAAGGGCCGCAGCATCCGCATCGGCGCCACATGGGACGAGGCATACGCCGCAGCCGAAGCCGACGGCGAGAAGTTCGCCGCGTTCGTCGAGCGAGCCCTACGCCGCGAGCTGGACCTCCGGCAACGCCGCCAGGCCCGGGCGGCAGCGAACGCCAGTGAGGGACAGGAATAGGAACGCGCTTACCTCACCGCTCCACACGCGACAGCGCCCCCGTCCAGCCTTCGGGCCGGGCGGGGGCGCTTCATCGTGCTCAGGCCACCTGCCGCACCGGCTGGTAGGCGCCGCGGCCAGCCTTCGCCACCGCCCCGGCCGCCAGCAGGTCGACGAGCAGGTTGTGGACCTGCCGCTCCGAGTAGCTGGTGGCATCCTGGATGGCCTTCGGACTGGTGTGCCCGGCCCGGATCGCGGCGAGCACCTTCTCGTGGCCCTCCTTCAGTGCCGTCTGCGCGTCCTGCTGGGCCTGGGCCACCATCTCCGACCACGACGGGAACGACAGGCCACCGAACGAGCTGAGCGGCGCCTCCTCGGCCGGGGCGGGCGGACGCTGCGCCGGCACCGTCGGCTCCACCACCACGCCCGCACGCCGGGCAGCGATACGACGCTTCGCCGCCTCCAGCGCCTCGTCCGCCAGCTCATCACGCCGCAGGTAGCTGTCACCCCACGCCGCCGCCGCGCCCGCGTCCAGCGAGCGCCACACGATGCGGTGCGGCCACTCCTCGGCCATCTCGTCGGTCAGGTAGCAGCTGCGGAACGGCGCTGAGCGGGCACCCGGGCGGGGGTTCACCAAGAACGCGTAGCCCGGCATGTCGGGGAACGTCCGCGGGTCGACGTTGACCTGGAACACCGTCTTGGCGTTCGCGTCCTTGCCCTTGAACATCGCACCGTTGCCGGTCAGCAGGTTGCCGCGGATCTTCTCCGCGTACGGGCTGCCAGCGCCGCCGAACGCGTCGAGCGTCGACTGCTGCGACGCCAGCACCAGCGCCACCCCCACCTTGCCGCCCTCGGAGGCGATGGACATCGCCAGGAACTGCGTCCGCGCCCAGTACAGCGGGTTGCTGACCTTGTCGAGCAGCTTGTGGCACTCGTCGAGGAAACCCAGCAGGCCCGGCCGGTCGTCGGTGGGCGTGAAGCCACGCAGCCCCATGACGGCGTTCTCGTCCTGGCGCAACTGCATCACCAGGTACATGCCCTCCAGCATCGCCAGGGCCTGCTCCGGCGTGCGCGCCTTCGCGTCGGCGTGCTCCATCAGCAGCGGCGACGACGCGCCCCCCTGCCCGTCGGCGTACAGGATCACCGTCGGATGCGATCGGGACGCGGCGATGGTCAGCGCCAGCATCTCCATCGTGCGCGACTTGCCGCCGTTGGTGCCGCCCTGGAGGTAGCCGCCCAGCAGGCGGGTTTCGGTGTACACCTGCCACGTCGCCCAGCCCTCGCCATCGACGAACGGGCCTAGGCGCACCTGCCCGGTCTCGGCGTCGAACGCCTCAGGGCCCGGCCACAACACGCTCTGCTTGACCGGCGACTTCGTGACGATGGTCAGCAGCACCGTCGGCTCCGGCTCGCTGGGGTGCGGTTCGACGATGAGCTGCTGCTCCGGGAGCAGCTTCAGCCCGCCCCGGATCTTCGACAGGGCACCGGTCACCATCTCGATGGACTGCCTGCCGTGCCGCAGCCGTAGCGCGAACCGCAGGCCCGCCTTGATCTGTTCGGGGGCGGTCAGCCGCGACCCGGGCAGCACCCCGTCGGAACAGCCCACGTTCTCCGACCACAGCCGCTGGTACTCCGACCGCGACACCTTCGGCTGGATCAGGCCGACCGGGTGGGTGCGCCACCAGTGCATCGACAGCCCGTACCCGACGGCCATCAGCAGCCCCACCGCGCCCAGCGACAGCCCGGCCACGGTCACGCCGGCCAGCCACGACACCGCCACAGCCAGGAACGCGTACGCGCGGCGGCGGGCCCGCTTGTCGAACACCCGCCGCCGCACCCGCGTCGCCGCGACCACCGCGACCACGAACGCCGCACCGGCCACCCACGTCGCCACCACCTGCTCGTCACCAACCAGGTGCACGGCAGCGCGGCAGGCGGCGGCGGCCACCACCAGGGCGCCGACAGCGGCGTGCGGGGCAAGCTGCGGACGCAACCCGCCCTCAACGATCGGCGTCTCCTGCTCGGGCGCCTCGACGGTCGTGCTCATCTGGTTCTCCCTCGGGTGTCCCGGCTTCCACCGCGGCGGCGCAGACCCGCGAGCCTGCGCCGCACGGCGGGAGCCGGGCTCAGCCGTTGAGCAGGAACTCCTTGTTCCCGGCGTCCGGGCTGCCCTGGTAGGCCTCCTTCACGGTGTGCTGGGCGGCCAGGTCGTCGCGGTGCTGCTCCCACGCCGCCGCGGCAATGGCCGACTTCTCCATCGCGTCCCGGGCGGAGCCGATGGTGCCGTCACCGACGCCGTGCTGGGCGAGCGCCGCGACGTAGTTCTCGGTGCCGGCGCTGGAGAACGACGCGTGCACGGCGGCGGTCTGCGCGGCGAACGCGAGGGCGGTGGACAGGCCGGTGACCTCGGACGTAGCCATGGTGATCTCCTCGATGGTCTTGACGGTCGGGAACTGGTAGATGCGGGCGTCGGGACGGTCGTCGGTGGCCGCCGGCTGCTGCGGCACGATGTGGATGCAGGCCGGGCACACCAGCTGCCCGTCGACCTGCTGCATGGGCTTCTGGTGCCACGAGCACTTCGGCGGGTTGACCCCACCGGCGAACAGCCCGCCCGGGCCGGCCAGTGCGTTGAGCACGTCGTCGGCGGTCAACTCGTCTTCGTCGTCACGGTTGGTCGGCTTTCGCATCTCGGCCTCCGCCTCCTCGCGTCGGTCACATCCGGCACATCTCGCAGAGCCAGGCTGCGCGGGCGTCTCACGGCACTGCACGCACGTCGGCTCCTCGTAGTCGCCGGTCGGGCGCATCCCCGCCTTCCACTCGGCCTCCCGGCGCTCGTTCGCTTCGTCGAGTTCCTTCCAGAACGTGCAGGTCGGGCACTCCTCGCCGGCCGGCACGGTCGTAACGAGGCACACCGGGCAGAGAGGACCGCCGGTCGGGAAGGCAGGCGGCCGGTTCTCGTGCCGGTCCTCGCGGACCACGTCGACCATGTCGTCGATGGGTACGCTGAGCCGCTCGGCGGCCTTCTTCGCGGCCCGACTGCGGCGCCACTGGGTGTTAGCACGGAGGAAGTCCTCCGTCGCGTCGTCCAGCCAGCCGCGCGCTCCGTACCGCGCCTGCGACTCGCCTCGCTTGATGCGCTCCATGCGCTCCCGGTGGCGCGGGGGCGTCTGTCCCTTGACGGCGTAGAGCACGTCCTCGGCGCCGCGCTTCGTCATCCAGGTCAGCACCACGATCCAGAACAGAACGTCGAGGCCCATCAGGCGACCCTCGCCGTCTTCTTCGACGCCTTCGCCGGCAGCGCATACTTCGCGCCCAGCACCACGCCGATCAGGCAGATCACCGTCAGCCCGATCGCAGGCTGGTCCCCGAACCACTCCGCGAGCCCGTCCCGCAGGGCCCCCTTCAGGTCGTCCGCCCAGCCCTGCACCGTGTCCCCGAGGTTGCCGGGCACAGCGGCGGCCACCGACGGCGCCGCGAACGCACCCCACAGAGCGATGCGCTCCGGCAAGGCGTCCCACAGCAGGTCCAGCAGAACGCCGAGAGTGATGGCGAACAGCAGGGCCACCGGCACCCACTTCCACGGAATCCACCCAAGCGCCGTGTCGAGCCAGTCACCGAGGAACGTGGCAACGGCGAACGCGCCGCCGAGGAACGCCATCACCTGCGTGATCCAGGCGAGGACGAACTGGGGCAGGTCGGTGAGCGACTCCTTGATCCGCCCCTTCCACTTCTTCACGTCGATCTCCTTCGGCTCAGAGGAACAGCCACAGCGCGAGGTCCGCGCCGGGCTTGATGAGGTGGTCGACCAGCCAGGCGACCGGGGGCAGGAAGGTGAGGAGCTTGACGGTGACCGCGACGACCACGAACCGGCCGGGCCGCTCCGTCAGCCACTCCCACAGGCGGGCGGCGATCAGGTTGGGGGCCGCCCAGCCCCGGAAGTAGGCCATTCCGAGGGCGCGCAGGACGCCGTGGAGGGTCGGCGTGTACCGGCCCCGGGTCGCGTACACGCGCATGGTGGCGAGCGCGGGACGCCGCTCACCGAGCAGCTCCGGCGGGGTGAAGTACGGGCCGAACTTCGCCAGCCACGCCCACGTGTCGAACGGGCGACGGTCACTGTCCGTCATTGCAGGTTGCAGGATCTCGGCCTCGTTCAGGGCCGTTTCGCGCTCAGCGGGCAGGTCGGGCGATCCTGCATTGCAGGTTGCAGTTCCACGCTGCGTCACGTCGAGGCTCACAGCAGGTCCCCCGAGATCGCGCCGAGGAACCCGGCGAACAACGCGGCGAGCGCCAGCACCACCGCGTACGCGAGGACCAGGTTGGACAGGCTCGTGTCGCCGCGGCTGTGGCGGCGGCTCGGGCTGGTGGACGGCTCGTCGAGGGCCAGGTCGATGTCGTGGTCGACGGTGTGGGACATGATGGGTCTCTCCTTCTGGGAGTGCGGGGCCCGGTCCGGCTGTAGGAGGTGGGGCCGGGCCCCGCGGTGTGGACGGGTCAGGCGGTCAGGTCGATGTCGAGGCGCTTCCACCAGGGCAGCCGCTGCTCGGCGGCGATGACCCAGTCGTTCGCGGCCAGGTACGCGTCGGTCTCCTCGACGCTCTCCTCGGCGACCTCGGCGAGGCGGGCGCGGGCGCACCGGTAGGAGAAGCGGGCGATACGGGTCTCGTGGCTCATCGGCCAGCGCAGCCGGCGCAGGGCTCGCAACATCTCAGTTCTCCTTGCTGAGCTGCTCGAACAGCACACGCGCCAGGCTGGCGGGCATCTGCCCCCGCTGGATGGCACCGAGCTGCGCGTACCGCTCCGCCAGATCGAGCCGCCCCAGATCCCGCGCCCGGGAGAAGGACGTGCGCTCGTTCTCGGCGGACGCCTTGTCCAGCAGATCGGCGGCCTTCCTGAGGTAGTCCGCCTCCCCAGCAGGTACCCGGGTGGTGCCGGTCTCGTCGTAGGCAGTTCCGTACATGGCTGTCTCCCTCTCAGACCGCGGCGCGGTCGTCGGTGTCGGCGGACTCAATGGCGAGCGCCGGGTGGTCGACGGGGATGCTGTTGAGCACCGCCCGCACGGTCCGATCGGTGGTGTCGGCGGCAGCCGCGATCTCCTTCCGCGTGCCGCCCGGGTTCCGGCGGAAGGCGGAAATCACGCGGGCCACAGTGGCGGAACTGACGCCGTCCACGGGCGGAACATCAACCGGAAGAGAAGGCGGAAGAGCAGGCGCCTTCTTCCGCGTCGGCGGGGCGGAAATTTCCGCCTGCCGACGGGCCCCGGCTTCCGCCCGCTGCTGAAGCCGAGCGATCACCTGCTGGGACTTCGCCAACTCCTCGGCGAGCGTCTGACGCGACTCGGCCAGAGCCTCAAAGCGCTGCTCAGCGGCCATCTTGTCGGCGACGGCCCGCTCCGCCATCAGCCGCGCCTCCTCCAACTGGCCGGCGACCCGGGCGGCCTGGTCGGACGCCTCGGCGGCCTGGGCGCGGGCGTCACGGGCGGAAGCCTGAACCTCCTCGGAGTGCCGGATCAGGCGGGCGATTTCCGCCTCCGACTCGTGGCTCTCTTCCGCCCGCGCTTCCGCCTCGGCGTCGGCGCGCTCTTCCGCCTTCCGCCGCAGCTCGGCTTCCGCCCGGGCGGTCTCTTCCGCCTCGGCGCGCTTCCGCTCTTCCGCCTCCAGCGCCGCCTCAGCTTCCGCCCTCTTCCGGTCGGCGTCGGCCGCTTCCGCCCGCGCCTTCCGGGCGTCAGCGGCGAACTGGTCGTCACGCTTGGCAGCCTCGATCTCCTCGCGGGTCTTGCCGGTGAGGGCCTTCACCCGCACCACGACGATCGGCGCGATGCAGGCGACCGCCATGACGAGGCCCCACGGCACCTGCTCGCCGTCGGTGATGAAGACGGGCACCAGGTGCACGGCGATCTGGGAGAACAGCATCAGGGCGAGGCTGATCGCGACGTCGAGCCAGCGGCGCTTGTGGAACGCGGTGATCACGTACACGTCGAGCATCAGCGGGTACAGCCAGGCGATCCACACGGCGAAGTGGGCCATGACCGCGAGGTCGAACTCGCCCTTGGCGGTAAGCAGGACGGCGGTGCCGAGGGCGATGCGCTCGCCCCAGACGGCGAGCTGGTCCCGGTCGCGGTTCTCGTCGGTCTTCACTGCTCCGCCCCCACCTCAGCGGCAAGGGTGGCGCCGCCGTTGCCGTCGCAGACGTAGAGCAGGGCGTGGTCGTGGCCGTGGGCCACGGTAAGCCGCCGGGCGGTCTCGCACGCCTCGTCCTGGGTGTCGGCGCTGAACCGCTCGGTGCGCTGGTAGCGGCGGTCGCTGCCGTAGAGGTCGGCTCGGAAGTCCATGGCGGTCACCGTACAGCCATATCCGTAAGGCAGCAAGGTGCGCTAGGCTTCGCGTTACCAAAGAACTTGCGGCATCAGGCAGTAAGGTCAGCGAGAAGATCAGACCGACCGAAGGAGCGCCGGATCATGGGACAGCCGAGGTGGACCACCACCTCCGACCAGTACCTCAGCCCATCGGCCGGCGACGCGTGGGCGGCCGAAGCCGCAGCGGCCGGCGAGCGGGGCAGCCAGCGCATCCTCGACGTCGAAACCGTCCCGGCCCTGCCCGACATCGCCGCGCATCTCGGCCTACCGGCCGGCACGCCGGTCGTGATCCGGCGCCGGCTGATCCTCGCCGACGACAAGCCCGTGGAGATCGCCACCTCGCACTGGCCAGCGAGCATCGCGGAGATGACCGTCCTCGCAGACCCGGCGAAGGTTCCTGGCGGCACCGCCCGGTTCGTCGGCGAGCTGGGCTACATCCCCGCCGAGGTGCGCGAGGACGTGACCGCCCGCTGGTCCACGCCCTACGAGCGGACCACGCTCCACCTGGAGCAGGCCGAACCGGTGCTCAAGCTGACCCGGATCCTGCTCGACGACACCGGCCAGCCTTACCAGTGCGACATCAACGTCATGCGCGCCGGCCGCCACATCCGCTACGTCCGACAGGCAGGCTGAGCCATGCCCACCCCCCGCGACCCCCGCCCCCGCAGCCAGCAGATCGCCGCCGACCTGCGCGCCGACATCATGTCCGGCGATCTGCCGGCCGGCGCGAAGCTGCCCTCCACCGCTGCCCTGGGCGCGAAGTACGACGCCCCCGGCGCCACCATCCAGAACGCCCTCGGCATCCTCAAGGCGGAGGGCTACCTGGAGGGTCAACCGGGTCGGGGCGTGTTCGTTCGCGGCACCCAGCAGCGGACCATCACGCCCGCCGACTACGCCAAGCCGTCGATGCCCGGCCAGCCCTACGCCTGGATCACCGAAGCCGCAGCCCACGACCGGCGCGGTGCGTCCCGGCTGCTCGACGTCGGCGAGCTGCCCGCCCCCGTCCAGGTGGCTCGCGCGTTCGGCATCGAGGCCGGCGATCCCGTCGTGCGCCGCGCGCAGCTGCTCACCATCGACGACGAGCCCGTCGAGCTGGTGCACACCTTCTACCCGCGCGACCTGGCCGCCGGCACGCCGCTGGCCGGGCGCAAGCTCATCAAGGGCGGGTCGCCGGCGGTACTCGCCGAGCTGGGCGTGGAGCCGGTGTCCTTCGAGGACGTCATCTCCACCCGGCCGCCGACGTCGGACGAGTTCGTAGCCTTGGACCTGCCGACGGAGGTGCCGATCCTGCGCACTTTCCGGGTGGCGATCGCGGCGAACGGCCGGCCGGTGGAGTGCCAGTTGATGGTGAAGGCTGGCCATCGGCACGAGGTGCGGTACCGCTGGCCGTCCTGATCGCAAGCCCTCGGGCTACTCAGCGCGTTACGGGGATCTACTCAACTTCGCACATGGCGATAAGATCGCGGTGAGCAGTCGGGGCACAACGGACAGTCGATCATTTATTGACCCCGGCTGATCGGCCACTCAGTCTCAACCACCCGTGCGACGGGCGGACATCTGTTCGATGATGGCTACTCGCATCCGGGCGGGACCACACTAGGGTCCACGCAGGAAGCTTTCCCAACGACAACTATCGGTAGGTAAGCGGTAACTCAGAGAAGTCCCGTCCACGGGACCACGGCGATCACCTGGGGGAGGTGAGGGCCACGACCAGCATCGTCCGCCGTCTCATACTCGGGGCGGCCATCACCGGCGGCGCCATCCTCGGCGCACTCGCCACCGACCAGGCCGCCGCGCACGCCGACCGGCCGCCGGCCGTCGAGCAGCCGGGGGGTCTGCTCGACGGCCACGAGCTGCCCGACCGGATCCCCGGCCACCGCCTGGACCCACGCCCGGACCCGCCCCGCGACGAGCCGGAGCCCGAGCCGCAGCGCGACGAGACGCCCCACACCCGCGAGGACGAGCAGCCGGAGCCCGCCGACGAGCCGGAGCCGGAACCGGAGCCGACCGACGAGCCCGCGCCGGAGCCCAGCAAGCCGGCCGAGCCCGAGCCGCCCGCCGACCCCGTCGTCGAGGTGCCGCCGCTCGACCCGCCGCCGATCGTCATCGACCCGCCGCCCGTCGTGGTCGACATCCCGCCGGTCGTCGTGGACATCCCGCCCGTCGCCGTGCCGACCACGCCGCCGCCGGCACCCGCGCCCGTCGATCCCACCCCAGCCCCGCCGACGCCGACTACTCCGGCGCCGGCCCCGGCCCAGCCGAGCGAGCCCGCCACCGAGGCGCCGCCAGCCACCACGCCCACGACGCCGCAGCCGGCGCCGGCAGTGCCGCCCACCATCGAGCTGCCACTGCCGCCCCTGCCCGTCGTCATCGGCCCCATCCCCGCCACCGGCCCGCCACCCTCCATCGCCGCACCGCCCGTCGCCGCTGGCGACGCCCTCGAGGTACCGCTCTGCTCGAGCAAGCGGCGGCCCAAACCGGCCGACCACGGCCGCGGCGTCGTACGCACCATCACCGACCAGGACCCCGGCGCACCCGCCGACGACGACGCCCCGATGCGCGACTGCCCGCAGCCCGGCGAGGAACCCGCCAACGAGCTGGCCCAGCCCGGCATGAAGCCACCCGGCGGACACGGCATCGACTTCGCCGCCACCGCCGTTGCCGGCCCGCCAGAACCGCCCGTCGAGGAACTGCTGCGGGCCCTCTGGCCACGCACACACCTGCCACTCGGCCGCGACAGCCACATCGACCCACGACCTGCCTGACCGCGCCCGCCCGCAGCAACACCGCGAGCACCGCGCCGGCACCCCGCACACCGGACCGGCAGGAGGCAGCTTCCCCGGCCTCCGATCACCCCGTCCCAGCACAACCTGATCGGAGCTGATCAGCACCATGCACGGCACCTTCCGAGCCCGCGGCAAGCTCCGCTGGGCCAGCGCCACCCTTGCCACCCTCGCCACCCTCGCCACCGTGGCCGTGGCCTACCGGCTGCACCGCGCGAGCGAACTCGGCACCGCCGACCTGCTCTCCGCCCTCACCGCGCTTCTGCTTCTTGTCGGCGCGCTGGTCACCGGCTGGCGCCTCCAGGTCCGCAAGCTGCGTGCCCGCGCCGAGGCCGCCGAGTGGGAGGCGAAGCGGCTGCGTCGAGCCGACCAGCTCCTCGACGGCGAAGAGGACCGGGCCCTCTGGGACTCCGTACCGGCCACCGGAGTAGACGCCGACACCTGCGGCATCGACGCCAACGTCGTCGCGCTCAGCCGCTACCGCTTCTCCCAGGCAGGATGAGCCGCGCCCGTGGGCTCCGTGTCCGTCATCACGAGGACATGGAGCCGGGCGAGGCCCGGATGGACTTCAACCTGCCCGAGGTGCCGTCCGACTTCAAGAGCCGCATCGAGGAGCTGGTCAACGCCGAGGTCGCCGCCGACCGGGCGGTGGCCGTGCGGGTGCTGCCCCGCGACGAGGCGCTCGCCCTGCCCGACATCATCCGTACCCAGTCGAACCTGATCCCGCCGGAGGAGCAGGAGGTGCGGATCGTCGACATCGTCGGGCTGGACGTCCAGGCCGACGGCGGCACGCACGTCGCCTCCACCGCGCAGATCGGCAAGGTGCAGGTGGTCAAGGTGGAGAGCAAGGGGCGGGCCAACCGTCGGGTCCGCGTACGCCTGGCCGACTGAACCGGGTGGCTCCCGGCGCCGGTCGTCGGCGCCGGGAGCCGGGCCGTCACACGAGATCGATGCGTTCCCGCTCGATCGGGTAGCCCGCCCGGGCGAAGGCGGCGGCCATCGGGTGGTTCGTCTGGTCGGTGGCCGCCACGATCTCGGTCACTCCCGCCTCGACGAGCAGGTGGGTGGCCTCGACCAGTAGGTCGTACGCGTAGCCGTGCCCGCGCTGCTCGGGCACCACGCCGACGAAGCCGACGACCGGATCGCTGTGGTTGCGGGCCGGCACGGTGACGCCGACCAGTTCACCGGCCGGCGTCCAGGCCAGCCGCCACCAGTCGCGCGGGCTCGGCAGCCAGCGCAACAGGTCGAGCTCCTCCCGCGCCGCCGCCTCCGGCCCGTGCTCGGCGGCGGCGCGGCGGGTGTGGGCGTCGAGACTCCCCTCGCCGATGCGGCGCAGCACGTCGAGGATCACGGCGTCGTCGGGTTCCGGGCGGAACTCCAACCGGCCGGGCCGGGCGGGCAGCCCGTGCTCTCGCGTCCACCGGTACCGGTACCGCGCGACCAGCGGGGACATGCCGGCGGCGGTCGCCGCGTCGATCCGGGCCTGCGCCTCCGCTCGGACGGCCGGGTCGTCCCGCCAGCCGGATGGCAACGAGAGGGAGTACTCGGCCCGCAGCGGCGCGGCGCGCAGCAGCCGGACCGCGGCCTCGTGGTCGGTGAAGTCGAGCCAGTCGAGGGCCAGCGGAGACTCGTCGTCCGGCCCACCCCACCAGGCGGCGCGGGCCACCACGGTGCCGGCGCGCAGGGCGACCCAGCTCCACTCGGGACGGTACTGGCCGTCGGCGGCCATGTCGGAGTAGTTGTCGCCGAAGGCGGCGCGCCCCACCAGCCTGGTGTGGGGCAGGGAGTCGAACAGTGCTTCCTCGCCCGCGGTGAGCGGGCGGATGACCAGGTCGGTCATGAGGTCCTTCCGGGTTTCGTGCCCCCGGCTCAGAACCGTGGTGCCCTCGTGGCCGGGCGGGAGCACAGCGATGTCGTGGACACGGCGCTCACCTCCCTTTCCTCGACGAGGGCGTGCCGGAACCCTAACAGCGGACCGCGGCCGCCGGGCAACGGGTTTACTCGGCGCGGCGGGCGCGCAGCGAGCGGACCTTGTGCCGGTTGCCGCAGCGCTCCATCGCGCACCAGCGTCGCCGGCCGGGGCGCGAGGTGTCCACGAAGACGAGGTAGCAGTCGTGCGTGGCGCACTCGCGGATGCGGTCGCGGTACGGGCCGGTGAACAGGTCCACCGCGTCCCGGGCGATGCTGGCCAGCGGCTGTCCGCCGCGCCGCCCCGCCAGGATCGGCCCGGGGGGTCAGGGCGTGGCGGGACCCGGCGGCAGGTGGGCGGCGCGCACGTCGAGCAGCCAGCGTTCCACGGCCGCCTCGTCCGGGCGGTCCGGCAGCGGGGTGCGGATCCGGTCGAAGTCGCGTTCCGCCTCGGCGATCAGGGCCCGTGCCTCGGCCAACGCGCCGCCGGCCACCCGCTCGCCGAAGCTGCGGAACCACTGTGGGTCGGCGAGCCGGATCTCCAGCACGCCGGTGGCGTAGAGCAGCCGGCCCTGGTGCACCAGCCGCGCCAGGTGCCGGGCGTGTTTGGCGGTGCGCCGCCGGGTGTCGGCCGAGAACGTGCCGTCGCCCCGGGACTCCAGCTTGCGGAACTGCTGGCCGGCGTAGCCCAGGTAGGCGTCGCGGACGCGGGGCGCGCTGAGGAACGCCGAGCGGATGGCGACCAGCCGGTCGCCGAACTCCGTACGGGTCTCGTAGCAGTCTTCCGGCAACCAGGCCAGCTCGGTGGCGGTCGGGTTGCCGCTCAGCGCCAGGCGGCACCACTTCGCCGCCTCGTGCAGGGTGATGTCGGGATCGGTGGTCACCACCGACTCGCGGGGCGGGCGCAGCCCGTGGAAGGCGACGGTGGGCGCGGCGAAGACGCCGATCCGGTCGACGTCGGAGCCCGGCCCGGCCAGCCCGTACGCGACCGAGCCGACGATCCCGGAGAGCAGCAGGTGCATGCCGGCGAGCATGCCGGACGACACGGCTTCGCGAAACCGGACTTCGGCTGTCAGGTATCGCTGACAGGCTCGCCGCATGACGAAACCGCTGACAGGAAAGATCGCGCTCGTCGCCGGGGCGACACGGGGCGCCGGCCGGCAGATCGCGGTGCAGCTCGGCGCCGCCGGTGCCACGGTCTACGCCACCGGCCGCAGCAGCCGGGCCGGCCGCTCCGAGATGGACCGCCCGGAGACCATCGAGGAGACCGCCGAGCTGGTCACGGCCGCCGGCGGCACCGGCATCGCGGTCCGGGTCGACCACCTCGTCCCCGAGCAGGTCCGCGACCTCGTCGCCAGGATCGACGCCGAGCAGGGCCGCCTCGACGTGCTGGTCAACGACATCTGGGGCGGCGACCCCCTGACCACCTGGGAGAAGCCGGTCTGGGAGCAGCCGCTGGAGGCCGGCTTCCGCAGCCTGCGCCTGGCGATCGACACGCACGTCGTGACCGCCCACTTCGCCCTGCCGCTGCTGATCCGCCGCCCCGGCGGCCTGGTGGTGGAGGTCGGCGACGGCACGAAGGCGTACAACGACGACCACTACCGGCTGTCGGTCTTCTACGACCTGGCGAAGACGTCGGTCAACCGGCTCGCGTACGTCTGGGGGCACGAGCTGAAGCCGCACGGCGGCACCGCCGTGGCGCTGACACCGGGCTGGATCCGGTCCGAGGCGATGCTGGAGCACTTCGGGGTCACCGAGGAGAACTGGCGGGACGGCGCCGCCAAGGATCCGCACTTCCTCATCTCGGAGACCCCGGCCTTCGTCGGGCGCGCGGTCGCCGCGCTCGCCGCCGACGAGGACCGGGCCCGCTGGAACCAGGCGTCCGTCTCAGCCGGCGAGCTGTCCCAGGTGTACGGGTTCACCGACGTCGACGGCAGCCGGCCGGACGGGTTCCGCTACATCACCGAGGTGGTGGAGACGGACAGACCGGCCGACGTGACCGGCTACCGCTGACCGGGCGCGACCCGGTAGACCGCGGCGGACCGCCTGGCGGCGTCGACCATCAGCTCCCGCAGGTCCGGCGGGCCGAGCACCTCCACCTCCGGCCCCAGGGACAGCAACTGGGGGTACGCGACGTCGACGGACTCGACGGGCAGGCGGGTCACCACCCACCCCTGCCCGTCGGGCTCGCCGGCCGCGGCGAGCGCCTCGTCGTACGCGAAGGGGGCGTCGGCGACGAAGCGGAGCCGGCGCAGGCCGACGGGGCTCAGCCGCATCGTGACCTCGGCCCGGAGCATGCCGCGCAGGAACTCCTCGGCCTGCTCCCGCCAGTATCCGGCCAGGTCGAAGCCGGCGTCCCGGTCGAAGGTCGCGGTCTGGACCCCGACGTGGGTGACCCGGTCCACCCGGTACGTGCGGTACGCGCCGCCGACCCGGCCGACGAGATACCAGACCCCGCTCTTGAGGACCAGCCCGTACGGGTGCGCCTCGCGTTCGACCTCGCGGTCGCCGCGCCGGTAGCGCAGCTCGACCACCCGGTCCCGCCAGACCGCGCCGGCCAGCTCGGTCAGCCACGGTGGCGGCCCTGCCTCCCGGAACCAGCCCGGCACGTCCAGGTGGAAGCGCTGCCCGGTGCGCACCGGCGCGTCGCGCAGGCTCGGTGGAAGCGCGGCGAGCACCTTCAGCTCGGCCGAGGCCACCGCGTCGGCGAGCCCCATGTCGCCCGCCGGTCCGGGCAACCCGGCCAGGAAGAGCGCCTCCGCCTCGTCGCGGGTCAGCCCGGTCAGCCGGGTCCGGTAGCCGCCGAGCAGCCGGTAGCCGCCGGCCCGGCCCCGGTCGGCGTAGACCGGCACCCCGGCGGCGGAGAGCGCCAGCACGTCCCGGTAGACGGTCCGCTCGGAGACCTCCAACTCCCGCGCCAGCTCCGCCGCGGTCATCGTCTCCCGCGCCTGGAGCAGCAGGACCAACGAGATCAACCGGGCCGCCCGCACGTATCCATCCTGCCGTGCCCGCTCGACGTCCCCAGCCGGCGGTCCGCCTACCGGGTGTACGGCGGCCACGACGTTGGCCGCAGCCAGCGGTAGGACCGGCACCGATGCGGCTTGACCCTCACGCTGCGTAAGGCCCCAGGGTGGGGTACATGAGTGACTACTACGACGCTTTCGAGATGAGTCCCGTGCCCGATCCGGGCCCGGACGCGGTTGCGCCTGAGCCGTTCCGAGGCATCTACGGGATGCCCGCGTTCGTGACGATCCCCACGAGCGACCTGGCGGCGTCGGTGGACTTCTGGACTCGTGGGCTCGGGTTCTTCGAGCTGTTCAGCATCCCCGGCACGCTCGTGCACCTGCGCCGGTGGGCGTTCCAGGACGTGCTCCTCCGCTCGGCGGAGAGCGTCCCGGCGCAGCCACCAGCGATGAGCTTCAGCTTCTCGGGCGTGCTCAGCCAGATCGATCCCCTTGTCGAGGCCTGTCGTGCGTTGAACCCGGACTCGGTCGACGGCCCCCGGGACACCCCCTGGAACACCCGCGACGTGGAGGTGATCACCCCCGAGAACGCACGGATCGTCTTCACGGCGGCGAAGCCCTTCGATCCGGCCAGCCAGGAGGCGCGGAACCTTGAAGCCATGGGGATCACCCCACCGGGCGGCGGTCGCGGCGACAATGCGGAGCATGCCTGATGCCACCGACGCCGACGGCCTGACCGTCGGCCAGGTCTCGACGCGGCTGGGCGTGACGGTCCGCGCGCTGCACCACTGGGATGACATCGGTCTGGCGCGACCGTCGCTGCGCACGACTGCCGGCTACCGGCTCTACACCGCCGGCGACCTGGAACGCCTGCACCGCATCGTCGTCTACCGGGAGATCGGCCTCGGTCTGGACAGCATCCGGGCCATCCTGGACGACTCGACCGCGGACGTGCCCGGCGCACTGCGCGCGCAGCGCATCCAGGTCGCCCAGCGGATCGACCGTCTCCAGCAGCTCAGCGCCGGACTGGATCGCATGATCGACGCCCACGAGCGCGGCCTGCTGCTGACCGTCGAGCAGCAGGCCGCGATCTTCGGCCCCCAGTGGGACCCGGACCGGCACGCCCAGGCCCGTCACCGCTACGGAGACACGACGCAGTGGCAGCAGTACGCCGAACGCGCAGCCTCTCGCAGCCCGGAGGAATGGCAGGCCGTCGCCGACACCGTTGCCGACCTCGACCGTGCCCTCGGCGACGCGATGGACGCCGGGGTCACCCCTGGCAGCCCGGAGGCGAATCGACTCGTCGAGCGGCACCGCGAGGTCTTTTCCTCGTACTTTCCCCTCACCAGGCAGATGCAGGTCTGTCTCGGCCGCAGGTACGAGGCCGATCCGGCATTCGCCGCCCACTACGACGGCATCCGTGCCGGCCTCACCACGTGGTTCCGGCAGAGCATCGACGCCAGCGCACGCGCTCACGACATCGACCCCGACACCGCCACCTGGCAGTAGAGCGCGGGTCCGGAGGCCCGGCCGGCTGCGATCACCCTCATGACCGGGTACAACTAGGCTCTGCGGTCGTGAACGCACCCCGCATCGCCGCGCCCGTGACCGGCGCCGCCGGCCGGTTCTTCACCGGCGTGGGCCTGCTCCTGCGCGGCCTCGGCCTCTACGTCCGCAGCCCCGGGCTGATGCTGCTCGGCGTCATCCCGGCGTTGATCTCGGGCGCGATCTTCGTGGCCGCGTTCGCCACCCTGGCGTACTTCGTCGAGGACCTGGCCGCGCTGGTGACGCCGTTTGCCGACGACTGGTCGACCACCGGGCGCAGCCTCGTCCGGGTGATCGCCGGGCTGGCATTCCTCGGCCTCGGCGGCCTGCTCGCGGTCGTCACCTTCACCGCCGTCACCCTGGTCATCGGCGACCCGTTCTACGAGAAGATCTCCGAACGCGTCGAGGAGCGCCTCGGCGGCACGCCCGGCGCGGTCGACGTGCCGTTCTGGCCGTCGCTGCGGCGCAGCATCGCCGACTCGGTGCGGCTGGTGGGCCTGTCGATCCTCTTCGGCATCCCGCTCTTCGCCGCCGGCTTCATCCCGGTGGTCGGCCAGACCGTGGTGCCGGTGATCGGGGCGGCGGTCGGCGGCTGGCTGCTCGCCGTGGAGCTGGTTGGGGCCCCCTTCTACCGGCGCGGGATGCGGCTGCCGGAGCGGCGGGCGCACCTCAAGGCGGACCGGCCGACCACGCTCGGCTTCGGCGTGGCGGTCTTCGTCTGCTTCCTGATCCCGCTCGGCGCGGTGCTGGTCATGCCGGCAGCCGTCGCCGGGGCGACCCTGCTGGCCCGCCGCTCGCTCGGCCAGTCCGTCACGGAGGGCTGACGTGGAGATCACCCTGGTCGGGGGCGACATCACGACGCAGCGGGTGGACGTGATCGTCAACGCCGCCAACTCGTCGCTGCTCGGCGGCGGGGGAGTGGACGGCGCCATCCACCGGCGGGGCGGGCCGGCCATCCTCGACGAGTGCCGGGCGCTGCGCGCCTCCCGGTACGGCCGCGGCCTGCCGACCGGCCAGGCGGTGGCCACCACCGCGGGCGACCTGCCGGCCCGCTGGGTGGTGCACACGGTCGGGCCGGTCTGGTCGGCCGCCGAGGACCGCTCGGCGCTGCTGCGCGACTGCTACACGAACAGCCTGCGGATCGCCGACGAGTTGGGCGCGGGCACCGTGGCGTTCCCGCTGATCTCGGCCGGCGTCTACGGCTGGCCGGTCGAGGACGCCGTACGGCAGGCCCTGTCGGTGCTCGGCTCGGCCACCCCGGCGCACGTCACCGAGGCCCGGCTGGTGCTCTTCGGCGCCGAGACCCTGGCGGTCGCCCAGCGGGTGCGGGCCGCCGGCTGACCCCAGCCCTCGGGGCGGGCCGCCGGCTGGCCCTGGACCTCGGTGCGGGCCGTCGGCTGAATCGCACCGTCAGGAAAGCTCGCGCAGGCAGGACCAGCTCGACCCGACCGGGCGGTAGCCGAGCCCGACGTTGACCGCCAGCATCGGCGCGTTCGCCTCGTCGTTCGAGGTGTAGGCGACGCGTACGCCGCCGGCGGCGGCGCGGTGCAGCGCCGCCGCCTTGACCAGGCGGGCCAGCCCACGCCCCCGGTGCGTCGGCAGCGTGCCGGTGTAGTCCGACCACATCCGGTCGCCGTCGCGCTGGACGAGGCTGAAGGACGCCACCTCGCCGCCGATTTCCGCCACCGTGCTGGCCGCGCGGTCCAGGCCCGGGCTGTCCCAGATCTCGGAGCGCCAGCTCTCGTAGCTGATCGCGTCGGCGGGCACGTCCTCCGGCTCGTCGGCCGCCGCGGCCACCTCGGCCAGGTAGACCCGACGCGGCTCGACGTCGGTCAGCGCAAGCAGCCGTACGCCCGGCGGCGACTCCGGCATCGGCGGGGCCGGCCGCAGGTCGAGGGCCGAGTAGCGCATCTCCCGGCTCGGCGTGAAGCCGTGCCGGCGGGCGAACGGCAGCGACTCCGGCAGCGCCCAGGTGCGGATCCGGCGCGCCCCGATGTCCCGCAGGTGCCCGAGCGCGGCGGTCAGCAACGCGGTGCCGGCGCCCCGGCCCCGGTGCTCCGGGTGGACGTGCAGGGTGGAGATCTCGCCGACGTCCGGCTCCGAGGTCCGGTCGTTGCGGTACGCCGACACCCAGCCGACCACGGCGTCGTCGACCTCGGCGACGTACGCGGTCCAGTCCTCGCCGGGCGGGGGCTGGGCGATCATCTGCCGGGTCGACTCGACGCCGCGCACCAGGTAGGGGTGCACGATCGCACGCATCGCCACCACGGCGGGCGCGTCGTCGGGGCGGGCGGTACGGATTCGCACGTCAGTTCTCCCCGCGTACGGCGGCGACGGCCTCGACCTCGACGAGCTGGTCGGCGTAGCCGAGCACGGCCACCCCGAGCAGGGTGCTGGGCGGCTCGTGGTCGCCGAACGCGTCCCGGACCACCTCCCACACGGCCACCAGGTCCTCCTGGCGGGACGACGCCACGTACACGGTGGTCTTGACGACGTCGGTGAGCCGGGCCCCAGCCGACGCGAGGGCGGTCTCCAGGTTGGCCATCACCTGCCGGGCCTGGCCGGCGGGGTCGCCGGGCGCGACGGTCCGGCCCTCGGCGTCGAGCGGGCAGGCGCCGGCGGTGAACACCAGCCGGGCGGGCGGCTCGACCGTGGCCGCGTACGCGTACTCGGCGACGTCGGAGAGGGCGGGTACGCGGATCAGCCGGGTCGGTGGGGTCACGGCGGTGACGCTACCGCCGGACCCCCGTGCGGCTCGACCGGTTATCCGCCGGCCCCTCAGGCCGACTCGCGGAGGATCAGCTCGGTGGGGAGCACCACGGACTCGATGGCCTCGCCGGCGGCCAGCCGCAGCAGCAGCCGGGTCATCTGCCGGCCCAGCTGCACGATGGGCTGCCGGACGGTGGTCAGCGGCGGCTCGGTGTACGCCGCCGTCTCGATGTCGTCGAAGCCGATCACCGCCACGTCGTCCGGCACCCGCCGCCCCGCCTCGCGCAGCGCCCGCAGGGCGGCGTGCGCCATCAGGTCGGAGGCGGCGAAGACGGCGTCCAGGTCGGGGTGCTCGGCGAGGAGCTGCCGCATGGCCGTCGCCCCGGACTCGCGGGTGAAGTCGCCGGTCGCCACCAGCTCCGGCAGGCCGGCCTCGGCGACCGTGTTCCGGTAGCCGGCGAGGCGCTCGATGCCGGCCACCATGTCCTGCGGGCCGGCGATGGTGGCGATGCGGCGGCGTCCGCTGTCGAGCAGGTGCCGCACCGCCGTGGCCACCCCGCCGACGTGGTCGACGTCGACGTAGGGCACGTCGGCGCCGTCGAGCGGCCGGCCGCTGCACACGACCGGGATGCCCAGCCGGGCGAGCCGGCCGGGCAGCGGGTCCTCGCCGTGCAGCGAGGCGAAGAGCACCCCGTCGACGTGTCGCCCGGTCGTGTAGCGCTCGACCCGGTCGTGGCCGGCGGGCGAGCCGGCCAGCATCAGCACGAGCTGCTTGTCGGCCGCCTCCAGCTCCTGCGCCGCGCCCCGGATGATCCCGGGGAAGACCTGGTCGTCGGAGAAGACCCGGGTGGCGGCCTCCGGCAGCACCAGGGCGATCGAGTCGGTCCGCTGGGTGACCAGGCTGCGGGCGGCCAGGTTCGGCACGTACCCCAGCTCGGCCACCGCCCGGCGGACCGCGTCCCGGATGGGCTCGGCGACCGTCGTGGAGCCGTTCACCACCCGGGACACGGTTGCCCGCGAGACGCCCGCCCGCCGGGCCACTGCTTCCAGCGTCGGCCGCTGCGCCGTCGTCATCCCCGTTACCACCCTCGTCACAGCCCGTTCCGGGAGATCACCTCCTGGTACCACCGGGCGCTGGACTTCGGTGTGCGTCGCTGCGTCAGGTAGTCGACGTGGATGATGCCGAACCGTCGACGGTAGCCCTCGGCCCACTCGAAGTTGTCGAGTAACGACCATACGAGATAGCCCCGGAGGTCCACGCCCCGGGAGATCGCCTCGTGCACGGCGCGCAGGTGCCCGTCGAGGTAGGCGATGCGGTCCGCGTCCATCACCTGCCCGGCACCGTCGGCGTCGGCCTTGTCGGGGAACGCCGCGCCGTTCTCGGTGACCATCAGCGGCACGCCGGGGTAGTCCGTGGCGATGCGTTCCAGCAGCCGGGTCAGCCCGGCCGGTTCGATCATCCACCCCATGTCGGTCAGCGGCCCGGTCGGCGGGAGGAACTCCACCGCGCCGTCGGTGCCCGGGTAGGCGCTGCCGCCCGCGCCGTCCGGCCGGCCGGCGACGTAGGTGGGGGCGTAGTAGTTGACGCCGAGCAGGTCGATCGGGGCGGCGATCAGCTTCTCGTCGCCGTCGCGGATGAACGTCGGCTCGACGATGCGGGCCACGTGCTCCAGCACGTCGTCGGGGTAGGCCGCGCGCAGCAGGGGGTCGAGGAAGATCCGGTTGTGCAGGCCGTCGACGAGGCGGACCGCCGCCGCGTCCGCGGCGCTGTCCGGGTCGGCCGCGCGTACGTCGGCCGGGTTGACCGTGATCCCGACGGTCTGCGCGCCGGCCGCGCGCAGCGCGCGGGCCGCCAGGCCGTGCCCGAGCAGCAGATGGTGTACGGCGGTGAAGGCCGCGCCCGCGTCCTGCTCGCCGGGGGCGTGCACCCCGTTGCCGTAGCCGAGGTAGGCCGAGCACCACGGCTCGTTGAGGGTCGTCCAGGTGCGGATCCGGTCGCCGAGCCGCGTGTGCACCGCCGTGGCGTACGTGGCGAAGTGCTCGGCGGTCTCGCGGTTGGTCCAGCCGCCCCGGTCCTGGAGGGCCTGCGGCAGGTCCCAGTGGTAGAGGGTGACGATCGGGTCGATGCCCCGGGCCAGCAGCGTGTCGGTCAGCCGGTCGTAGAAGTCCAGGCCGCGCGGGTTGACCGGGCCGGTGCCGTCCGGCTGGATCCGGGGCCAGGCCACCGAGAAGCGGTACGCCTTCAGCCCCAGCTCCGCCATCAGCGCCACGTCGTCGACGTAGCGGTGGTAGTGGTCGCAGGCGACGTCGCCGGTGTGGCCGTGGTGGACCTTTCCCGGCGTACGGCTGAAGGTGTCCCAGATCGACGGGCCGCGACCGTCGTCGGTGGCCGCCCCCTCGATCTGGTACGCGGCGGTGGCCGCCCCCCAGACGAAGTTGTCGGGGAATCGCAGAGTGCTCACGCCTTGACCGCACCTTCCATGATGCCGCCGATGATCTGGCGGCCGAACAGGACGAAGACCAGCAACAGCGGGAGGGTGGCGATGGCCGTTCCCGTGAACACCTGGGACATGTCCGTGTAGTACCCGTCGGACAGCGTGCGCAGGGCGAGCTGCACGGTGGGGTTCTCCGGGTCGTTGAGGACAGCGTACGGCCACAGGAAGTCGTTCCAGGTGGTCATGAACGTGAGCAGCCCCAGCACGGCGGCGGCCGGGCGCAGTGCCGGCAGCACGACGTTCCAGTAGATCCGTGCGGTGTTGCAGCCGTCCACCCGGGCCGCCTCGATCAGCTCGTTGCTGACCGCCTGGCCGGCGTACTGCCGCATCATGAACACCCCGAAGCCGGTGACCAGGGCCGGTACGATCACCGCCGGCAGCCGGTCGTTCCAGTTCAGCTTCGTCATCAGCAGGTAGAGCGGGATGACGCCGAGCTGGGTGGGCACCATCATCGTCGCGATGATCACCATGAGCAGCGCGTTGCGTCCCCGGAACCGCAGCTTGGCGAAGGCGAACCCGGCCAGCGTGGAGAAGAAGACCACCGAGACGGTGACCGTGACCGCCACGATCGCCGAGTTGACCAGGCCGGCGACGAAGTACGCGTCGGTGTTGTTCAGCAGCCGGGACACGTTCGCGCCGAAGTTGCCGCCGGGGGTGACCGGTGGTGGCAGCTGGCCCATCGCGTCGTTGGAGCGGCTCGCCACCACGAACATCCAGTAGATCGGGAAGATCGACAGGACCCCGGCGGCGATCAGCGCGGCGTAGGTGAGCCGGCTGGCGGCCCAGAGGCGGGTCATCGCGCTCCCTCCTTCGACTTCGCGTGATCCTTCGGGGGCTTCGCGCCGCCGAGCCGGCGCAGGAGCAGCACGTTGATCGCCGCGACGACCGCGATCAGGGCGAAGAGCAGCCACGCCACCGCCGAGCCGTAGCCGAAGTTGTAGTGGGGCGCGAAGGCGTTCTCGAACATGTACATGGTCACGGTCTGCGACTCCCGTAGCGTTCCGCCCCGGATCGGGTTGGTTCCGGAGTGGAACAGCCGGGGCTCGGTGAAGAGCTGGAGCCCGCCGATGGTGGAGATGATGACGGTGAAGATGATCGTCGGCTTGAGCAGCGGCACGGTGATCGACCAGAACTGGCGGGCCCGGCCGGCCCCGTCGATGGCGGCCGACTCGTAGAGGTCGCGCGGGATGGCCTGCATCGCGGCCAGGAAGATCAGCGCGTTGTAGCCGGTCCACCGCCAGTCGACCATGGTGGAGATGGCCACCCAGGACGCGAACCGGTTCGACTTCCACTCGATCGCGTCGATCCCGACCAGGTCGAGCAGCCAGTTGACCATGCCGAACTCGCGGCCGAAGAGCACCCCGAAGACGATCGCGACCGCTGCCGTCGACGTGATGTTCGGGATCAGCACCGCCATCCGGAACGTCGTCCGGGCCCGCAGCTGCCGGTTGAGCAGGTTGGCCAGCCAGAGCGCGGCCAGCAACTGCGGGACGGTGGAGATGACGAAGATGCCGAGGGTGTTGACGACGGCGTGCCAGAAGTCGGGGTCCTCCAGCAGCCGGCTGTAGTTCTCCAGCCCGACGAACGGGTGGTTGCTGCCGAGCAGGTCCCAGTCGTGCAGGGAGACCCAGAAGGTGTAGATCAGCGGGTACGCCCCGAACACCCCGAAGAGCACGAAGAACGGGGCGATGAACAGGTAGGGCGAGTACTTCGTGTCGAGGCGGCTGAACCGCATCGCCGGTGTGCGTCGACCGGTGCGGGGCGCCGGTGCGACCGGCGGGCGCGGGTCGAGCTGGACGGTCATGCCCGGACCACTCCTTTCCCGGGTGCGGGCGGGACCGGCGCCCCCGGCGCCCTCCCGCCCGCACTCCGGCTCGGGCTACTTGGCGGCGGCCTTCTTCGCGTTGTTGACCGCGTCCGTCCAGCCCTGGTCGGGCTTGCGCTGACCCAGTTCCACCGTCCGGACGGCGTTCTCGACCTCGGTGCGGACGGCCTGGTTCTTCGGCCCCATGTAGACGGGCTTCAGCGTCTTGGCGCCCTCGCCGAAGATCTGCCCGACGGGGGCGTCGGAGAAGTACGCGTTCTTGGCGTCGACGATCGCGGGGTCGGCCAGCGCCTGCGGCGAGGAGGGCAGCGGGCCCTTGGCCTTGAACGCCCCGATCTGGCCCTTGGCGCTGGTCAGGAACTTCGCCAGCTCGATCGCCTCGGCGCGGTGCTTGCTCTGGGTCGGCACGGCGAGCCACGAGCCGCCCCAGTTGCCGCCGTTGCCGGGCACCCGGGCGATGTCCCACTTGCCCTTGGCCTCGGCGCCGGCGTTGCCCTCGATGACGCCCGTCATCCAGGCCGGGCAGGCGATGGTGGCGAACTTGGCCTGCTTGAAGGCCGACACCCACTCCTCGGACCAGGAGCCGTACTTGCCGGAGAGGCCGGAGTCGATGATGTCCATGGTGGTGTCCCAGGCCTGCCGTACCGCCGGGTTGCTGTCCACCACCAGGTTTCCGCTGGTGTCGTAGTAGTGGTAGCCCTGCGCGTTGCCGGCCGTCTGGAGCACGATCGTGTTGAAGATGTTGGTCGCGGCGTCCAGGAACGAGGCGCCGGTGTTCTTCGCCTTGAACTGCTCACCGACCTTGACGTAGTCCTGCCAGGTCGGCCAGAGCTTCGACACGGCCTCGCGGTCGGTGGGCAGGCCGGCCTTGGCGAACAGGTCCGTGCGGTAGCACATGGCCATGCCGCCGACGTCGGTGCCCAGACCGATCAGCTTGCCGTCCTGGGTCATCCCGCCCTTCCACTTCCACTCCAGGAAGTTGCCCTGGAGCTCGGCCCCGCCGTGGTCGAGCAGGTTGACGAAGTTGTCGGGGTTGGCCTTGTACTCGACCATCAACCCCTCTTCGATGGCGACGACGTCGCCCGCGCCCTTGCCGGCGGCGAGCCACTGGGTCAGCTTCGGCGAGTAGTCGTCGAGGTTGGTGCCGGTGCCACGCTCGACGATCTTCACGTTCGGGTGGCTGGCCATGTACTCCTTGTAGAGCTCTTCATAGCCGAACTGGCTGAACACGTCCACGGTCAACGTGATCTTGCCGTCCTTGGCGGGTTCGTCGCCGGCGCAGCCGGCGGTGGCGAACAGCGCGGTGGCGGCGACGAGGGCCACCGCCGCCAGGCGGCGGCGCGGAAAGACACCCATATCGGTCGGACCCCTCTCAGGTCGTCTGAGGTGGTGAGGCAGGTGGTGGAGCAGAGCTGAGAGAGCGCTCTCACGACAGGGTGGTGGTTGGTCCGGTCCGGTGTCAAGAGAGCGCTCTCCGCTGGTTGCGGATCGAGACCGGACGCAAAGAGAGTGGCCGCCTGTGCCGGGCGGCCACTCTCGTCGTACGTGCGGTGGGAACTGCGCGGAGCCCTCGGGGCCCGGCTCCGCGCGGCGGTGGATCAGCCGACGCGGAGGCCCTCCAGCAGGGCCCGGTCGCCGGCCACGTCCAGCGTGTCGAGGCCGACCCGGCCCCAGAGCGCCAGCAGCAGGTCGCTCGCGGTGCCGCTGACCTGCGCCCGCGCGTGGTGGTCGTCGTGGTCGAAGATGGTGGCCGTGTCGAGCAGCGCCACGCCCTCGCCGCGCAGCCGCAGGAACCACTCCTGACCGGCGTCGACGGCGGAGATCTGCACCACCCCGCGCCACTGGCCGGCCGTGCGGCGCCGACCGGCCGGCAGCCAGGTGTCCAGGATCTCGCTCACCCCGTCGGCGGCGAGCTTCGCCTCGACCGGCTCGCCCGCCGCGATGGCGAGCTGGGCGTCCCACCGGTGCACCGCGGTCTCGTGCGCCATCCGGCGCGGCCAGAAGCCCGCCTTCTTCGGCTGCGGCGCCCAGTTCCACGCCGGGGCCTCCGGGTCGAGGCCGTCGAAGAGGGTCATCAGCCGGTCGTACGCCTGCTGCCAGAGCTGGAGCGGGGCGACGCCCGGCTCCAGCTCGACCGGCTCGGACCCGCCGGGCGAGGGGGTGGCCGCGCCGGTGCCCGCGAACGAGTGCACCCAGCGGTAGAGGGAGGTGAGGTGCAGGGTCAGGTCGGCGACTGTCCAGCCGGGACAGGACAGCACCGGTGTCTCCGGCGGGGCTTCCGCCACGGCGGCGGCGAACGCCGGGCCCTCCGCCCGGAGCGCTCCCAACCAGAAGTCCTTCGTTGCGTGCAGTCTGCTCATCGCCATCCTCCCGGGGGTGACCGGGCCACCAGTGGGCGCCGCGGCTACCCCTCAGCCTAGGGTGAAAGGCGTGTCAGACGTCTACGCCCAGCCGACAACCGGAACCGAACCCGCCACGACGTGCGACCTGGCGCGATACACCACCCTACGCCTGGGCGGTCCCGCCGCCCGTGTCGTCGCCGGCACCGACGCCGACGCGATCGTGCGGGCCGTGCGGGAGGCGGCCGGACGCGACGAGCAGGTCCTGCTCCTCGCCGGGGGCAGCAACGTCGTGATCGGGGACGCCGGCTTCCCCGGCACCGTCGTCCTGGTGCGCTCCCGGGGCGTGCGGGTGGTCGCCGAGGACGCCGACGCCGTCACCGTACGCGTCGAGGCCGGCGAGCCCTGGGACGAGCTGGTCGCCACCACCGTCGCCAACGGCTGGTCCGGCCTGGAGTGCCTCTCCGGCATCCCCGGCTCGACCGGCGCCACCCCCATCCAGAACGTCGGCGCGTACGGCCAGGAGGTCGCCGAGACCATCGTCGGCGTCGGAGTCCACGACCGGGTCGAGGGGACCGTCGGGCGGATCGACGCCGCCGACTGCGGGTTCGCGTACCGGTCCAGCATCTTCAAGTACAGCGACCGCTGGGTGGTGCTCTCCGTCGACTTCCGGCTCGCCCGCTCGCCGCTGTCCGGCCCCGTGCGCTACGCGGAACTGGCCCGGGCGCTCGGCGTGCAGGTGGGGGACCGGGTGCCGCTGGCCGACGCCCGGGCCACGGTCCTGCGGCTGCGCGCCGGCAAGGGCATGGTGCTCGACGCCACCGACCCGGACACCCGCTCGGTCGGCTCGTTCTTCACCAACCCGGTGCTCGACGTGGCCGCGTACGAGCTGCTGCGGGAGCGCGCCGCCGACATCGGCGAGCCGCCGTCCTGGCCTTGCCCCGGGGACATGGTCAAGGTCAGCGCCGCCTGGCTCATCGACCGGGCCGGCTTCGGCAAGGGCCATCCGGGGCCGGAGGGCGTCGCCATCTCCAGCAAGCACACCCTCGCCCTGACCAACCGCAGCGGCACCGCCAGCACGGCGTCCCTGGTCGAGCTGGCCCGGGAGATCCGCGACGGCGTCCACGACCGCTTCGGCGTGACCCTGCACCCCGAACCGATCCTCATCAACTGCACCATCTGACCCGCCGCCGGGCAGCCGTCAGGCGGGGGCGATCTCGGGCCAGGGGAGGGTGAGTTCGCCGTGGCGCCAGCGGCGGGGGCCGTCCAGGACCGGCCAGCCCGCCGCCCGTACCGCGGCGACCGCGCGCAGCCAGCGTTGGCGCGGGCCGTACGGGGCGTAGCCGGCGGCGGCGTGCCAGGCGTCGTCGAGCGCGCGGATCAGGTCGTGGATCCGCTCGCCGGGGACGTTGCGGTGGATCAGCGCCTTGGGCAGCCGCTCGGCCAGCTCCGCCGGGGTGTCGAGGGTGGTGAGCTTCGCGGCGAGGGTGAGCGTACGGGGACCGTCGGCGTCGATCAGCAGCCAGCCGCCGAGCCGCCCCAACTCGTCGCAGGTGCCCTCGACCAGCAGCCCGCCCGGGGCCAGCCCGGCGGTCATGGTGCGCCAGGCATCGGCGACCTCGCGCTCGTCGTACTGGCGCAGGACGTTGAACGCGCGGACCAGGGCGGGCCGCAGCCCGGCCAGCTCGAAGCCGCCCCGGGCGAAGGTGAGCCGGGGCGGGTCGGCGGACGGCTGGGCGGCGGCGACGCGTACCGGATCGATCTCCAGCCCGACGACCCGCACGTCGGGGCGGACCGCGGTGGCGAGCCGGGCGCGCAGTTCGACGGCGGTCACCGGGCTGGCGCCGTAGCCGAGGTCCACCACCAGCGGGTCGGCCGCCTCGCGCAGCGCCTCCCGGCAGGTCTCGACGATCCAGTTGTCCACCCGGCGGAGCCGGTTCGGGTTCGTCGTCCCCCGGGTCACCACGCCGAGCGGCCGGTGCCGCGCCGTGCCCGTCATCGTCCGCGACCGCCCGGGCCGGCTCAGCCGACCCGGTGCACCTTGTGCTGGGCGGCCTGGGCCAGCGGCCGTACGACGAGGCGGTCCACGTTGACGTGCTGCGGGCGCGTCGCGCACCAGGCGACGCAGTCGGCGACGTCCTCGGCGACCAGCGGCTCGGCGACCCCGGCGTAGACGGCCGCTGCCCGCTCGGCGTCCCCCGCGAAGCGGACCAGCCCGAACTCGTCGGTCCGGACCATGCCCGGGTCGATCTCGATCACGCGCACCGGTCGGCCGCAGAGTTCCAGCCGCAGCGTGCCGGCGATCGCCGTCTGCGCGTGCTTCGCGGCGGCGTAGCCGCCCCCGCCCTCGTACACGGTGAAGCCGGCGGTCGAGGAGACGACCACGATGGTGCCGGCCCCGGACGCCTCCAGCGCGGGCAGCAGCGCCTGGGTGACACGCAGCGTGCCGAGCACGTTGACGTCGTACATCCACTGCCAGTCGCCGACCGACCCGGACTCGACCGGATCCAGGCCGCGCGCGCCGCCCGCGTTGTTGACCAGGAGGGTGACCGGGCCCAGGGCCGTCGCCGCCCCGGCCAGGCCGGCCACCGACTCGTCGGAGGTGACGTCGCAGGCCACGGCGGTGGCCGCGCCCCCCGCGGCCTCGATTTCGGCCACCAGGGCGGCCAACCGGTCGGTACGCCGCGCGGCGGCGAGGACGTGGAACCCCTCGGCGGCGAGCCGGCGGG
Source organism: Micromonospora sp. NBC_01740 (assembly GCF_035920365.1). Classification (NCBI taxonomy): domain Bacteria; kingdom Bacillati; phylum Actinomycetota; class Actinomycetes; order Micromonosporales; family Micromonosporaceae; genus Micromonospora; species Micromonospora sp. NBC_01740. The sequence continues at coordinate 833,958 of NZ_CP109150.1, read as the reverse complement.
CGGTGGCCGCCCCGATCCCGCTGGAGGCTCCGGTGACGACGGCGACAGAGGTCATCCGGCCATTCTCCCCCGGGCCACCGCGGCGGGTGCCGGCGGCGTGGTGATGAGGTCCGTCACGCCCGGGCGCCGCCCCGGCGCATTACGGGTGCCCGATGGGGAAGATGACATCGGCCGGGGACGTTGTTCGAAGGGCGCCGGGCGTGCGGACGGCATAAACCGTGACAAAAGGAGCGGACGTGGCGGAGTTGCACACCGGTGTGGGTCGTCAGCGCGGTGCGCGCCCGTGGCCCCGCCCCCGGCGGATCGCGACGCTCTCGGTGCACACCTCACCCCTGCACCAGCCGGGCACCGGCGACGCCGGCGGCATGAACGTCTACATCCTGGAGGTCGCCCGGCGGCTGGCCGAGGCGGACGTCGAGGTGGAGATCTTCACCCGGGCCACCTCCGGCGACCTGCCCCCGGTGGTCGAGACGGCGCCCGGCGTGCACGTCCGGCACGTCACCTCGGGCCCCCTCGAAGGGCTCACCAAGGAGGAGCTGCCGGGGCAGCTCTGCGCCTTCACCGCCGGCGTGCTCCGCACCGAGGCGTCCCGGCCCCCGGGCCACTACGACCTGATCCACTCCCACTACTGGCTCTCCGGCCAGGTCGGCTGGCTGGCCAAGGAGCGCTGGGGGGTGCCGCTGGTGCACACCGCGCACACGCTGGCGAAGGTCAAGAACGCCCAGCTCGCCGCCGGGGACCGGCCCGAACCGAAGGCCCGCGTCATCGGCGAGGAGCAGGTGGTCACCGAGGCCGACCGGCTGGTCGCGAACACGGCGGTCGAGGCCCGTGACCTCATCGACCGGTACGACGCCGATCCGGCCCGCGTCGCCGTGGTCGAGCCCGGCGTGGACCTGGACCGGTTCCGCCCGGCCCCGGGGAACCGCGACCGCGCCGTCGTCGAGGCCCGCCGCCGACTCGGGCTGCCCGCCACCGGGTACGTGGTGGCCTTCGTCGGCCGCATCCAGCCCCTGAAGGCCCCGGACGTGCTCATCCGCGCGGTGGCCGCGCTGCGCGAGCGCGACCCGGTCCTCGCCGACGAGGTGACCGTGGTGATCTGCGGGGGCCCCAGCGGCAGCGGGCTGGACCGGCCGACCGCCCTGATGGAGCTGGCCGGCACGCTCGGCGTCGCCGACCGGGTGTGTTTCCTGCCCCCGCAGACCGGTGACGACCTGCCCGCCCTGTACCGGGCCGCCGACCTGGTCGCGGTGCCGTCGTACAACGAGTCCTTCGGCCTGGTCGCGCTGGAGGCACAGGCCTGCGGTACGCCGGTGGTGGCCGCCGCCGTCGGCGGCCTCGTGACCGCCGTGCGGGACCAGGTCAGCGGCGTGCTGATCGACGGCCACGACCCGGCCGACTGGGCCCGTACGCTCGGCCGCCTGCTGCCGGACCGGCCCCACCGCGCCGAGCTGGCCCGGGGCGCCGCGCGGCACGCCCGCAACTTCTCCTGGCACCGCACCGCCTCCGGGCTGCTCACCGTCTACGGCGAGGCGATCGCCGCACACCGGGCCCGGCTCGCCTCCGAGCTGGCCTGCGGCCCGGCGATGTCCTGCTCCTGGTGACCGGTCGTGCGCCTGCCTGCCGGCCTACGGTCGCGCGCCGACCCCCGTTGTCTGATGCCGACCGTCGTTGCCTGGGCCGGCCGCTCTCGTGCCGGCCGTCGTCGCCTGGTGCCCGCCGCTGTCGCGTTGGCCGTCGTCGACGGCCGTCGTCGCGTGGTATCCGCCGCTGTCCCTGGTGCCCGCCGCTGTCGCGTTGGCCGTCGTCGCCGGCCGTCGTCGCCTGGTGCCGGCTGCTGTCGTGCCGGCCGTCGTCGTCCGGTGCCGGGGCGGTGCCGGCCGTAGAGTGGATCCGATGAGCGGGAAGAGTGATCTTGCGGCCCTGATCGAGTCGGTCTGCGACGAGCGGGAGCTGGCCTGGGAGTCGACCGGCCCGGGCTCGTACGCGGTCACGCTGCCGGGCACCCACAAGCTGAAGACGGTCTGCAACCTCATCCTCGGTGAGCACGCGCTGCGCATCGAGGCTTTCGTGATGCGCCAGCCGGACGAGCGGCGCGAGGAGCTGTGGGCCTGGCTGTTGCAGCGCAACGCCCGCATGTACGGCGTGTCGTTCTCCGTCGACGCGGTCGGCGACGTCTACCTGACCGGTCGCGTCAACCCGGCCGGGATCGACGCCGACGAGCTGGACCGGCTCCTGGGCGCGGTGCTGACGTACGCCGACGAGTCCTTCGACACGATGCTGGAGATCGGCTTCGGCAGCTCGATCCGGCGGGAGTGGGAGTGGCGGGTCAAGCGGGGCGAGTCCACCGCCAACCTCGCGGCGTTCGCCCACCTCTTCGAGCCCTCCCCGGGCGCGGCCGGGCAGCCGGGCACGGCAGGGTAGGTCGGTCGCCGTCGGGCAGCCCTGTGCCGCCGGGCAGCCTGGTGCCCGCCGGGCAGCCTGGTGCCCGCCGGGCAGTCGGATGCCCGCCGGGCAGTCGGATGCCGTCGGGCCGCACCGGTGCCGCCGGGCCGACCGGGGGTGCCGCCGACGACCGCCTCGGGTCGTGCTCGCCGGGATGGTCCTGGCCGCTCGTCGACCGGCCTGGACCACGGGTGCCCCGGTCGGAGGTTCGGACCGGTCCTGACGGGTATGCCGCACCGCGCGGTGCGGCACTGGGACCCGCCGCGCGCCGAGGACCAACTGTCGAGGAGCGTGAGCGTCCCATGGCTCAGCGGAACAGCTCAGGTCGCGGCGGGACTGCGACCAGGATGAAACGGCAGCCGGGCAACCAGACCCCGAACACCCCGTCGATCTCCGAATCCGAGATCTCCGGCATGAAGGTGGACGAGATTCGGGGGCAGCTCCGCAAGCGCGGGGTCTCCGGCATCTCCGCCCTGCGCAAGCCGGAACTGGTGAAGACGCTGGCGAAGGCCCTGCGGGCGGAGCGTCCCTCGGGCGGTGCCGCGCGTCGCAGCACCGGGCCCGCCGGTCGGGCGACGGGGACGCGGGCGTCCGCCGGACGGGCCGCCGCCACGAAGAAGGCGGCGTCGGGCCGGGCGGCGAACAAGGCAGCCCCGGGCCGGGCACAGGCGGCGAACAAGGCCGCTCCGGCGAAGAAGGCGGCGGCAAAGAAGGCAGCGGCGAAGAAGACGGCCCCGGCGGCGAAGAAGGCACCCGCGGCGAAGAAGACGGCGGCTGCGAAGAAGGCACCGGCTGCGAAGAAGACGGCTGCGGCGAAGAGAACTCCGGCGGCGAAGAAGGCGGCGGCGAGGAAGACCGCTCCGCCGGCGAAGGCGGCGGCGAAGCGGGCTCCGGCCAGGAAGGCCGCCCCGGCGAAGAAGACCACGTCGGCGGCCCGGAAGTCCACGGCGGCACGTGCGTCCGCGTCGGCGTCGTCGCGGGCGGGCACGACGCGCGGCGGTACGGCGACCGGTGTCCGAACCGGGCGGAGCACCTCGCGGTCGGTGCGCTCCTCGCAGCTCATCTCGTCCACCGCCGACCGGCCGGAGCGCCCCGGCCGAAGCCTGGTGACCACCAACCACGACGTGATCCGCAACTGGGCGCGGGAGCGCGGCGCCGCACCGGCGACGATCGCGGGCACCGAGCGGGAGGGGCGGGCCGGCGTACTCACCTTCAACATGCCCGGTTACCGCGAGAGCAGCCGGGTACGTGAGATCACCTGGGACGAGTGGTTCCGGACCTTCGACGAGCGGAAGCTGAACCTGATCTACCAGGAGCAGCTCCGTGACGGCCGGCCGAGCAACTTCTTCCGTACGGAATCGCCCGATCGTGAGGACGCCTGACGTGTTTGGGGGAATGGTCGACGGGTAACCGCTGTTGGCCACCACCGAGGCCCGAAGTGACGGTACTCCCGGTGGGAACCGGAGCTGTGACCGGCGAGACAGCCCATCCAGGTTGTCTTCGTAATCCCGGGCGAACTAACTTTATTGCACCGCGCCACGCTTGGAACCGTTCGGGGGAGCGGTGGATCGATCAGATCCGTGCACCGAGTGAGGCGCGGGGGACGGGTGGAACAACACCGTTGGGGGACGGTGGCCACCTGTTTGGACCGGCGGCGCGAGCGGGCGACGCCTACGGGGGTGGGCTTCGCCCGCCGCCGCCGGTCATACGGTGCGAACGCCCATCGCGATCACGAGTCGCGGTGGGCGTTCTGCTGTCCCCCCAACCCGGGCTTTCCTTCCCGCCCGCCACCTGAGTTGATCATGATGTCGGCGGCGATGTCGATCTCCCAGGGCCGCCAACCTGATGATCACCGCACCGAGGACGGGGCGGGGGTCGGGGATGGGGGAAGGGGGGTGGAGAGCTGGCGGAGGGCCGCTACGCGGCGTTCGCGGGGTGGGCCGGCGAGCAGATGGCAGCCGGCGGCCAGCAGCCCGAGCCCGCCGACGATGAGCCAGTGCCGGTCCCCGAGGTACTGGAGGCTGACCCCGCCCAGGGTGGGCGCCACGAACGACGCCGCCGGGAAGGCCAGGTAGAACACCGACTGGTAGCGGGCCCGCAGCTCGAGCGGGGCGAGGTCGGCGTTGATCTGCGCGTTGGGCGGCGCGGCGAGCATCTGGCCGACCGTCCAGACCACCGCCGCGGCCAGGTAGACCGCCACGTCGTCGGCGAACGCGAGGGTGGCGAAGCCGAGCGCCAGCAGCGCGGTGGAGACGGCCAGGACGCGGTCCTTGCGGTGCCGTTCGATCAGCCGCGGCACGAAGAGCTGCCCGAGCACGATCAGGACTCCGCCGAGCGCCACCACCGCGCCGTACGCCGACGGGCGCAGGCCGTCCGACCGCATCGCCAGGGGCATGATCGTCGACGTCTGCATGGTCAGCACGGCCAACACGAAGGTCAGGCCCACGAAGGTGAGGAAGGTGCGGTCGGTCAGCGCCGTGTGCAGCCCCGGCCGCCGCTCCCGCCCCACCCGCCGCTCCCGCCCCGCCTGCCGCTCCCGCCCCGCCTGCCGCTCTTGCCCCGCCCGCCGCGGCCACCCCACCCGCCGCTGCCGCTCCCGCCCCACCCGCCGCGTCACCGCTCCGCTGCCGCGGACCGGTGCCACCCGAAGATCTTGGACACTTTCCGTCCGGTCGGAGCGGAAAGTGTCCAAGATCGGGGCAGCCTTGGCGGCGCGGCGGGGGAGTGTCTCCGGGACCTTCCAGGCGATGACCACCGCCGCGAGCGCGGTGGCGGCGGCGTCGACCAGGAAGAGCGCGACGAAGCTCGCCTCGGCGAGGAGACCGGCCAGCAGCGAGGCGACGGCCATGCCCAGGTTGAACGCCCAGAACTGGAGGTTGAAGGCCCGGGAGCGCCGGCGTTCGGGCACCACGTCGACGATCGCCGCCACGAAGGCGGGGCTGGGCATCGAGTGCGCCACCCCGACCAGGGCGGCGAGCGCCGCGATCATCACCAGGTGCCGGCTGAAGGCCAGCCCGACCATCAGTCCGGCGGTGGCCAGGTGGGCGGCGAGCAGGGTGGACCGCCGCCCCCACCGGTCGGCCAGCACCCCGCCGAGCAGCACGCCGCCCGCCCCGCCCAGCCCGTACGCCCCGACGACCGTGCCGGTGAGCGCCTCGCTCGCTCCCCGCGCCTCGGTCAGGTAGAGCGACAGGAAGAGCATCGCGAAGGCGCCGGCCCGGTTGATCAGCAGGCCGGCCCAGAGGTACCAGAAGGTGGCGGGGAGCCCGCCCGCGGTGTCGTCCAGCCAGCGGCGCAGGGCCCGCACCCGTCCTCCCGACAGTTCTGTTTCCTAACCGAGGCGTCCTCGCCGAAGCGTCCTCGACCGTAGGAAGCCGAGGGCTGCCGCGCCAGCGTGTCGCTGGTCACCGCGCTCCCGTCGGCTCCGGCGCCCGCCCCGGGCCTCTGTCCGGCAGGCCGTCGCTCCCGGCCGGACCGACCGGCCCTGCCGGGCCCTTGTCCGGCAGGCCGTCGTCCCCTGCCGGGCCGACCGGCTCGGCGGGGGCCGTCGCCGCCGCCTCGGCGGCCTGCGGGGCGGGCGGGCGGATCGCCACCACCGGTACGACGGGACCGGTGGTGGCCCGCAGCAGCGTGGCCCGCCGCTCCCGGGCCGGGCCGGAGATCAGGTGGGCGAGCGCCATCAGCCCGCCGATGGCGGCGCAGCCGAACCAGAGCTGGGCGTTGCCGGCCTGCTCCCGGACCAGGCCGCCGAGGACGGGCGCGACCGCGGCGGCTCCCTGCCAGGAGAGCGAGAAGACGCCCTGGTAGCGGCCGCGCAGCTCGGCGGGGGAGAGTTCGGCGATCAGGGTGGCGTTGGACGGCGAGTTGAGCATCTCGCCGACCGTCCAGACCAGCACGGTCAGGCCGTAGAACCAGGCGGTGTCGGCGAAGGCGGTGAGCCCGAACCCGACGCCCATCACCACCGACGCCAGGGCGAGCACGTGCGATCGGCTCCGGCCCCTGATCAGCCGGGGTACGAAGAGTTGGCCGACCACGATCAGCACCCCGTTGAGCGCGATGACCGAGCCGTAGGTGGTGGGACTGAGCCCGGAGTCGCCCATGGCGATCGGCAGCATCGAGATGTGCTGGAGGAAGACCAGCGCGGCGAACAGGTTGAGCGTCACGAAGCCGAGGAAGACCCGGTCGCGCAGGATGGTGCGCAGCGCCCCGACGGGGGCGCCGGCGCCCCGCTGGCCGCCCCCGCCGGCGGGGACCCGCCGGGTCTCGCCGACCTTGAGGAAGATGACCAGTGCGGTGATCACGGTGGTGGTCGCGTCGACCACGAAGAGCAGCAGGAAGCCGGCCTCGGCGGCGAGGCCGGCGAGGATCGCCGCGCTGGCGAAGCCGAGGTTGATCGCCCAGTAGTTCAGCGAGAAGGCGCGCAGCCGGTCCTTCTCCGGCACCACGTCGATCACCATCGCGCCGAACGCGGGCCGGGCCGCCTCGGCGAACATGCCGAGCAGCAGGGCGCCGAGCGCCACGGCCCACAGTTCCCGGGCGAAGCCGAGGGCGAGCATCATGGTGGCCGCGCCGAGATGCGCGGTGAGCAGGGTGGGCCGGCGGCCCCAGCGGTCGCTCAGCGTGCCGCCGGCGGTGGTGCCGAGCGCCCCGCCGACGCCCCAGAGGCCGAGCACCAGCCCCGCCTGCGACGCGGAGAAGCCGCGCTCCTGCGTCAGGTAGATGGCCAGGAAGACCAGGACGAACGAGCCGAGCCGGTTGATCAGGGTGCCGGCCCACAGGTACCAGAAGCTGACCGGGAGGCCGCCGGTGGTGTCCCGGAACCAACCCCGCATCGTCCGCACGCCAGCGCCCCCGTAATGACCGTCTTGATTGTTGCGCCTTACAATCTAGTGCCAGGCCGGATCTCCGGGCAGCGCATTTTCCACGTGGTGGTCGTCACCACCACCGCCCGCGCGTCGCCCGGCGACGTGCGGCAGGATGATCGGCATGACTGCTAGCGAGGGGCCCACCGTCGGGACGCTGGTCCTGCTGCGGCACGGCGAGAGCGACTGGAACGCCAAGAACCTCTTCACCGGCTGGGTCGACGTCGACCTGACCGAGAAGGGCGAGACCGAGGCGCGCCGCGGCGGCGAGCTGCTGCGCGAGCACGACCTGCTGCCGGACGTGGTGCACACCAGCGTGATGCGCCGCGCGATCCGCACCGCCGAGCTGGCGCTCAACGCCGCCGACCGGCACTGGATCGCCGTGCGCCGGTCGTGGCGGCTCAACGAGCGGCACTACGGCGCCCTCCAGGGCAAGAACAAGAAGCAGACCCTGGAGGAGTACGGCGAGGAGCAGTTCATGCTCTGGCGTCGTTCGTACGACACCCCGCCGCCGCCGATCGCGGACGACGACGAGTTCTCGCAGGTCGGCGACCCGCGTTACGCGCTGCTGCCGGGCGAGCTGATGCCCCGCACCGAGTGTCTCAAGGACGTCGTCGAGCGGATGCTGCCGTACTGGTACGACTCGATCGTGCCGGACATCCTGGCTGGCCGTACGGTGCTGGTGGCCGCGCACGGCAACTCGTTGCGCGCCCTGGTGAAGCACCTGGACCAGATCTCCGACGAGGCGATCGCCAAGCTCAACATCCCCACCGGCATCCCGCTGCGCTACGACCTGGACCCGCAGCTGCGCCCGCTCACCCTGGGCGGCACGTACCTGGACCCGACCGCCGCCAAGGCGGCCGCCGCCGCGGTGGCCAACCAGGGCCGCTGACGTAGCCACGGAAAGGGCCCCTTCCCGGCGCGACGCGCGTGGGGAGGGGCCCTTTGCGTGCGCTCAGCCCGCCGTGGGGGTGGTCTGGCCGGTGATCAGGTAGACCACGTGTTCGCCGGCGTTGACGGCATGGTCGGCGAAGCGCTCGTAGAAGCGGCCGAGCAGGGTGGCGTCGATGGCGGTCTCCACCCCGTACGGCCAATCCTCGCCGAGCAGCAGCCCGAACAGGCTGCGGTGCAGGTCGTCCATGGCGTCGTCGTCGCCGTCGAGTTCGGCGGCGAGGTCGGCGTCGGGCTTGGCGAGCACCGAGCCGATCTTGATGGCCATCCGGTCGGCGATGGCGGCCATGTCGGTGAAGGTCGGCCGCAGCTCCGCCGGGACGGCCGGCGAGGGGTGCCGGCGCAGGGCGGTCTTGGCGACGTGGTCGGCCAGGTCGCCCATCCGCTCCAGGTCGGCCGCGACGTGCAGCGCGGTGATCATCGCGCGCAGGTCGGAGGCGACGGGGGCCTGCCGGGCGAGCAGGTCGCAGACCCGCTCCTCGACGTGCCGGTAGAGCTCGTCGATCTCGGCGTCCCGCTCGATCACCGTCTCGGCCGCCCGGCGGTCCGCGGTGAGCAGGGCGTGGGTGGCCTGCCGCATCGCGGCCCGGACCCCTTCCGCCATGTCCACCAGCAGCTGGCTGACGATCTGGAGGTCAGCCCGGAACTCGTCGCGCATTGTCACGTCCTGTGGTCGCTGGTTGTCGGTCGCCCGGCCGGGGGGCCGGCGCAACGGTCGCCGGCTCCGTGGCGCGGGCGAGGGTCGCTGGTCGCCGGCCCCGGGCCGGCGGGGGCAGGTACGCCGCCCACGGTAGGTCGGGCGGGGAGACCCGAGGTGAACCTCGGTGAACGACGCCGGACGCGGGAGTGAACTTTGCCGGAAGCGAAGGTGATTCATCCTATTTGTGGTGGTTGCCAGGTTAACAATGACCCTACGATCGCCGGGTGGAATGGGCGGTGACGGTCGCGGTGGCCGTGGGGCTGGCGGTCGGACTGGTCGCCGGGGTGCTGCTGCCCCGGCTCGTTCCGGCGCTGGGCGAACGCGCCACGCGGGCGGGGAGCCGGTCCGGCTACCCCCACACCTCCGGGAGGCTCCCGATAGCCGAGGATCCGCAGTCCGGCATCGGCCGCCGGACCATCGACTCCCTACGGGCCGGCGTGGTCGTGCTCGACCCCGACGACCTGCCCGTCCTGGTCAACCCGGCCGCCCGGGCGATGGGGCTGCTCCGCACCGGCCCCACCCAGGGCTCGATCGCCGCCCACCCACTGATCCGTACGCTCGCCGGGCAGGTGCGCCGCACCGGCGTGCGGCGCGAGATCGAGCTGGACCTGCCGCGGGGCCGCGACAACGCCGGGGTGAACCCGCTCGGGGTGCACCTGCGGGCGATGGGGATCGGGGCAGGCTTCATCGCCGTCGAGGCCTCGGACGTGACCGAGTCGCACCGGCTGGCCCGGGTCCGCCGCGACTTCGTCGCCAACGTCAGCCACGAGCTCAAGACCCCCATCGGGGCGCTGCAACTCCTCGCCGAGGCGCTGCTGGACGCCACCGAGCCCGCCGGGGCGGGCGCACCCGACCTCTCCGAGGACCTGGTCGCCGCGCGTCGGTTCGCCGAGCGCATCCAGCACGAGTCGACCCGGCTGGGCCGCCTGGTGCAGGAGCTGCTGGAGCTGACCCGCCTCCAGGGCGCCGAGCCGCAGCCGCCCCCGGAGCCGGTCGCGATCGACTGGGTGATCGCCGAGGTGATCGACCGGACCCGCACCTCCGCCGCCGCCCGCCGGATCGAGGTGGCCGTCGACGCCGAACGGGGCCTGACCGTCCACGGCAGCGACGCGCAGCTCGCCACGGCCGTGTCGAACCTGGTGGAGAACGCCGTCAACTACTCGGGCGAGGACACCACCGTCCGGATCACCGCCCGCGCCGCCGACGAACACGTGGAGATCTCCGTCGCCGACCAGGGCATCGGGATCGCCCCGACCGACGTCGACCGGATCTTCGAGCGGTTCTACCGGGCCGACCAGGCCCGGTCCCGGTCGACCGGCGGCACCGGCCTCGGGCTGGCCATCGTGAAACACATCGCCGGCAACCATGGCGGAAGGGTGGAGGTGTCGAGCACTCTTGGTGGTGGATCGACGTTCACCCTCCGGCTGCCCACCCGTCCCCCCGACGAGGGCCTGGCGACACCGCCGCCCGCTGGGATCGAGGCCGGTCCGGCCGAGCTCCGGCAGGCCTGACAGCACATGGAAAGGAAGTCCCGTTGAGCCGCGTACTGGTGGTCGAGGACGAGGAGTCGTTCTCCGACGCCCTGTCGTACATGCTCCGCAAGGAGGGTTTCGAGGTGTCCGTCGCCGCGACGGGGACCGCCGCCCTCACCGAGTTCGACCGGACCGGCGCCGACATCGTGCTGCTCGACCTGATGCTGCCCGAGATGTCCGGCACCGAGGTGTGCCGGCAGCTCCGGCAGCGCTCGCACGTGCCGATCATCATGGTCACCGCCCGGGACAGTGAGATCGACAAGGTGGTCGGGCTGGAGATCGGCGCCGACGACTACGTGACCAAGCCGTACTCGCCCCGGGAGCTGGTCGCCCGGATCCGGGCGGTGCTGCGGCGGCAGAGCGCCGAGGCCGCCGAGTCGGGCGGGCCGACGCTGGCCGCCGGCCCGGTCCGGATGGACATCGAACGGCACGTGGTGACCGTCGACGGCGCCGCGGTCCAGCTACCGCTCAAGGAGTTCGAGCTGCTGGAGCTGCTGCTGCGCAACGCGGGCCGGGTGCTCACCCGGGGCCAGCTCATCGACCGGGTCTGGGGGGCCGACTACGTCGGCGACACCAAGACCCTCGACGTGCACGTCAAGCGGCTGCGCTCCAAGGTCGAGCCGGAGCCGTCCGCGCCGCGCTTCATCGTCACCGTGCGGGGTCTGGGCTACAAGTTCGAGCCCTGACCGGCGTACGCACGACGGGGCCGTGCCGCGCGCGGGCCCCGTGCCGCGCGCAGGCCCCGTCGTCGGTCGGTCAGGCGCCGTCGGCGGGGTGCGGGGCGACCATGCCCTGCCGCCTGCGCGCCCCGCACACCTCGGCCAGCTTCGCGTACGCGGGGGCGCCCACGAGTGCGGTCAGCTCCGGGCCGTACGAGACGTACATCGGCTCGCTGCCGACGTGCGCGTCGGTGGAGGACGTGCACCACCAGTCCAGGTCGTGCCCGCCGGCACCCCAGCCCCGCCGGTCGAACTCGGAGAGCGTGGAGACCAGCACCTTCGTGTTGTCCGGCCGCTTGACCCACTCCTGGTCGCGGCGGATCGGCAGCTGCCAGCAGACGTCGGGCTTGTATTCCAGCGGGTGCACCTCGTCGCGCAGCGCCTGCGCGTGCAGGGCGCAGCCGGCGCCGCCCGGGAAGCCGGCGTCGTTGAGGAAGACGCACGGCCCGTCCGCCTCCTGGGTGGCGGTGCGGCGGGCGGAGCTCTTGCCGTCGATCGTGTCGTTCTCGGTCCAGTTCTTGAACCCGCGCCGGAAGTGCTGCCACGTCGCCGGGGTCAGCCGCTTGACTGCGGCCCGGACCCGCTGCTCGTCCTCGGAGTCGGTGAAGAACGCGCCGTGCGAGCAGCAGCCGTCGGCGGCCCGGCCGGCGACGATGCCGTGGCAGCCCCGGCCGAAGATGCACGTCCAGCGGGAGAGCAGCCACGTCAGGTCGGCCCGGATGAGGTGGTTGTCGTCCGCCGGGTCGGCGAACTCGATCCACTCCCGGGGAAAGTCCAGGGGCACCTCGCGGCTGCGGGGGTCGTCCGGGTCGTCCACCAGCACACGGAGTTCGATCTGGCCTGTCACCCGGCCCAGCGTACGCCCGGTGCCCCCACCGGTCCGCCGAGCCGCGCAATCCGGTTGGCCCTAGTGTCTTCAGCATGCGACTGGGTGTCCTCGACGTCGGTTCCAACACGGTGCACCTGCTGGTGGTCGACGCCCATCACGGGGCGCACCCCTGGCCGGCGCACTCGGAGAAGGTCGTGCTGCGGCTGGCCGAGCAGATCGGCCCGGACGGCGCGCTCACCGAGGCCGGCGCGGACGGCCTGGTCAAGGCGGTCGGCATGGCCAGGGCGGCGGCCGTGGGGCTGGGCGCCGAGGACCTGATCGCGTTCGCCACCTCCGCCGTCCGCGACGCCACCAACGCCGCCGAGGTGCTGGCGCGGGTGCGCGACGAGACCGACGTACGCCTGGAGGTGCTGCCGGGCGCGGACGAGGCGCGGCTGACCTTCCTGGCGGTGCGGCGCTGGTTCGGCTGGTCGGCTGGTCGGCTGCTGGTGCTGGACATCGGCGGCGGCTCGCTGGAGCTAGCGGCCGGCATCGACGAGGACCCGGCCGTGGCGGTCTCCCTGCCGCTCGGCGCCGGCCGGCTCACCCGGGACCGGCTCCGGGTGGCCCCCGACAGCGCGGCGCCGCCGCCGGCCGAGGCGGTCGACGAGCTGCGGGCGTACGTCGACGGGCTGCTGGAACCGGCCGTCGCGCAGCTGACCGCGGTGGGCTGGGAGCGGCCGGTGGCCACCTCGAAGACGTTCCGGACGCTGGCCCGGCTGGCCGGCGCGGCGCCCTCCGGCGCCGGACTGTGGGCGCCCCGCCGGCTCACCCGCGCCGGGCTGCGCCAGGTGCTCGGGTTCATCCGGCACATCCCGCCGGCCCAGCTCGCCGAGCTGGAGGGGGTCAGCGCCGGCCGGGCCCACCAGTTGCTCGCCGGGGCGGTCGTCGCCGAGGCCGTGCTGCGCCAGTTGGACGTGGACGCGCTGGACATCTGCCCCTGGGCGCTGCGCGAGGGCGTGATCCTGCGCCACCTCGACCAGCTCGGTCCGGTGTGAGCCGCGAACGGTAGACGGTCCGGTGTGATCTGGGCGGTTTGCGGTCTCTCGTCACGAGGTGTCGATCGACCCCGGCTACCCTCGATGGTGTGACTTCCCGCGTCCCCGTGCTCCTGTCCACGTCCTCGGTCTTTCCTGAGCGGACCGCGGCGGCGTTCCAGTTGGCCGCCGCGCTCGGCTACGACGGCGTCGAGGTGATGGTCTGGACCGACGCCGTCAGCCAGGACGCCGGCGCGCTGCGCGGGCTCGCCGAGCACTACGGCGTCCCGGTGCTCTCCGTCCACGCGCCCTGCCTGCTGGTCACGCAGCGGGTGTGGAGCCCCGACCCGTGGGAGCGGCTGCGCCGCTCCGCGGAGCTGGCGGCGACGCTCGGGGCGCCCACCGTGGTGGTGCACCCGCCGTTCACCTGGCAGCGGGACTATGCGCGCAACTTCGCCGACGGGCTCGCCACGATCGCCGCCGACTACCCCGACCTGCGCTTCCCGGTCGAGAACATGTACCCGGTCCGGATGGCGGGGCGGCAGTTCGTGCCGTACGTCCCGGGCTGGGACCCGACCGAGACGGGGTACGACTCCTACACGCTCGACCTGTCGCACTGCGCCGCCTCGCACACCGACTCGCTGGCGATGGCCGACCGGATGGGGGCCAACCTGGCCCATGTGCACCTCGGTGACGGCACGGGTGAGGGCCGCGACGAGCACCTGGTGCCGGGGCGCGGCACCCAGCCCTGCGGCGAGCTGCTCGCCTCGCTGGCCGGGCGCGGCTTCACCGGCTCGGTCGCCGTGGAGGTGACCACCCGGGGCGCGAAGAGCCGCGCCGTGCGGGAGGCCGACCTGCGGGAGTCGCTGGCGTTCGCCCGCCAGCACCTCGGCACCCCGTCCCCGGTCGACGTCTGACCGCCGCGCCGTGCCCGATCGACGCCCGGAGGGCCGCCGCCCCGTGCCCGATGGCCGCCCGGAGGGCCGCCGCGCGTGCCCGGCCGGCACCGGAGGGCCGGCCGGGCCGGGCGTCAGACGGTCGTGCTGAGCGATTCCTTGCTGCTCACGCCGGCCTGCTCGCCGATGGCCGCGCGCTTGCGGGCGCGGTGGGCGGCCACGTGCGAGCGGGTGGCGCAGCGTTCCGAGCAGAACCGCCGGCAGCAGTTGGACGAGGTGTCCAGGTAGACGTTGCCGCAGCGGTCGTCGGCACACACCCCGAACCGGGCGCTGCCGTACTCGCAGAGCCAGACCGACAGCCCCCAGGCGGCGCCGGCCAGGTATTCGGCACTCACCGAGGCGCCCCGGCTGGTCACGTGCATGTGCCAGTCGCTGGAGTCGTGCCCGGAGATGCGGGGCTGCACCGGGAACGCCTCCAGCAGCGCGTTGAGCTCGGTCACCGCCTGGGCGTCCCGCCCGGATGTGCCGTACTCGAAGACGTCGCGCAAGCGCTTCTGCGCCCGCCGGAATGTCGCGAGGTCCCGTTCCGCCACCTCGTCGCGCATCCACGCGTTGTCGTCGGGGAAGAGGGCCCGGAGGTCGTCGAGGTCGTCCAGGCGGGCGTTGACGAGGTCAACGCCGGTCCGGGCGTACGCGTCGAAGTTCACGCCCACAACCGTAGACGACTCAGGGGACCCGTGGCGCGTCGATGTAGTGCGGCAGGAACCGCGCGTAGCCGTCGGTGATGAGGCTCGCGCTCTCCCGCACCCCCACCCCGGCCGACTCGCCGTCGACGATCCAGCTGCCCAGCACCATCCGGTTGCCGGCGAACTCCGGCAGCGCCCGGAACTCCTGGTAGCACCAGCCCTCGTCGCCGTAGATCCCCGGGTTGGTGATCTCGGTGTCGCCCGTGACGATCCGCACCGAGCCGCCCTCGCGGCCGAGCAGCGGCTTGGCCACGTACTCGGTCATGCCGCGCGGCGAGTCGAGGTACGCGGGCAGCAACAGCTCGTGGCCGGGGTACAGCTCCCAGAGCACGGCGAGCAGCGCCTTGTTCGACAGCAGCAGCTTCCACGCCGGCTCGATCCAGGTCGTCGGGGTGCCCGGCTCCAACGCCAGCGGCCCGTACGGCTCGGCGAGCATCCACTCCCAGGGGTAGAGCTTGAAGCAGGTGGTGACCGGCTGGTCGGCCGCGTCGACGAAGCGGCGGCCGTCCCAGCCGAGCCGCTGGATCGGCTGGAGCGTGACCTCCAGCCCGGCCTGGCGGGCGGTCTCGGCGAGGTAGCCGGCGGTCATGTGGTCCTCGCCGGACTCCTCCTCGTTGGACCAGACCACGTGCACCCGGCGGTCGTGCAGCCCCGCGCCGATCTTCGCCCAGGCCTCGACGAGGCGCTCGTGCAGGCTGTTCCACTGGTCCAGCTCCGGTCGGGTGTGCTCCAGCCAGTACCACTGGATGATGCTCGCCTCGACCAGCGCGGTGGGGGTGTCGGCGTTGTACTCCAGCATCTTCGGCGGCCAGCTGCCGTCGTAGGCGAGGTCGAAGCGCCCGTAGAGGGCGGGCGGCGCCTCGCGCAGCGACCGGGCCACGGCCTCGGCCGCCCAGGCGGGGATGCCGAACTCGGCGTAGCGGTTGCGCGCGACGACGTGCTCGGCGGCGGCGACCGACATCCGGTGCAGCTCCTCGGTCGCCTCCTCCAGCCGCAGCACCTCGTCCAGCTCGAACGCGTACGCGGCGGTCTCGTCCCAGTACGACATGATGCCGCCGTCGGGCAGCTCGGTGTCGACGTACACCAGGCCCTGGGAGCGGATCGTGGCGTCCCAGTCCGGGCGGGGGGTGACCGACTCCCGGCGCACCTCAGCCGCCGCAGGAGGCGAGGTGGGTGCCGAAGCCGCCCCGGTCGGGCACCGCCGCAGCGGCCGGCTCCGGCGCGGTGCGCCCGGCGGTCACCGTGGGCGCCCGCAGCGCCAGGGCCACCGTCTCGCCGCCGCCCACGGGGCCGAGGGCGCAGTCGTCATCGTCGTCGTCCGAGGACATGTTGCAGCCGGAGAGGGTGAGCGCGAGGACGGTGAGCGCGCCGAGCTGCACGGAGGCCGACCGGAGCCGGCGGCGGGGGCGTTGTTCCACGTCATCGTTGTAACCGATGGGGGCCACCGCCGTCCGCCCCCGGTCGGTGCCTGTGACGGTGTTGGGACCTGGCGACCGAGGCTGCGCCCGCTGCCCCGCGCGGGGCCACCGGCGGGCGTTACCCTCGGTCCATGCTCCGTACCGTCATCCTCGCCGCCTCCCGGTCACCCCAGGTCGAGCGGCTCGTCGCGACGGCCCCGTTCAGCCGGGACCTCGTCCGCCGGTTCGTCGCCGGCGCCAAGACCGACGACGCGTTGCGCGCGACCCGCGAACTCGTCGACGACGGTCTGGCGGTCACCCTCGACAACCTCGGCGAGGACACCGTCACCCCCGAGCAGGCCACCGCCACCCGCGACGAGTACGTCGGGCTGCTCCGGCGGCTCGCCGAGGCGGGGCTCACCCCGGCCGCCGAGGTCAGCGTCAAGCTGTCGGCGCTGGGCCAGATGTTCGACGAGCAGCTCGCCTACGACAACGCGCGGGCGATCTGCGCCGCCGCCGAGGAGGCGGGCACCACGGTCACCCTGGACATGGAGGACCACACCACCACCGACTCGACGCTGGACATCCTCGCCAAGCTGCGCAAGGACCACCCGTCGACCGGCGCCGTGCTCCAGGCGTACCTGCGGCGGACGGAGTCGGACTGCCGCGAGCTGGCCACGGCCGGTTCCCGGGTCCGGCTGTGCAAGGGCGCGTACAAGGAGCCGGAGTCGGTGGCCTACCAGTCCGCGCGCGAGGTGGACAAGTCCTACGTGCGGTGCATGAACATCCTCATGTCCGGCGACGGCTACCCGATGCTGGCCACCCACGACCCCCGCCTGATCGCCATCGGGGAGGACCGGGCCCGCTGGTTCGACCGCGGCCCCGAGCGCTTCGAGTTCCAGATGCTCTACGGCATCCGTCCGGAGGAGCAGGCCCGGCTGGCCGGCGAGGGCTACACCGTGCGCACCTACCTGCCCTACGGCGAGGACTGGTACGGCTACCTGATGCGCCGGCTCGCCGAGCGCCCGGCCAACCTCATGTTCTTCGGCCGGGCCGTGCTGTCGAAGAAGTAGGTCAGCCGTTCGACCAGCCCCGGGTGCTCAGCACCAGGCGGTAGCCGTCCGGATCGGCCACCGTCACCCCCCAGCGGTCCCAGTACGGGCCGGCGGAGACCCTCGTCCCGCCGGCCCGTTCCAGTTCCCGGACCAGCCCGTCGTCGACGGGGCCGTCGAGGTAGAGCACCAGCAGGTCCTCGACGGTCGGCGTCGGCGCGACGGCGTGCTCCCCGCCGACGAGTTCCAGGTGCCAGTGGTCGCCCGGCCGGCCGACCATCAGCAGGTCGTGCTCGCCCGGCGCCTCGGCGGCGGAGCGCCAGAGCACGTCGAGGCCGAGTCCGCCGACCCAGAAGCGTTCGGCGGCTGCCAGGTCGCGGCTCGGTCGGGCGATGCGCAGGTGCGTGGGGGCGAGCGACATGACCCGATCGTGCGACCTGAAGCCGATGTGAGGTCAAGCCTTGACGGCGTTGGCTAACTGCATTAGCTTATTGGTTATGACGGTTAGCTATGTGGAGCGGGACGGCGGGCGGATCGCCTACGAGGTGCACGGGCAGGGGCCGCTCGTCGTCCTCTCGCACGGCATGGGGGAGAACCGCGGCTCCTTCCGCCACCTGGTCCCGCTGCTCGTCGCGGCCGGGCACCGGGTGGCGGCGGTGGACGTCCGGGGGCACGGCGCGTCCAGCGCCGGCTGGCCGTCGTACGCCCCGGCGGAGGTCGGTGCCGACCTGCTCGCGGTGGTCCGCGACCTCGGCGGCGGACCGGCCACCCTCGTCGGCAGCTCGTCCAGCGCGGCGGCCGTGGTCTTCGCCGCCGCCGACGATCCCGCCCTGGTCAACGGCGTCGTCCAGCTCGCCCCGTTCGCCGAGGAGCCGAAGCTCAACCCGTTCATGCGGGTGGCCCTGGCCGCCGTGCTGCGCAGCCCCCGGCTGTTCGGGCTCTTCCACCGCACGCTCTTCCCGTGCGAGCGGCCCGCCGACGACGCCGCGTACCGCAAGGCCATGGTCGCCACCCTGCGCGAGCCCGGCCGGATGGCGGCGATGCGCGGCGTGATCGCGCCGGCCGACCCGCACTGGACCGCGCGGGCGCGCGAGGTCCGGCAGCCGGTGCTGGTGCTGATGGGCACGAAGGACCCGGACTTCCGCGACCCGGGTGCCGGGGCGCGGGCGGCCCGCCGGCTCTTCGCCACCGCCGAGGCCCGGATGATCGACGACTCCGGCCACTACCCGCACGCAGACCAGCCGGCGCGCACCGCCGCCCAGCTCGCCGAGTTCCTGGCGGTCACCGGTGCCTAGGGCCGGACTGACCCAGGCGAGCGTGGTGCGCGAGGCGGCCCGCCTCGCCGACGAGGTCGGCGCCGACCAGCTCACCCTCGCCGCGCTGGCCAACCGGCTCGGCGTCGCGCTGCCGAGCCTCTACAAGCACGTGCGAGGGGCCGACGCGCTCGCCCAGAAGCTCTCCGCGCTGGCCACCGCCGAACTCGCCGACGAACTGACCGCCGCCGCCGCGGGCCGGGCCGGCGGGGACGCGCTGCGGGCCGTCGCCACCGCCTACCGGGCGTACGCGCACCGGCACCCCGGTCGCTACCCGGCCACCCAGCGGGTCCCGGACCCGGCCGACCCGGAACACGTCGCCGCCGGCGAGCGGGCCGTCGGGGCGATCCGGGCCACCCTGCGGGGCTACGGGCTCGACGGCGACGACGCCGTCGACGCGACCCGGATGCTGCGTAGCACCCTGCACGGGTTCGTCTCGCTGGAGGCGGCCGGCGGCTTCGGCATGCCCCGCGCTGTCGATGCCACGTTCGACAACCTGGTCGCCGCGCTGGACGGCGCGTTCCGGTCCTGGCCCCGCGCGGACCGCCGCTGACGGCCCTGGGTCCGCTGCCGCTCTTTCCGCTGGAGCCGGCCGTGCCGGCCGTCGGCGGCCGGTGGGGCTGACCCTGGACGCGGCGACGCCCGGCCGGGGTGGGTGGCCGCCGTCGCCGTGCCGCCGTCTGCTGCCGCGCTCCGGGCTGCCAGGCGGCGTGGCTCGCCGGGCCGTGGTCGCCCGGCCGGCCCGATGGTCGTACCCTTCGGCGGGTGACTGACGGGCAGCCCGGAACGGACGGCCGACCGGTGACGGACGGCACACCGGCCGCCGCGACAGAAGAGGCCGACCCGGCTGACGGCCCCGAGCCCACTGACGGCGCCGGGCCCACTGACGGCGCCGGGCCCACTGACGGCGCCGGGCCCACTGACGGCGCCGGGCCCACTGACGGCGCCGGGCCCCCTGATGGGGCCGGGCCCGCCGACGGCGGCGGGCCCACGGTCGAGGCCGATCCCACTGACGGCGCCGGGCCCGCTGTCGAGGCCGGGCCGGCTGACGGTGCCGAGTCCATTGTCGAGGCTGAGGCCGAGATTGAGGCCGAGCCGGCCGAGAGGGCCGAGCCGGCTGGCCCCGCCGAGCCCGCCGAGAGGGCCGCGCCTGTAGAGGGGGCCGAGCCCGCCGGGGAAGCCGCGCCCGCTGAGAGGGCCGAGCCCGCTGACTCCGCCGGGACGGCCGCGCCCGCCGCGCCGGCCCTTCCGGCGGTGGGCAGCGAGCGGTCGTCGCGGCGGATCCGGCCGCTCGGGGTGGCGCTGGCGGTGGTCGTACTGCTGCTGGCCTGCGGCCTGCCCGCGGCGCTGGTGGCCGGCCTGGTGCGCGCCGGTGACCCGCCGGCCCCGGGGGCGTCCGCCGCACCGGCCGACGATCCCGCCACCGCGGCCGCCCGCCGGCTCGGCGAGCGGATGACGGCGGAACTGGCCCGGCAGTCCGCCGCCCTGCTCGGCGGGGACCGCGCCGGGTTCCTGGCGGTTGCGGAGCCGGTCGCGCATCCGGACCTGCGCCGCCGGTACGCCGCGCTGCGCGCGCTGCGGGTGACCGCCTGGCAGGCCGGCGCCAACGGCCTGCCCACCCCGGTCGAGGGCCGGCCCGGCGAGTGGCGGTTGCTTGTCGAGTTCCGCTACTGCTTCGTCACGCCGGACTGCCGCACCAGCCGCGTGCTGACCGGCACCCGGTGGCGGGAGGGGGAGCGGCCCCGGCTGCTCGCCGTGGAGCCGTCCCGGTCCGCCGAGACCGGCACCCGGCCCTGGGAGGTCAGCGCACTGGCCGTGGCCGTCGGTCGGCGTACGCTCGTGGCCACCACTCCCGCCCTGCGCAAGGAACTGCCCGACCTGCTGGCCCAGGCGGAGGCCGCCGCCCGGGTCGCCGACACGTACGCCGTGGGTGGCCGCACGCCGGACCGGTACCGGATCTTCTACGCGGGCCGGGGCGAGTGGCAGCGCTGGTACGGCGGCGGCCGGCCGAAGTGGACGGGCGGGTACGCGGTCACGGTCGGCGGCGGCCACCACGAGGTGGTGCTCAACGCCGACGGGCTCGTCGCCGGCGGGGTGGACGACCTGCTCCGGCACGAGTTGACCCACGCCGCGTCCCTGCCCGAGCGGGGCTACCCGGGCAAGGGCACCTGGTGGCTGGTGGAGGGGCTGGCCGAGTACGCGGGCGCCGACGGCGAGCCGATCGACCGGTACGCGGGACTGGACGAGGTGCGGCGCCTGCTCGGCGGCGGCTGGGACGGCCGGCTCGACAGCCTCAGCCCGGTCGACGACGCCCCCGCCGACCGGGTCAGCGGCAGCTACGGCGTCTCCTACCTGGCGGTCCGGCACCTGGTCGACCGGTTCGGCCCGGAGCGGCTGCTCGCCTTCTTCGCGGCCGTGGTGCACGAGCGCACGCCGGTGGACCAGGCGGCCGAGCGGGTCCTCGGCGAACCCTGGTCCGCCCTGCACGACGAGTGCGTCGGGTACGTCCGGGCCGTGGTCGGCTGACGGGCCGGGCGGCGCCGTGGCCCCCGCTGGCGCCGGTCCGGGCGGCCCCCGACATTCATGATCGACCGCTGTCGGGCCGCGCCGGGCGACCTGACACACTGGTGCCCGCTCCCAGCGCGGAGCCCCGGTCCGCGTCCGGAAGCGGCCCGGGGCACCCGTCCGGTGGCTCCGGTGGCGCCGCCGGAGCCACCGGACGCCTTCCGCGCGGCGGCCCGCTTCCGACCGTCGCGGCGGCCACGTGCGTCGGGCAGCGTCCCGGACCGCCCCGGACCGGGCGGCGTGTCCCGGACGGGGACCGATCGGACGCCGGGCGCAACAGGTTCGACAACGAACCGACCGGTCGGGTGGACACCGGCGAGAATCATGATCAGTTGTACGAAGGGATCGCGCCGGTCACAGCCGTCCCGCTACCGTACTGGTAACACGCGCGTCGCCGGTCCGGGCGGGACGAACCCGTCCGGTGGCACGCGCCGGGCATGGGATTGGTCGGTGAGCCATGGCCGGGTCGCAGTCCGACGGACGGCTGTCGGAGGTCAAGTTCCTCACCGTCGCCGAGGTGGCGACGGTGATGCGGGTGTCGAAGATGACGGTCTACCGCCTGGTGCACAGCGGTGAGCTCACCGCTGTCCGGGTCGGCCGGTCGTTCCGGGTGCCCGAACACGCGGTGCACGAATACCTGCGGGGCGCCTTTCAGGAAACCGCCTGACCCTCCCGCGGGCCGTCGTCCGAGCACGACGTAACGGGCATCGACGGGGGCGCGTTGGTCCTGCTGACGCTCTCCGGCTACCCTGGACCCCGACCGTGACCGCAGGTGCGCCCTGCCGCTTACCCCGCTGGTCCGGTCCGTTGTCCGCAAGCGGTCGCCGACGCCACACCGTGGCGTCATCCGGTCGCCCCGCACGTTGCATCGAAAGGCTTTCGTATGGGCTCGGTGGTCAAGAAGCGCCGCAAGCGCATGGCTAAGAAGAAGCACCGCAAGCTGCTGCGCAAGACCCGCGTCCAGCGTCGCCGTCTCGGCAAGTGACCGGGGCCGGGTCCCGGCCCGGCTCCCGTCGTCACTTGCCAACTGTCGACCCCCGGAGGCTCAGGTGATCACGCCGCGGATTTCCCGGTTCGATCCCTCCTGCCGGGGAAGGTGCGCGACATGACCCCCGGTGGCACCACAGGTGCCCCGGGGGTCGTCGTCGTCACCGGGGTCAGCCGATACCTCGGCGCGCACGTCGCGGCCCGGCTCGCGGCCGACCCCCGCATCGAGCGGGTCATCGGCGTGGACCAGCCCGAGCCCGGCGCCGAGTTCTCCGACCTGCTCGACCGGGTCGAGCGCGTCCGCGTCGACGCCGGCTCGCTCGGCGGCCTCCTCGCCGACCTCGACGTCGACGCGGTGGTCCACCTGGCCCTGGTCACTTCGCCGGATCCGCAGCACGGCGGTCGCTCGGCGATGAAGGAACAGAACGTCATCGGCACGATGCAGCTCCTCGCCGCCTGCCAGCGCGCGCCCCGGCTGCGCAAGCTCGTGGTCCGCTCCTCGACGGCCGCCTACGGGGCGTCGTTCCGCGACCCGGCCGTCTTCACCGAGGAGACCGAGCCGCGCGAGGTGCCGCGCGGCGGGTTCGGCCGCGACATCCTGGACATCGAGGGGTACGTCCGCGGCTTCCGCCGCCGCCGGCCCGACGTCACCGCGACCGTGCTGCGCTTCGCGCCGTTCATCGGCTCGACCGCCGACACCACCCTCACCCGCTACTTCTCCCGGCCGGTGGTGCCCACCGTGTTCGGGCGGGACCCCCGGTTGCAGTTCCTGCACTTCGACGACGCGCTGGAGGTGCTGCACCGGTCGATCGTCGAGGACCATCCGGGGACGTACAACGTGGCCGGACCGGGCGTGCTCTCCCTGTCGCAGGCGATCCGGCGGGCCGGTCGGGTGGCCGTGCCGGTGCTGGAGCCCGGCCTCTCCAGCGCCGCCGCGATCGCCCGCAACCTCGGCTTCGGCCGCTACGGCCTGGACCAGGTCGACCTCTTCGTGCACGGCCGGGTCGTCGACACCAGCCGGCTGGAGCGGGAGTACGGCTTCACGCCCCGTTCCACCGCCGCCGCCTTCGACGACTTCATCCGCGCCCACTACGGCGGTGTCGTCGTGAACCGGGACCAGTTGGCCGTCGCGGAGCAGCTCGTGCTGGACGGGATCCGGCAGGTCCGGGCGGCCGTACGGGAGGGCTCGTGAACGGGCCGGAGGAGCGGCGCGACGGCCGCTACGACGTACCGCTGACCGTGCCCGCGCCGGACGCGGAGCCCGCGCGGGCGAACGGACACCATCTCGGCACCCCCGACGAGCCCGACACCTCCGCCACCGACGAGACGGTCGCGCACGACGCGCCGGCCCTCGCCGACGAGCCCGACCCGGCGGCTACCGACGAGCCGGCCGCCGCCGTGGCGGACCCGGCGCCGGGTGGCACGGGACCGAACGGGGCCGCGCCGGCCCCCGCCGGGCCGGCGGTGGAGGACCGGCCCGGCGACCACTGGGACCGCAAGGTCGCCAAGGGCCTGGCGTTCCTGCGTCGTCGGCTCTCCGGCGACTACGAGGTCGACGAGTTCGGCTTCGATCCCGAGATCACCGACGCGGTCTTCCACCCGCTGCTGCGGATGCTCTACCGCGACTGGTTCCGCACCGAGGTCACCGGCCTGGAGCACGTGCCCACCGAGGGCGCCGGCCTGGTGGTCGGCAACCACTCGGGCACCGTGGCGCTGGACGCGCTGATCCTCTCGGCCGCGCTGCACGACCAGCACCCGGCCCGCCGCTACCTGCGGCTGCTCGGCGCCGACCTGGTCTTCCGGATGCCGGTGGTCTCCGAGCTGGCCCGCAAGACCGGCGGTACGGTCGCCTGCAACCCGGACGCCGAGCGGCTGCTCGGCAACGGCGAGCTGGTCGGCGTCTTCCCCGAGGGCTTCAAGGGCATCGGCAAGCTCTACTCCGAGCGCTACAAGCTGCAACGCTTCGGCCGGGGCGGGTTCGTCTCGGCGGCGCTGCGCACGGGCACCCCGATCGTGCCGGTCGCCATCGTCGGCGGCGAGGAGACCTATCCGATGCTCGCCGACATCAAGCCCCTGGCGCGGCTGCTCAAGCTGCCCTACTTCCCGGTCACGCCCACGTTCCCCCTGCTGGGGCCGCTCGGCGTGGTGCCGCTGCCGAGCAAGTGGCTGATCGAGTTCTGCCCGCCGATCCCCACTGCGCACCTGACCGACTCCGCCGATGATCCGCTGGTCGTGTTCAACCTCGCGGACCAGGTGCGGGAGACCATCCAGCAGACCCTGCACCAGTTGCTGGAGCGTCGCCCGGACCCGTTCGGCCCCTGACCGATGCGGGCGGCCCGCGTCGCTGAGGGCGCGGGCGGTCGGTGCCGCTGACGGCGCGGGCGGCCCGAGCCGTCAGCCGTCGCGGCGGCGCCGGTGCAGCGCCAACCCGGCGCCGACCGCCCCGGCGACCAGGCCGGCCGCGGCGGTGGACGGTACGGCGATCTTGACGGCGCGGCGGCCGGTGCGGAAGTCGCGGACGTCCCAGCCGCGCTGCCGGGCCTCCTTGAACAGGGCCGCGTCCGGGTTCACCGCCACGCCCCGGCCCACCATGGAGAGCATCGGCAGGTCGTTGCACGAGTCGCTGTAGGCGGTGCAGCGGCGCAGGTCCAGCCCTTCGACCGCGGCGAGCTGGGTGACGGCCTCCGCCTTGGCCGGGCCGTGCATCAGGTCGCCGACCAGCCGGCCGGTGTACGCGCCGTCGACGATCTCGGCGACCGTGCCGACCGCGCCGGTCAGACCCAGCCGCGCGGCGATCACCCGGCCGATCTCCACGGGCGCGGCGCTGACCAGCCAGACCCGCTCGCCGGCGTCCAGGTGGCGCTGGGCGAGCTGGCGGGTGCCGGCCCAGATCCGGGGCGCCATCAGCTCGTCGAAGATCTCCTCCGCGAGGCGCTCCACGTCGTCCACCCGCCAGCCCTCGACGAAGGCGAGGGCGGCCTCCTTGGCCTGCGACATGTCGCCGGCGTGCTCGGTGGCGAGCAGCCGGAACCGCAGCTGCTGCCAGGCGAACCGGGCCAGGTCCGCGGTGGTGAAGTAGTCGCGCGCGGCGAGGCCCCGGGCGAACCAGTAGATCGACGCGCCCCGCATCATCGTGTTGTCGACGTCGAAGAAGGCCGCCGCGGTCGGATCGGGTTCCGGGGGCGCGAGGGGCGCGAAGTCGGTCTCCGCCCAGCCGGCGGTGTGACCGTGGGCGTCGGTGCTGACGGTCACCTTGCGGCTGCGGACCACGCGACCTCCCTCCGCTCGACCGGCGCGACATGTGCTTCCGCGAGGGTAGCCGGGCGCGCGTGGCGGCCGGCCGTCCATGGGGAGAACTGTGGCGCGGACGTCTCGGCCGGTCCGGCCGAGGCCGGGTCAGCGGTCGCCGGGGCAGGTGGCGGGAGCCGGGCCGAGGGCGTCGCTGCCGACGGGTGCGGGCCCGCCGCAGGCGATGGCCGCGCGCAGCGCGTCGGAGCGCTTGCGGGCCGCGTCGAGCAGGGCGAGCGAGCGGCGGGTCCGGTCGCGTTCGGCCCGGCTGGCGTCGTCGAGGAGCCCGCCGACCGCCCGGCGCTGGCCGGTGAGGAAGGAGTTGACCGCGTCCAGCGCCGCCGGGTCCGAGCGCTGCGTCGCGGCGGTGGTCAGCAGGCGTACGCCCTGGCGGGTGTCGGCGTCCATGTCGTCCAGCACCGCGCTGAAGCCGTCCTCGTTGCCGCGCAGCGCGGCCGCCTCGGCGAGCCGGGTACGGGCGAAGTCCAGGAACAGTTGGCCCCGGCTGACGTCGGAACTGGCCAGCGCGAGCTGGGCGCGTTCGGTGGAGCGCTTCATGCCGTACAGCGCGTCGCCGGGGACGGCGTTCTCGCTGGCGGCCGAGATGCCCGAGAGGGCGACGGCGCCGGCCGCGACGCCGACCAGGATGGCGCCCCGGGCGCGGGCCCGGCGGGCGGTCACCGCCGGCAGCAGCCGGTTGCGGCCGGCGTCGGCGGCGGAGCGCCGGGACGACGGCTCGGTGGTGACGGCGGCCGGGGCACCGATGCCCTCGCGTTCGGCGGTGGCCAGGAGCATGGCCCGCAGCCCGGTGCGGAACTCCGGGTCCACCTCCACGGCGGGCGGGGCGGCGGGCAGCCGCTGACCCACCGCGACGAGCGTGGCCAACTGGTCGTCGGCCCGGGAACGGACGTGGTGTCGCCGGCCCCCGTTGGCCTCGTCGAGAAGCTGCGCGAAGCGCTCCGCGCGCCGACGGGAGAAGAGGTTGCTGTCCACCGCGGGCACCTCCTCTCGCTGGTCGCGGCCGGTCGGCCGCTGTCTTCGACAGCGACCGGTGACGGCGGGACACCACGGACGAAGGTCGTGGCCGGCCGCGCTGCCGGACCTCGGGGGCCCGGGGGATGCCGGGGCTACCACCGGTCGCACCCGGAGAAACGGTCCGCACCGGACATGGGTTACGGGGCCGGCGGAGGCGAAATCACGGAAAGTGATCGCTGTCACGGGGTCGCGACGCCACGGACCTGCGCGTACATCGCATCGATGCACGGCGTTCTTCCTGCCCGGGACTACGGTTGGAAGCCGTCCGGCAGCAGCCGGGCCAGCGCTCGTACCGCGCGGTACTGGAGGGCCTTGATCGCGCCCTCGTTCTTGCCCATCGTGCGGGCCGTCTCGGCCACGGAGAAGCCCTGCAGGAAGCGGAGCACGATGCACTCCTGCTGCTCCGGGTTGAGCTGCTTGACGGCGCTGAGCAGGGCCACGTTGGTGATGTGCTCGACGACCGCCGCCTCCGGGCTGCCCTCCGGGCCCCGGTCCTCGCGGTCGGCGTCCAGCACGTCCCCGGTGGTGACCTCCAGCCGGTAGCGGCCGGACTTGAAGTGGTCCGCCACCAGGTTCCGGGCGATGGTGACCAGCCAGGCGCCCAGGTCGCGGCCCTGCCAGGTGAAGCTGCCGATCCGCTTGAGGGCGCGCAGGAAGGTGTCGGAGGTGAGGTCCTCGGCGAGTTGCCGGTTGCCCACCCGGAAGTAGACGAACCGGAACACCGTGTCGACGTACCGGTCGTAGATCAGCCCGAACGCCTCGGACTCGCCGGCCTGGGCCCGCTCGACCAGCCCCCAGACCTCGGTCGCGGGGTCGGACGGGTCGGGCCGGCTGGGGAAGCCCGTCGAGGTGTTGACCGGCGCGGCGGCGGCCGGCACCGCCGGGAGCACCGCCGTCTCCGCGCCCGAATCGTCGGGCGCCTTGGCCGGTTCCGTGGTGCGGCGGCCCTGCGCCGGCATGGTGGGCCGGGCGGGGACGGCGACCCGGCCGCCGGCCGACTTGGCGTTGCCGCCCGGTGTCGCGGAGCGGGGCGGCGGTTCGTTCTGGTGTGGCCGGCTGCGCGTCCGGCTCGACGTGCCCTCCCCCCGGACGGCGAGGCTGCCCGTGTCGTCCAGCGGACCCCGGGCGGCGGGCCGTTCGTTGAGCTGGCCGCGGATCACCGGGTTGGTCAGGCCGGCCGGCCGTTCCGCGTATCCGAAGGTGGTCACCGCGCCGCCTCCGTCCCGCCGGCCGACCACGCCGGTCGGCGCGTCGCCGTCGTGGCCCGGCCCGATGGGCCGGGCAGGGCTGGCTCGGGGTGTGCCGACGGGCGGCAGATCCCCTTGAGGTGCTGGTCCAATGCGCTCACAGGCACGGGGGCCTCCTCGGGCTGAGGGGTGTCGACTCACGGCAAATGGGGTGAGCCGACCCGAGTGATGATAGGGCCAACGTCACCCACGCGTGGCAAGTCCGTTACACAGGGCGGAAGTATTTCCCTCCGCGCCGCACACCTGGCGGACCGGTTGTCCGTCGTGTGCGGTTGACTTTCGGATTGCCGCGTGGTTGCGAAAGAAATTCCAGGTCAGCGCGCGTGTCGCGGGATCGGGCGGGTCAGCGGCGCGGATGTCGACCCAGGACCGTCCGATACGCCCGACGCGTCCCGGCGTGTCTTGTGGACGGGACCGGTCGCGTCCCGCCCGTGCCCACCGGTCGTCCCGTCGGTGGGACTCGTCCGGGCCGCCGTTCCCGCCGACCGGGGTGTCCCCTCCGGCCTCCGGCGGGCATGGCCCACAGGCCCCGCGCTGTGCCAGACTCAGCCACCGTGCAGGACGCAACCGACAGCTCCGCCTCGACCCTCGTCGAGCGGCTCCACCGGGCGGCCGCCGCCCACGGCGACCGACCCGCGCTGCACTGGCGCGATCGGACCCTCACCTGGTCCGAACTGGACGCATCGGTGACGGCCACCGCCCACGCCCTGGCGGCCCTGACCGGGGCGCGACCCGCCGGGCCCGACCCGACGCCGGGAGCCGCCGACCCGCACCCGCCCCGGATCGCCGTCGCGCTCGGCAACTCGCCGGACTTCGTGGTGAGCTGCCTGGCCGCGCTGCGCGCCGGGCTGGTCGCGGTGCCGGTCAACCCCGGCCTCACCGCCCCCGAGCTGCGGCACGTGCTGGCCGACTCCGGCGCCTCGGTGCTGATCGGCACCGAACGGGTACGCGACCTGGTCGCCGACGCCGCCGGGGACCTGCCCGCGCTCGTCGCCGTGCACACCGCGCCGCCGGTGGCCGACGCCGGTCAGCCGTTCCCCGACCGGGGCGGCGACGACCTGGCGCTGCTGCTCTACACCTCCGGCACCGAGGGGCGGCCGAAGGGCGCGATGCTGACGCACCGGGCGCTGGCGGCCAACCACGAGCAGGTCGGCCGCATCGACCCGCCCGTCGTCGGCCCGGACGACACCGTGCTGCTGGCGCTGCCGCTGTTCCACGCGTACGGGCTGAACGCGGGGCTGGGCGCGGTCGTCCACCATGGCGCGACCGGGGTGCTCGTCGACGACCTCGGCACCGACGCGGGACTGGCCGTGATCGCCCGGCACCGGGTCACCGTGCTGGTCGGCGTACCGTCGATGGTGGCCGCCTGGTCCACGGCGGACGCCGCCGCCCTCGCCGCGGCGATGACGTCGGTCCGGGCCGTGGTCTGCGGCGCGGCGCCGCTGGAGCCGGCCGTCGCGACGCGCTTCGCCGAGGTCGCCGGCCGCCCGGTGCACGTCGGGTACGGCCTCACCGAGACCGCGCCGGTGCTCACCTCCACCCTGGTCGGCGGGGAGCCGAAGCCCGGCTCCATCGGCCGGCCGCTGCCCGGCGTCGAGTTGCGGCTGGTCGGGACCGATGGGGCCGACCTGTGGCGCGACGGCGTGGCCGAGCCGGAGGACGACGCCGACGAGCTGGACCTCTCCGACGTCACACCCGGCACCGACCCGGGCCAGGTCGTGGTGCGCGGGGCCAACGTCTTCGCCGGCTACTGGCCGGACGGCCGGGGCGGCCCGGACGCCGACGGCTGGTGGTCCACCGGCGACGTGGCGTACGCCGACTCCGACGGCGACCTCTTCCTGGTCGACCGGATCGGCGAGCTGATCCTGGTCAACGGGTTCAACGTGTACCCGCACGAGGTCGAGCTGGTGCTCTCCGCGCACCCGGGGGTGGCCGAGTCGGCGGTACTGGGTGTGCCGCACCCGCGGACCGGCGAGACTGTCCGGGCGTACGTGGTGCCGGCGCCGGGGCGTCCGGTGACCGGTGAGGAGCTGCTCGCCCACTGCGCCCGCAACCTGGCCCGGTTCAAGTGCCCGACCGCCGTCGAGTTCGTCGACGAGTTGCCGCACTCGGTGATCGGCAAGGTGCGCAAGACCCTGCTCCGGACGGCGTCGTCCCCGGCGTCCCCGGTGCCGTCCCCGGCGGCGTCGCCGGAGACCCGCCCGTCGGCCCCGGCCGGCGCCAGCACGACGGAGGAGACCGATGCGTGAGCCCCGACTCACCCTGATCACCCGCCCCGGCTGCCACCTCTGCGACGAGGCGAAACTGGCGCTGGACCGGGTGGTGGCGGTCACCGGGGACCGGTGGACCGAGAAGGACGTCACCGACGACATCGAGCTGGAACGCGAGTACGGCGACAGGCTGCCCGTGGTGCTGCTAGACGGCAAGGAGCACGGCTACTGGCGGGTGGAGGAGGAGCGGCTGCTGCGGGACCTGACCACGCCGCAGCTGTGACGCCAGGCGTTAGGGTGCTCCGATGACCCCGGCGCGCAACCACCTGGTGTGGGACTGGAACGGCACCCTGCTCAATGACCTGAGCCTGGTGGTCGCCTGCACCAACGCCGCCTTCGCCAGCGTCGGCGGGCCCGCCGTGACCGCCGACGAGCACCGGGTACGGTTCCGCCGGCCGATCGCCGACTACTACGCCGAGGTGCTCGGCCGGGCGGTCGACGACGACGCGTTCGGCCGGCTGGACCGGATCTTCCACGACGCGTACCGCACCGGGCTGACGACCTGCGAGCTGGCGCACGACGCCACGGTCGCGATGGCCGCCTGGCCGGGCAGCCAGTCCCTGCTGTCGATGTGGTTCCACGAGGAGCTGGTGCCGACCGTGCACACGTACGGGCTCACCGGGCACTTCGTCCGGGTGGACGGGTTGCGGGCGAGCGTCGGCGGCGACCGCAAGGCCGAGTCGCTCCGGCGGCACCTGACCGAGCTGGGCGTGGACGGCCGGGACGCGGTGCTGATCGGGGACTCCGTCGACGACGCCGACGCCGCCGTGTCGGTGGGGGGCCGCGCCGTCCTCTACACCGGCGGGTTCACCGACGCGGCACGGCTGCGCGCCTCCGGCCACCCGGTCGCCGACACCCTCAGCGAGGCGGTCAGCCTGGCGGCCACGCTGCCCTGACCGGGCCGGCGGCCGTCCGCGCGCTCGCGGCAGACCGGCCTCCGTCCGCGCCCGGACGGCAGGCCGGCGGCCGGTCCGTGCGCTGGTGGCAGGGCCGGGCGGCGGGTCAGTTGCGCAGGTAGGCCAGCACGGCCAGGACCCGGCGGTGCTGCTCCGTGTCGGGCGGGAGCTGGAGCTTGGTGAAGATGTTCCGGACGTGCTTCTCGACGGCGCCGTCGGTGACCACCAGGGTCTTCGCGATCGCCGTGTTGGAGCGGCCCTCGGCCATCAGCGCGAGCACCTCACGTTCGCGCGGGGTGAGCTCGCGCAGCGGGTCGTCGCGCCGACGCCGGGCGAAGAGCTGGCCGACCACCTCGGGGTCGAGCACCGTCCCGCCGGCGGCCACCCGGTCCAGCGCGTCGAGGAACTCGTCGATCGCGGCCACCCGGTCCTTGAGCAGGTAGCCAATCCCGCCTCCGCCGCCGCCGGTGGTGGCGAGCAGGTCGTCGGCGTACGACACCTCGACGTACTGGGAGAGGACCAGGATCGGGGTGCGGGGCACCAGGCGGCGGGCCTCCACCGCCGCGCGCAGCCCCTCGTCGGTGTGCGACGGCGGCATCCGGACGTCGACGATCGACACGTCCGGCCGGTGCGCCACCACCGCCACCACCAGCGCGTCGCCGTCGGCCACGGCGGCCACCACCTCGTGCCCGCGCTCGGTGAGCAGCCGTACCAGCCCCTCCCGGAGCAGCACCGCGTCGTCCGCGATCACGATCCGCATGTCCTGTTGTCTACCACGTACGGCTCACAGCGGGAGTTCCGCGCGGATCTTGGTGGGCCCGCCGGCCGGACTGACCACGGAGAGCCGGCCCCCGGCGGAGCGGATCCGGTCGGCGATGCCGACCAGCCCGTGCCCCTTGGCCAGGTGGGCGCCGCCCTGCCCGTCGTCGTCGACGTCGACCTCCAGCCGCCCGTCGTGCCGGGCCACGGTGACCTGGCACTCGGTCGCCCGGCTGTGCTTGGCGACGTTGGTCAGCGCCTCGGACACCACGAAGTAGGCGGTGCTCTCGACCGCCGGGTCGAGCCGGCCGGCCGGGTTGGCCAGTTCCGGGTCCACCCGCAGCTCGATCGGGATCAGGCCGCGCCCGGCCAGTGCCGCCAGGGCGCTGGGCAGTCCCCGGTCGACCAGGATCGGCGGCGCGATGCCCCGGGACAGGGCGCGCAGCTCGGCGAGCGTCTCCCGGGTCTGGGTGACCGCCTCGTCCAGGGTGCGCCCGGCGGCCCCCGGGTCGGTGGCGAGTTGCTGGCGGGCCCGGCTGAGGTCCATCGCGAGCCGGACGAGGCGCTGCTGCGGGCCGTCGTGGATGTCCCGCTCCAGTCGGCGCAGCGCGCTCGCCTCGGCGGAGACGGCGGCCCGCTTCTGCTCTTCCAGCACGGTGATCCGGTTGCGCATCTCGGCCACGCCGGTGAGCAGGGCCCGACCGAAGCCGGCCTGCAGCAGCGCGCAGCCCCGGGCCACGATCGGCAGGGTGATCAGGAAGAACAGCCCGATCGCGGTGTGCAGCCCGATCCGGACGACGGTCGAGTCGCCGAGGCCGAGGAGCTGGGGGAGGCCGACGTCCTCCGGGTCGCCGTGCGGCAGCGTCCAGTCGTACGCCCAGTAGAGGGTGCCGGCGACGGCGCCGGCCCACCAGACCAGCGTGACCACGAAGGTGACGATGGCCACGATCAGCTTGAGGATGCCGTGCGCCAGGTCGAGCCAGGACTGCGCGTCCCCCATCGGCACGAAGATCCGCCGCCAGGCGCTCGCGCCGGGCTCCGGGAGCCGGTACTGGGGGCGGATCCGGGCCTGGTGGAGCACGGTGGGCAGGCGGAGGCGCTCGATGTCGGCGAGGCCCCGGGCGGCGTAGAGGGTGCCGCTGAGGATCGGCAGGCCGATCACCGTCACGACCAGCCCCAGCCCGGCGGCCAGGCCGACCAGCAGGACGACGAAGCTGGCCAGGGCCAGCGGGAGGCCCAGCAGCACGTAGCCGGAGTCCAGCAGGAGCTGTCGGGAGATGGTCGGCGCCGGCACGGGCTGATCGGCGGCGACGGGTACGGCGGTCATGTCAAGAGGCTAGGCAGCGCGGGGCCGCCGACCCATCCCGTCGGCCCGCCTCTGCGGCGTAGGGCTGGCCCTACCGTGACCGGATCGTGGGCGAGCCGTGGGCCGCGCGATTGGTCAGAGAAGTCGTAATTGAGCAATAATCGGCGCTACCGGCACCATCGCCACCGCCCGGAGGTCGGGGCGGTGGCCGGCGGCGGCCACTGGATCGATCTTGCGGAATGGAGGGGCTGGTGAAGCCGCGTCGCGAGCTATCAAGATCGCGATTTGTGCACGCGTTCACAAGCGCCTACTCTGTAGTTCCGACGCGCCCTGCTAGCACAGCCGGCAATCTCGGTCGCCAGCGGGGATCCCGAAACGGCCGGCCGCCCGAGTTGGCCGAGGATCGCACCGCACGGAGTCTCATGAGTCAGCACCGTCACCCTGGCGCGCCCGGCCGAGCCGGTGCCGTACCGGCGCTCCCGGATCTGCCGGAGGCGACCGTCGCGCGGCTCCCGGAATACCTCCGTGCCCTGCACAACCTCGCCGAAACCGGCCACGAGACCGTGTCCAGCGAGGGGCTGGCCAGCGCCGCCGGCGTGAACTCCGCGAAGCTCCGCAAGGACCTCTCGCACCTCGGCTCGTACGGGACCCGTGGCGTCGGCTACGACGTGGCGCTGCTGGTCGACCAGATCGAGTACGTGCTCGGGCTCACCCAGCGGCGGGCCGTCGCCCTGGTCGGCGTGGGTAATCTCGGTCACGCCCTCGCCGGCTACGACGGCTTCGCCAGCCGCGGCTTCCGGATCGCCGCCCTCTTCGACGCCGACCCCGCCCGGGTCGGCGAGGAGATCAGCGGGCTGGTCGTCCGGCACATCGACGAGCTGCCCCGGGTCGCCGTCGAGGAAGCCATCGCCATCGGCGTGATCGCCACCCCGGCCCCGGCCGCCCAGGCGGTGGCGGACCAGCTCGTGGCCGTCGGTGTGACGAGCATCCTGAACTTCGCCCCGTGCGTACTCTCGGTTCCGGAGGGGGTCGACGTGCGCAAGGTCGACCTCGCGATCGAGCTGCAGATCCTGTCCTTCCACGAGCACCGCAAGGCATCGCTGACCGCGCTGCCCGCCACCGGTGGGTCCGCCCTGACCGCCCTGCCCGGGGGGCTCGCCGTCACCGACCCGCAGGAGGCGATCGGCACGTGAAACTGCTCGTCGTCGGCGCGTCCTACCGCACCGCTCCCGTCGCCACGCTGGAGCAGCTCGCGGTCGGCCCCGCGGACCTCACCCGCACCCTGGACCGCCTGGTCGCCCAGCCGTACGTGACCGAGGCCGTGATCGTCTCCACCTGCAACCGGGTGGAGGTCTACGCCGCCGTGTCCGGCTTCCACGGCGGCCTCGGCGACATCTGCGCGGTGCTGGCCGACCAGGCCGGCTGCCAGCCCGCCGCGCTCGCCAACCACCTCTACGTGCACTTCGACGCCGCCGCCGTGGACCACGTCTTCCGGGTCGCCGCCGGGCTCGACTCGATGGTGGTCGGCGAGGCGCAGATCCTCGGCCAGCTCCGGGACGCCTACCATTCCGCGACCGGGGCCGACACCGCCGGGCGGCTGCTGCACGAGCTGATGCAGCAGGCGCTGCGGGTCGGCAAGCGGGCGCACGCGGAGACCGGGATCGACCGGGCCGGCCAGAGCGTGGTGACCGCCGCGCTGGAGCTGGCCGCCGGGCACCTCGACGGCGACCTCGCCGGCCGTCCCGCGCTGGTGGTCGGCGCGGGCGCGATGGGGTCGCTGAGCGTCGCCACGCTGTCCCGGCTGGGCGCGGGGCCGCTCACGGTCACCAACCGGGGCGCCGACCGGGCCGTCCGGCTGGCCGAGGCGTACGGGGCCAGCGCGACGCCGATGGCGGAGCTGACCACCGTGCTCTCCACAGTGGACATCGTAGTGGCCGCCACCGCGGCCACCGAAGCGGTCCTCACCCGTGACGTGGTGACCCGGGCGCTCGCCGGGCGCGACCCCGGCCGGGGGCCGCTGGTCCTGCTCGACCTGGCCGTGCCGCGCGACGTGGAGGCCGGCGTCGCCGAGCTGCCCGGCGTCGAGGTCATCGACATCGACCGGATGGCGACGCTGCTCGCCGACGGGCCCGCCGCCGCCGACGCCGCCGCCGTCGAGCGGATCGTGGCCGGCGAGGTCGACGCCTTCCTCACCTGGCTGCGCGGCGCCGACGTGGCGCCCACGGTGGCCGCCCTGCGTGGCCGCGCCGACGACGTGGTCGGCGCCGAGCTGCGCCGGCTCGCCCAGCGCCGCCCGGACCTCACCGACGACCAGCGCGCCGAGGTGGCCCGGACGGTGCACCGGGTGGTGCAGCGGCTGCTGCACCAGCCGACCGTGCGGGTGCGCCAGTTGGCGGCCGAACCCGGCGGCGACCAGTACGCGGCCCTGCTGCGCGAGCTGTTCGACCTCAAGGTGCCGCAGACGTCCCCGGTCGACAGCGTCCCCGACATCGTGGCCGGCGACGCCGCGCCGCCGTTCGGCCTCGCCGACCTTCCGCCGCCGTTCGGCCTCGCCGACGTCCCGCCGCCCGTCGGTCACGCCGACAATCTGCCGTCGACGGGTTCCGCCGACGTCCCGCCCCTCGGAGGTGAGCGATGAGCACGCCCCTGCGCCTCGGTACCCGGGGCAGCAAACTGGCGATGGCCCAGTCCGGCCACGTCGCGGAGGCCCTGACCGCCGCCACCGGCCGGCCCGTCGAGCTGGTCGAGGTGGTCACCGCCGGCGACCGCTCGTCCGCGCCGGTGCACCGGCTCGGCGTCGGCGTCTTCGTCTCCGCCCTGCGGGACGCCCTGACCGCCGGCACCATCGACTTCGCGGTGCACTCCTACAAGGACCTGCCCACCGCGGCGGCGGCCGGGCTGCACATCGCGGCGGTGCCGATGCGGCAGGACCCGCGGGACGCGCTTGTCGCCCGGGACGGCCGGACGCTCGCCGAGCTGCCCTCCGGCGCGACCGTGGGCACCGGAGCGCTGCGCCGCATCGCCCAGCTGCACGCCCTCGGGATGCCGCTGGAGGTCACCCCGATCCGCGGCAACGTCGACAGCCGCCTCGCGCGGGTGCTCGGCCCGGAGGCCGACCTCGACGCGGTCGTCCTGGCCCGGGCCGGGCTGGCCCGGCTCGGGCGTACCGACGTGATCACCGAGACGCTCGACCCGATGCTGATGCTGCCCGCGCCCGCCCAGGGCGCGCTGGCGGTGGAGTGCCGGGCCGACGACACGGACCTGGTCGAGCTGCTCACCGTGCTCGACCACGCACCGTCCCACGCCGCGGTCACCGCGGAACGGGCGCTGCTGGCCACCCTGGAGGCCGGATGCTCCGCCCCGGTCGCCGCCTACGCCGTCGTCGCCGAAGGCGAGCCAACCGGCTCGGGCGTCGAGGGTGACTTCGTCCAGGAGATCTATCTGCGCGGGGCGGTGATCAGTCCGGACGGTACGAGAGACCTCCGGCTGTCCCGCACCGGAACGCTCGCCGACGCGGCGGAGATCGGCAAGGCACTCGCCGCCGAACTCCTCGACCTCGGCGCCGACTCGATCCTCGGCCACGATGGACACGCCGGCCCGGGGACCCAGCAATTTGGGAGCACAGAATGACCCGCACCCGTAAGCCCGTAGGCCGCATCGCCTTCGTCGGGGCCGGTCCCGGCGACCCGGGCCTGCTGACCCGCCGGGCGCACGACGCTCTGGTCGACGCCGACCAGGTGGTGTACGACCGGGGAGTCCCCGAGTCGCTGCTCGACGCCGTCCGCGCCCAGGCCAGGGAAGACGCCCAGTTCACTCCGGCGGAGGGCGCGCCGGGTGACGTGGCGAAGGTGCTGATCTCGGCGGCCCGTTCCGGGCTGAACGCGGTGCACCTGGTCGCCGGCGACCCGTTCGGCCACGATTCGGTCGTCAAGGAGGTGCAGGCGGTCGCGCGGACCGCCGCACACTTCGAGGTGGTTCCCGGGGTCGGCCAGGCCGAGGGGGTGGCGACCTACGCGGGCGTGCCGCTGCCGGGCGTACGGACGGCGGCCGACGTCGAGGACGTCGGCACGCTGGACTTCGACGCGCTGGCCGCCGCCGTCGGCCGGGGCTCGCTGGCCCTGGC
This sequence comes from Micromonospora sp. NBC_01740, assembly GCF_035920365.1. Lineage (NCBI taxonomy): Bacteria > Bacillati > Actinomycetota > Actinomycetes > Micromonosporales > Micromonosporaceae > Micromonospora > Micromonospora sp. NBC_01740. The sequence continues at coordinate 797,027 of NZ_CP109150.1, read as the reverse complement.
CGTGGACGCCGGCGACCTCGCCGCGATCCGCGACGGGCTGCTCGCGGCCGGGGTGGAGGGCACCACCGGCGTCGGGGTGACCGGCGACGGCACCGGCGAGACGCAGTACACCACCACGTCGACCGTCGACTCGTTCGTCGCGGCGGCGCTCGGCTTCACCGGCCGGGTGGTCCTCACCGTCGGCGAGGGCGTGGGCCAGCGGGACAAGCTGAGCTGGTGGGAGAACCGGCCGCTGTACGGCTGGAAGGTCCTCGTGCCCCGCACCAAGGAGCAGGCCGGCGTGATGAGCGCCCGGCTGCGCGCGTACGGGGCCATCCCCTGCGAGGTGCCGACGATCGCGGTCGAGCCGCCGCGTACCCCGGCCCAGATGGAGCGGGCGGTCAAGGGCCTGGTCGACGGCCGGTACGCCTGGGTGATCTTCACCTCGGTGAACGCGGTCCGCGCGGTCTGGGAGAAGTTCGCCGAGCACGGTCTCGACGCCCGGCACTTCGGCGGCGTCAAGATCGCCTGTATCGGTGAGGCGACCGCCGACGCCGTCCGCGCGTTCGGCATCCAGCCCGAGCTGATCCCGTCGGGGGAGCAGTCCTCCGACGGGCTGCTCGCCGAGTTCTCGCCGCACGACGAGATCCTCGACCCGGTCGGTCGGGTGCTGCTGCCGCGCGCCGACATCGCCACCGAGACCCTCGCCGCCGGGCTCACCGAGCGCGGCTGGGAGGTCGACGACGTGACCGCCTACCGGACGGTACGGGCCGCCCCGCCGCCCGCCGAGATCCGGGACGCGATCAAGTCGGGTGGCTTCGACGCGGTGCTCTTCACGTCCAGCTCGACGGTGCGCAATCTGGTGGGTATCGCGGGGAAGCCGCACGCCCGTACCGTCGTTGCAGTGATCGGGCCCAAGACGGCGGAGACCGCGACGGAGTTCGGCCTGCGGGTCGACGTCCAGCCGCCGCACGCCTCGGTCCCCGATCTGGTGGAGGCGCTCGCCGCCTACGCCGTCGAGCTGCGCGAGAAGCTCGCCGCCATGCCGGCGAAGCAGCGCCGTGGCTCGAAGGTGCAGGGGCCGACCGCCCTGAGGTTCCGGTAGTCGTAGCAGGAGGTCCGTGATGCCGTACCCCGAGATCCGGCCCCGCCGGCTGCGCCGCAACGCGGCCATCCGGCGACTGGTCTCCGAGACCCGCGTCGACCCGGCCGAGCTGGTCGTGCCGATGTTCGTCAGGGAGGGGTTGACGGAACCGCGGGCGATCGCGTCGCTCCCGGGGGTGCTCCAGCACTCCCGGGACTCGCTCCGCAAGGCCGCGGCCGAGGCGGTCCAGGCGGGCGTCGGCGGCATCATGCTCTTCGGCGTGCCGGAGCGGCGGGACCCGACGGGTTCCGGTGGGATCGACCCGAACGGCATCCTCAACGTCGCGATCCGCGACGTCGTCGCCGAGGTGGGCGACGCCACGGTGGTGATGAGCGACCTCTGCCTGGACGAGTTCACCTCGCACGGCCACTGCGGCCTGCTCACCCCCGACGGTGGCGTCGACAACGACGCCACGCTGGAGGCGTACGCCGAGATGGCGGTCGCCCAGGCCGCCGCCGGGGTCGGTGTGGTCGGGCCGTCCGGCATGATGGACGGCCAGATCGCCGTGGTACGCCGAGCGCTCGACGCCGCGGGCCACCAGGACGTCGCCGTGCTGGCGTACGCCGCCAAGTACGCCTCGGCCTTCTACGGCCCGTTCCGGGACGCGGTGGAGTCGGCCCTGGAGGGCGACCGCCGCACCTACCAGCAGGACCCCGCCAACCTGCGGGAGTCGCTGCGCGAGGTCGAGCTGGACGTCGCCGAGGGCGCCGACATGGTGATGGTCAAGCCGGCCCTGCCGTACCTCGACGTGGTGTCGGCGGTCCGTGCGGCGGTGGACGTCCCGGTCGCCGCCTACCAGGTCTCCGGCGAGTACGCGATGGTCGAGGCGGCTGCCGCCAACGGCTGGATCGACCGGGAGCGGGTGATGCTGGAGACGCTCACCTCGATCCGCCGGGCCGGCGCGCAGATCATCCTCACCTACTGGGCGGTCGAGGCCGCCGGACTCCTCCGCCAGCGCTACTGACCCAACCCGCCCCAGCGCGACCCGCCCCAGCGCGGCGCGGCTTGGCCCAGTGCGGCGCGACCCGGCGCGGGCTGGTCCTGCCCGGCGCGGCCCGTTCGGGCGCGCCCTGATCCGGTCCGACCCCTTCGGTCTCCGACCCGGTCGGGGCAGCGGAGCGGGCCGGCTTCGAGTAGACGCCTGCTCCGCATGCCAGCATTCCTGACAGTAACGCTGAGTACTCGACCTGCGCCCCGGATCCCACCGCCCTCCGGACGCTTTGCTCTGCATCCCCATATGCGCCAGTAACCCGGAGTGCCTGTTGCATATGGGGATGCAGAGCAAGGGGCGTGCAGAGGTTCGTCGCTCCTGAGGAGGGCCCACACGGAAGTCGCTGGTCATGGCGTTGTGGCCGTCAGCGATGGTGATCGAGGGTCGTTCAGGGCCGGATTCTCCATCACTTAGCGTAGGCAGCTGCGGAACCACCGCTCCTGTTACAGCGCGTTACTGCCTAGCCGGGTGCGCCCAGGGGCGTGGGGGAAGGACCGGTCGTCGGTTTTCCACAGGTGGCTGAGTTATCCACAGGCGCAGCGGGCGGGATTGCGGGAGAGGCATCGCAGCCGGGAGCGTGACGGGATGACCGAGCTTCCCGCCCAACCGGAAACTGACCGGGATCCCGACCGACCGGCTGGTTCCGACCAGTTGTCCGCTGCCGTCGGGCCGTCGGGTGCCGTCGGGTCGTCGGGCGGCGCTGGGCCGTCGGGTGCCGTCGGGTCGTCGGGCGGCGATCAGGCGGTGGGTACCGATCAGGGGGCGGGATCGCGCGAGCCGCCCGTGCTGCTGACCGAGCCGTTCGACACCCCGTGGCCGGCTGCGGGCATCGTCCGGGCGGTCCGGCGGCATGCCAGCCTCAGCCAGCGGGAGCTGGCCCGGTGGGCCGGGGTGAACCATTCCACCGTCGGGCGGATCGAGGCCGGCCGGATGGTGCCGAGCATCCTGCTTCTGCGCCGCATCATCGGGGTCGCCGGGTTCCGGCTGGCCGTCGTCGACGAGTTCGGGCGGGTGCTGAAGCCGATGCGGGACTGGCAGGACACCCGCGACGGGGCGGGGCGTCGCTACCCCTCGCACCTGGACACCATTCTCGACCCCGAGCCGGGCGAGTGGTGGGCGGACATCTACGGGCTGGCCCGCCCGCCGGAGACGTTCTACCGCGACCGCCGGGTCCGCGACGCCATGCGGCGGCGCAGCCAGTGGGAGGTGCGGGTGGCGAAGTACCGCAGCGTGCCCCCGCCGCCGCGGGTGCCTCCACCACCGCGCGTGCCCCCGCCGTCGCGGCTGCCCGGCCCGGGCTTCCCGTGGTGAGCGGACGGCCCGCCGGCCAGGACGTTCCTGGGCGGCGGGCCGTCGGGTGGGCTCCGGTGTGACGTCAGTCGTCGTCGGTGATGGTGCCCACGGCGAGCGGATCGGCCAGCCGCAGGCCGGGCACCCCGGCCACGACCAGGTTCACCTTCTCGTCGGCCTCCCGCTTCCGGTCGCCGCGTACGGTCACCGGGAAGGCCAGCGACGTCTGCCCGGCGGCCAGGACCTTGCAGCCGACGTACGGGTCGTAGTCGGCGCCGGCCTGGGCCGTGGTGCCGTAGGTGGCGGCGCAGAGCAGCACCGGCTGGGACAGCGGGCGCGACACCGTGACCGTGTAGGTCAGCGGCCGGGTGCCCCGGTCGCCCTCGACCACCGACGCGTCGCCGACGCTCAGCGACGCGCGGGAGCGGAAGCGGGCCACCTGCGGGTCGTGGTCGCTGGAACCCCGGCTGCCGTCGGCCGCGTGGTCGGCCGGCCAGTCGGCGTTGACGTGCGCGGCCCGCATCTGCACCAGGTCCCGGTGCAGCGCGCCGTTCACGAACAGGTGGTCCAGCGTCTGCGCCTGCCCCTCGAAGCTGTACGAGTAGGCGGACGACGGCGCGTCGGCGAGCAGGTCGTCCCACAGGTTGCGCATGCCCGCCTCGTACAGCGGCCCGAGCTGGTCCGACGGGGTGGGATCCGCCGCCGTCGCGATGGGGTCGTCGGGGCGGGGGAAGACGTTCAGATCCCCGCCGTAGACCACCCGCGCGTGCGGGTCCGACGCCTCGATCGCGGTGACGATCGCGGCCCCGTACGCGGCCTGCTCCCGGCGCTGCCCGACCCGGCTGTCCGGCCCGGACGAGTAGTGGTTGCTCGCGGCCCAGAGCGTGTACCGCTCGGCGGAGCCGGGCGCGGCGGCGACCGTGAACTTGCCGAGCTGCGGCGCGCGGGTGAAGACGTTGTTCCCGTCCTTGCCGGTGGACGTGTCCACGTCGTCCGGAAGCACCGCGTTGAGCGCCTTCGGGTTCTGCACGTCCGCGTTGCCCGGCAGCGCCGCCCCCCGGTACTGAACGGTCGGCGCCGAGCCCAGCAGCGGGTCGCCGGCGGTGGGCGCCGCCAGCGACACCCGGTCGGTGCGGAACAGGAACGCCGCGGTGATGCCCCGGGCGTCCGCGCCGGTGCGGTCATACGCGGCCTGGTAGGCCGGGCCACCGGCGGCCGTGATGGCCAGCGCCAGGTCCTGGAGGCTGTCCGGCGCGCCGTCGGCGTTGTCCGTGCTGCCGCAGACCAGCTCGGTGCCGGAGACCGAGCAGATGTCCTGGTCCTCGGCCTCCTGCACCAGGATCAGGTCCGGGGAGTGCAGGTCGGTGGTGATCTGGTCGGCCAGCGCGACGAGCTGCTCGCGGTACTCCTGCTCGCTGCCCGGGACGTAGTCGAACGGCGGACGCACCCCGGTGCAGCCGGCGTTGCCGGCGAAGTCGCAGCCGTCGAACGGGTCGTCACGGTAGTCGTACAGGTTCTCGACGTTGTAGGTCGCGACCGCGACCTCCTCCGACCGGTTGGCCGGCTTCGGCGGGTTGTTCGTCGACGGGTCGGCCCCGCCCGTGAACGCCGCCGCCTCGACCTGCACGCCGTACTTCTCGAACGAGTAGTACAGCCCGCCGACCGCGTCGACGGTCAGCGTGTCGAAGGTGCGCGCGGGCGGGAGCAGCGTGGCGCTGTCGCCCGTGGTGCCCTTCACGCCCATGCTGCCGAGCAGGACGCGCTGCCCGTTGCCGTCGTCGAAGCGGCGGCCCGGGTCGTTGTCGAGCGGGTGCGCGTCCCGGAACACCCGGCGGGCGTACGGGTCGGCGCGGTCGAGCAGCGGGTCGTCCCGGTCGATCACGAAGATTTCGGCGTCGGCGGTGGAGGCGAAGACGTTGCGCCCGCTCACCGCGCCGCTGCCGGCCCGTACGCGCAGCCGGGCGCCCTCGTGCCGCTCGAAGAAGCGCTGCGCCGCCGCCACCTCGACCGGCGGCACCGCGTCGGTCACCTGGACCTCGGCGTTCACGTCCACGCCGGAGGCGACCCGGCGCACCAGCGACGCGCCGGAGAGCTGGGTGAAGTTGAAGTACTCGGAGACCCGGGCGCGCAGCACCACCTCGTCGCCGACCGTCGGCACGTAGCCGCCGATCAAAGAGGTGAACGAGCCCATGAAGACGAAGATGCCGTCCGAGCTGGTCGGGTCGCCGTCGGTGGCGTCCCTACGGCTCTGCAGGAAGAACCCGTGCTGGTCGCGGCCCGACGAGTCGCGCGCGAGGGTCCGCTGGGTGATCACGCCGCGTACGTCGTACAGCGTGCTGCTGGTCCCGTTGCCGGAGACCGGCGCGAGCGGCGACCGGTCGGCGGGGCCGGACTCTGCGTCGGTGGTCGGGCCCTGCACCTCGCCGACGGTCAGCTCCCGGGTCACCTGCACGGCCAGGGTGCAGGTGGCGGTGCCACCGTCCGCGTCGGTGGCGGTCAGCACCACGGTGTACGCCCCGGCGGCCAGGTCGGCGCTCGTGGCGACCGTGGCGCGGGCGGTGCCGCCGACCGCGTCGGCCGGGGTGACCGCCGAGCGGCTGACGGAGCCGGCGGCCGGGGTCGGGTCGACGGAGGTGACCGCCAGGTCGACGATGCGGTCGTCCGGGTCGGTGGCGGTGACCTCCCGGGTGGCCGCCGTGCCGACCGAGGTCACCAGCGCCGGGCCGCAGGTCAGCGTGGCGGGCGCGTCGACCGGTCCGCCGCCGTCGACGACGTGCGCGCCGAGGCCGTCGAACGTGTCCACGGGGAAGCCGGCCCACTGCGCGGCCGGGTCGAACGCGTCGGAGGGGTCGGTGTCGCCCGAGGTCACGGCGGCCGACCGGCGCAGTGTGTTGTCGGCGGTGCTGGTGACGCCGGTGCCCCACTCGGTGCCCGGGTCGACGCCGACCTGGCCGATCGAGTCGAGCACGGTGCCGCCCCGACGCAGCACGATCGCGTCGTCGCCGTTGAACAGGCTGGCACTGGTGGTCTGGTCGGCCCGGTCCAGGATGCCCGGCGCGGCCGAGGCGGCGGCGAGGACGAAGGCGTCGCCGGCCGCGACGGTGCCGGTGAGGGCCAGGTTCGTCGGCGTGGTGGAGCCGTTGAAGTGCAACTGGAGCTGGTAGCCGCCGGCGGCCAGGTCGACGGCGGCGCCGGTGCCGTTGAACAGCTCGATCGCCTTGTTGTTCGACGAGCCTTCGACGTACTCGGAGATGAAGAGGTCGGTGGGCGCGGCGCTGGCCGCGGTGGGTGCGACGCCGACAGCCGCGACGGTCACGGCGGCGGTGGCGGTCGCGAGCGCGGCAAGAGTGCGGCGCGGGCGCATGAGGCCTCCACGATGGGTGGGCGGGGAACTAACGCACGTTAAGGGTCGGTGCTGACCGCCGTCCATCCCCCACCGGACAGTTTCGTGAACGTTCCGGTCAGCGTCCGGCGTCGAGGCGGTGCACCAGCTCGGCCACGTCGATGCTGTATTCGCACCACTCGCGGTCCGGGCGGTAGCCCAACTCGGCGTTGACCTTGAGCATGGCCTCGTTGGCCTGCGCGTTCCACGTCTGCACCTCGGTCAGCTCCGCCTCCGCCGAGCGCAGCTCCATCAGCATCCGCGCCTTGATCGCCCGGTCGATGCCGTAGCCCCGGTGGTCCTGCACGACGATGGTGTCGTACTGGTCGGCGCGGGTGGGATGCTGGACCGGCACGACCACCTCGGTCAGCCCCGCGACCTCACCGGTCTGCTCGTGCAGAGCGAGCACGATGTAGGGCTTCATGCCCCGCCGGTGCAGGCAGTCCAGGCTGTCGCGCAGCCGCTGCGGGTCGTAGGAGCTGGGGCGCAGCTCGCCGTCCTCGACGTCGCGCACCTCCGCCTTGGCCCGCGCGTACGTCTCGATCAGCTCGTCCGGCGGGCCGCCGGGGTGGAACTCCAGGTGGTAGCCCGCGCCGATGCCGGTGGCCATCTCGGACAGCTCGGCCCAGTCCACCCCGGACAGGTCCAGCACGCTGCGGGTCTCGACGTACTCCTTCGAGAAGCCGAGCGACTCGTAGAAGGCGACGGCCGGCGTGTCGCCGACCACCTCGACCCCGATCGACTGGAAACCCTCCTGGTAGACCCGCCTGGCGGCGGTCAGGACGAGGTCCCGCCCGAGGCCCGTGCGCCGCTCCGCCGGGTGCACCAGCACCTCCAGCACCCCGATGTCACCGAGCAGCAGCACGTGCACGTGGCCCAGGATCGCCCCCGGGCTGCCGTCGGCCGCCGGCTCCGCCTGGGCGACCCAGGAGATCCGCCGCTCACCGGGCATCACCTCGGCGAGGTATTCCCGCATGGAACTCTCCCGCCACGGCGGGTCCTGCGGCAGATCGGCCGCCAGGACCGCGTTCAGCGTGTCCAGCAGCGACGCGATCTCGACGGACGACGCGGTCCTGGGGTCCCACTCGCGCACCATCACCCGTCTAGCTTGCCGCTAACCGCTGCCCGGGGGAAGTGTCCAGTTCTCCAATGTATGCAGACGATCACTTCACGTGCGGCTCGCCTGTCCGTACCGGTTGGCGGTGTCGTAGACATCCTGGGCGTACCGGCGGACGTCGTTGTAGGACAGGATCGCGTTCCACCAGTCGGCGGGGATGGTCAGGTTCCGGCCGCCCTTGCAGAGGTAGTTGCCGGCGGCGAGGGCGGCGTCGTCCAGGTCGTGCGGGTCCTTGACGCCGTCGTTGTCGGCGTCGGCGCCGATCTCCTGCCAGGTCGTCGGGATGAACTGCATCGGCCCGACCGCCCGGTCGAGGATCGGGTCCTTGTCCATCACGCCGCGGTCCGTGTCGGGGATCCGCATCCGGCCGCCCTGCCCGTCGAGCGGCAGACCGATGATCTCAGGTAGCGCCTTGCCGTCCTGGCGGAGCGTCGCGTTGTTGGCCTGGCCGTGCCCCGACTCGACGAACCCGATGGCCGCCAGGGTGGTCCAGCTCAGCCCGCAGCTGCGGTTGGTCTGGGCGAGCACCACCTCGGCGTAGCCGTACGCCTGCACGGCCACCGGCGAGATGCCGACCTTCGGCCCGACCTGGGCGGCCCAGCCGGCCAGCGCGTCCGACGGCCGGCCGGTGACCCCGCCGGGGAGCGGACCGGGCGGCACCGTCCCGCCGGGCAGCACCGTGCCGCCGGGCAGTGGCGTCTGACCGGGCAGCACCGTGCCGCCGGGCAGTGGGGTCCCGCCGGGCAGCGGCGCCTGCGGAACGGTGGTCGGCGCGGTGGAGGTGGCGTCGACCGCGACCGGACGGGGTCCCCGGGCCGTCGCGGGCACCAGCAGCGCACCCGCCGCAGCCGTCGCCGCGACCAGGGCGAGCAGGAACACCCCGGGCAGGGTGAGTCGCCCACTGGGCCGCCGTGACCAGTCCCGGGTCGCGCGGGCGGCGCCCATCGCGACGCGGTGCGGTGGCCGGCGTACGGCGTGCGCGAACTGCACCCGGCGGCGCCGGGGCCCGGTGGCCGGTTTCGTGGCGGGCACGTCGACCTTCGTCTTCGCGAGGTCGCCCGCGCCCGTGGCCGACGCGGCGCCGGCGTCGTCACCGGTCTTCGCCCCGGGCCCGGTCGTGGAGGCCCCGGCCGCGCCGCCGGCCTTCGTGTCAGGGCCGGCTGCGGTTCCGTCGTCCGGCTTCGCGGCCGTGGCGGCGCTGTCGCCCGGCTTCCCGGTCGTGCTGGCGCTGTCGTCCGGCTTGCCGGTCGTGGCCGGCTTCGCGTCGGCGGCCGGCCCGTCGCCCGACTTCGCCTCTTCCGCCGACTGCGCCTCTTCCGCCGGCCTCGCCTCTTCCGCCGCCTTCGCTTCGGCGGTGGGCTCGGTGACCGGCCTGGTGCCGGTGGCCGGCTTCGCCTCGTCGACCGGCTTCGCCTTCTCGGCGGTGGCCTCGGTCGCCGGCTTGGCCTCGGTGGCCGGCTTCGTCTCGGCGGTGGCCGCGGTCGCCGGCTTGGCCTCGGTGGCCGGCTTCGTGTCGCCGGCGGCGGTGGATCTCAGCCAGGGGCGGCGGGGACGCGGCAACCGCGTCGCGGGTTCGGGCGCGGCGCCGGAACCGGCGAGCGGCCCGTCGATCGGTGCCGCCGGCCGCAGGGGCCGAAGGGTCGTCCTGTCCTCGCCGTCCACCACAAGTTGAGTATCACCCATGTCCCCCCGTACGTCAGGACCGGTCGTACCCTGGTGCCATGCCCCGGTACGAGTTCCGTTGCCGCGCCTGCGGCGACACCTACGAGGTCAACCGCCCGATGTCGCAGGCCGCTGAGCCGGCGTCCTGCCCGCAGGGGCACACCGACACGGTCAAGCTCCTCTCCACCGTCGCGGTCACCGGCCGGGGCGGCGGCGCGGCCGGTGGCGCGCCGGCGCCGGCCGGTGGGGGTTGTTGCGGCGGTGGCTGCGGCTGCTGACCTGCGGGCCCGCAGTCGGCTCCGGCCGACCGTTCTCACGATGCGTGATGGTCCGGTATCAGGCAGCATGAGTCCGACGTCACGGGCGGAGGTTCCACCATGTCGCCACGGATCCACCTTCCGAGCGGGTTGGTGACCTTCGTCTTCACCGACATCGAGGGCTCCACCCGGCTGGCCCAGCTGCTCGGCCCGGACTACCGCCCGGTGCTGCGGGAGCACCGCCGCCTGCTGCGCCGCACGATCGCCGCGACCGAGGGCGCGGAGCTGCTGACCGAGGGGGACTCGTTCTTCCTCGCCTTCCCCGACGCGACGGCCGCGCTGACCGCCTGCCTGACCGCGCAGCGGGCGCTGGCCAGCCACGAGTGGCCCACCGCCGAGGCCATGCCCCGGGTCCGGATGGGGCTGCACACCGGCTGGGCGGAGCCGCGCGACGGCGAGTACGTCAGCCCGGAGGTGCACCGCGCGGCCCGGATCGCCGCGGCCGCCCACGGCGGCCAGGTGCTCTGTTCGGCGTCGACGGCGCGGCACGCGGAGCCGCTGCCGCCCGACGTGTCCCTGCACGACCTGGGCCTGCACCGGCTGCGCGGCTTCGACGACCGGGAGCGGCTCTTCCAACTGGTCGCGCCCGGCCTGGAGCGGCAGTTCCCGCGGCCCCGCACCGCCGACGCGTCCGCGCACAACCTGCCGACCCCGGTCACCTCGTTCGTCGGCCGGCACGCCGAGCGGACCGAGCTGAAGCAGCTGGTGGAGGCGCACCGGCTGGTCACCGTCCTCGGCGCGGGGGGTGCGGGCAAGACGCGGTTGGCCGTGGAGCTCGCCGTCGACCTGGTGGAGTCCCATCCGGACGGTGTCTGGTTCGTCGACATCGCCGCGGTCACCGACCCGGGTCTGGTGGCGTTCGAGGTCGCCGCCGTGCTCGGTCTGCGTCCCGAGCCGGGCCGCCCGATGGTCGACACGCTCGTGGAGTACGCGGCCGCGCGCCGGATGCTCGTCCTGCTGGACACCTGCGACGCCCAGCCGGCCGCCTCGGCCGACGTGATCTCCCGGCTGCTCGCCGGCGGGGTGGGCGTCCGGGTGCTCGCCACCAGCCGGGAGTCGTTCGGCCTGCCGGGCGAGGTGGTCTGGCGGATCCCGTCGCTGTCGGTCGACCCGCCGGTGGACAGGGCGGAGAGCGACGCGGTCGCGCTGCTGCTGGACCGGACGGCGGCGGCCCGGGGCGGCCGGCCGCCGGATCCGGGCGAGTCGGCCGACCTGCGGCGGGTGGTGCGTCGGTTGGACGGGCTGCCGCTCGCCATTGAGCTGGCCGCCGCCCGGCTGCGGGTGCTCTCCGTCGGGCAGCTCGCCGAGCGCCTCGACGACGTGCTGGGCACCCTCGACGCGGGCCGGGAGGACCCTGACCCGCCGGTGGAGCCGGACCGGCCGGGCGGTCGGCCGGACACGGTGGACCTGGTGGCGGCGGCCGTGGGGATGGTGCCGCCCAGCCCGGCCGTCCGGGCGGTGCAGCGTTCCGCCACCGAGCGGCACCTGACGATGCAGGCCACTGTCACCTGGTCGTACCGCACGCTGGGGCCGCGCGCCGCCCGGTTGCTGCGCTGGCTGGCGGTCTTCGCCGGCCCGGTCGACCTGGCGACGGTGGAGTGGCTGCTCGGCGACGACCCGCTCGATCCGCTCTCGGTGCTGGTCGACAAGTCGATGGTGCTGGCGGAGCCGCATGCCTCGGGCAGCACCTACCGGATGCTCGACCCGATCCGGGCGTACGCGGCGCGGCGGCTGGCGGAGGCGGGGGAGGAGAGGTCGGCCCGCAACCGGCACGTGGCGTGGTCGACGCACGCGCTGGAGCGCGCCCACCTGGGCCCGGACGGGCGGCCGGTGACCCTGTCGCTCTACGTCCTCGACCCGCTCGCCGGCGAGCTGCGCGCCGCGCTGCGCTGGTGCGCCACCGGCGGCAGTGCCCGGGCCGGCCTGCGGCTGGCCGGGGGCCTCGACCAGTGGTGGCGGGAGCGGGGCCTGGCCCGGGAGGGGCGGCTCTGGCTGTTCCGGCTGTACGGGCGGATCGCCGAGACGGGGGAGCGGATCCCGGACGCCGAGCTGGCGGCGGCGTACCACATGCACTCGCTGCACGCCGGCGCGGACGGCGAGTTCGCCGAGGAGCTGCGCTACTCCCAGCGGGCGGAGGCGGCGGCCCGGCAGGCGGGCGACGCCGGCCTGCTCGCCCGGGTGCTCGCCGGGCGGGCGGCCCCGTTGGTCGACATGGGACAGTTCGCGGAGGCGGAGCGGATCTGCCGCGAGGTGATCGACTGGGCGTCTGGCCAGGAGGTGCTCGGCGACGCGCTCTTCGGGGTGTTCAGCCTGGCCGAGCTGCTCTGGCGGCGGGGCGCCCTGGACGAGGCGGCCGAGCTGCTGGGCGCGGCCCGCCCGGTGGAGGCGGCCCGCCCGGTGGAGCGGGGGCGGCGCTCGGTCGACATGCTGCTCGGGATGGTCGCCCTGGCGCGCGGGGACCTGGTCGCCGCGCACGAGCATCTCCAGGTGGCGCTGCGCTCGCGGATGAGCCACGGCTTCCACGGTCGGGCCTGCGACACGCTGAACGCGATGGCCGTGCGCTGCGCGGCAGGCGGTGACGGGCTGACGGCGGCCCGCCTGTTCGGCGCGGCGGGGGCGACCCGGGCGAGCATGCGCTGCGCCCCGGGCATCTACGGCGGGTACTGGGCGCAGCGGCAGGGGGAGCTGCGCCGGGAGCTGGGCGACGCGACCTTCGACGGCGCGTACGGCGAGGGGACCGAGCTGGGCTTGGAGGAGGCGGCGGCGTTGGCCCTCGCCGTCGAGCATCCGGACCTGGCGGTCGGCTCGGCGAGGTTCGGCGCCGGTCACGCCCGTGTGGCTCCCCGCCAGTCCGTCGCCCCGGACCGTCGCCGTCACCACACCGGCCACGCCTGACAGCGGGGTGGGACCCGCCGGTCGGGGTCCGCGTCATCGGGCTGGCCGGGGACGCGAACCCCTGGGCGTACGGGCGCGGTCAGCGCAGGGCGGCGCGGCTCTCGGCGTCGGCCTTCATCCGGGCGGCGCGGTCGATGTCGGCCTGCTGCACGGCGGCGAGCGAGCCGAAGGCCTTGACGGCCTGGTAGTACGTCCAGGCGAGGCTGGTGCAGGCGGGCCGGACGGCGGCGTTGTACGTGGCGCAGACCCGCTTCAGGTCGGCGTAGAAGGCGTCGTCGAGGCGGGCCTTGTTCGCGGAGAACCGGCCCATCGCCTTGTAGTTGCGGTAGCCGAAGTCGTGCCGGTAGCAGGAGAGGTTGAACGTGAAGCCGAGCGGGTTGTCCGGGCTCGACGAGCAGTAGTCGGTCGACCAGTTGAATCCGTACGCCGCCCAGGCGCCCTGGTTGAGCCGGCCGGAGTTCCAGGAGTTGTAGCTGGAGGCGCTCGTCTGCGTCCAGTTGGAGAGGACGGACAGCTTCTGCGAGGTCGTGACGGCGGCGGCGGGGGAGGAGACCCCGAAGACGAAGAGCATCGTGAGCGCGGCCGAGGCGAGCAGGGTGGTGAGGCGTTTGGGCACGGGTACCTCCGCGGGGGATGGGCGGGCGGGACGGGGGTTACCGGCGGGTCACCGGAGTGCCGAACAGTGTCGATCATGAATGGTTCCGGGGGATGCGGTGCCCACCGACATTTGGTGACAGGCGTCGAAACAGACGAATGCCCCGGGCGCCAGGGGCACCCGGGGCATTCGGTGTCACGTCAGCGGACGAAGGCCGGCGGGCTGGCCGGGCTCTCGTTCGCCAGTCGGTCGAGCGCGGTCACGTAGTAGGTGTACCGCTTGCCGGCCTCGGCGGTGGTGTCCACCCAGGACTGCGTACGGCTGCCCGCGTCGGCGCGGACCGTGTCGACGAGGTGCGCCGCGTCGGCGAAGTCGCACCGGCCGGCCAGGCCGGTCCCGTCGAAGCGGTAGACCGCGTACGACGTGGCGGTGCCGAGCGGGCCCACGCCGTTCGCCGGCTGGAGCCAGTTCAGGCGGACCCCGTCGGACTGCCGCGCGGCCTTGGTGACCACCGGCATGAGCAGCGGCTTCTTCGGCAGGTGCGTCATGGTCGGGATCAGCGCCGGGCGGGAGTAGTGCTCGGCGGCGTAGATGTCGGTCGCGCCGAGCCGGTTGGCCCGCACCTGCACGGCCGAGAAGTGGACGTTGCCCAGGACCTCCGGGTACTGCCGGTTCAGCGTCAGGTGGTTGGACAGCTCCTGCGGGTTCATCCAGAAGGAGCCGTAGGCCGGGTCACCGCTCTTGTAGTCGGCCTGCCCGATGTAGAGCTGCACCCGGGTGCCCTTGACCACGTCCGCCCACCACGGCACCAGCCGGGTGTAGTCGGCGGCCGGGTACTGGCCCATGTACCAGTAGAGCTGCGGCACGATGTAGTCGATCCACTCCTCCTTGACCCACTTGCGGGTGTCGGCGGAGATGATGTCGTACGACTGGCTGCCGGTGGTGTCCGAGCCCAGCGGGTCGGCCGACTGGTTGCGCCAGATGCCGAACGGGCTGACGCCGAACTTCACCCACGGCTTCTCGGCCTTGATCTTGGCGTTCATCTCCTGGACCAGCAGGTTGATGTTGTCCCGCCGCCAGTCGGCCTTGTCCGTGAAGCCCCGGTTGTGCGCCGCGAAGGTGGCGTCGTCGGGCACCTGGTGGGTGCCGCTCGGGTAGGGGTAGAAGTAGTCGTCGAAGTGCACGCCGTCGACGTCGTACCGCTTGACCGCGTCCATCATCGCGGTCTGCACGAACTCGCGGACCTCGGGGATGCCGGGGTTGTAGTAGAGCCGGCTGCCGGCGACCCCGGCCGGCGGGTAGGCGAAGGTCCACTCGGGGTGCTCGCGGACCGGGTGGTTGGGCGCGAGCTGGTTGATGTCGGCGCCGGCGCCGCCCGGGGCGGGCATGGAGACGCGGTAGGGGTTGAACCAGGCGTGGAACTCCAGGTTGCGCTTGTGCGCCTCCTCGACCACGAACTTCAGCGGGTCCCAGCCCGGGTTCTCGCCGCGGACCCCGGTCAGGTACTCCGACCAGGGCTCGTGGGGCGAGGGCCAGAACGCGTCGGCGGTCGGCCGGATCTGGACGACCACGGCGTTGTGGTTGAGCCGCTCGGCGAGGTCGAGCAGCTGGCGGTACTCGGCCTGCTGCGTGGCGACGCGGTCCGGCGACGTCTGGGACGCCTTGCTCGGCCAGTCGATGTTGACGACCGAGGAGATCCACATGGCCCGGAACTGCCGCTTCGGCGTGGCCGGGTCGGTGACGCAGGTGGTGGTGGAGGCGGCGGTGGTCGCCGCGTCGGGTGCCGCGCTCGCCGGGGTGGCGGCGACGAGCGCGCCGAGCAGTGCGGCGGCCAGCCCGGCGGCTCCGAGCCGAGTTGCCTTCATGCGGTGTGTCCCTTCGTTGGGGCTCCCGTGTCAGGGGTTCATCGCGGCGCAGACGGCAAGATTCGCCGTTGACATTCTGCCGCTGGTAGGAAATTTTCACACCTCACGGGCTCTGCGCAAGAGTCTGGGCGCGATCGATCCGTCCGTCCACGCCGGCTCCCCCTAGTGGCCGGGCTCACGGGACGCGCCGTGGCGGGGCGCACACGGCGGGTGGTGGCCCGAATGGCCCGAGACGTGGGGATTGAGGGGGGTCCGCCCTGGGTAGCAACGCCGGTCACCGGCCGCCACCAGGGTGGTCCGGACGGTGGGAGGTGACCACGGTGTCCGTGCTGCGTACCAAACCGATCGGGGACGTGATCGCGCAGAGCGAGGCCGACGGCGAGAACGGCGGGCCCGGCCTGAAGCGCCGGCTCGGCGCCCGTGACCTCACCGGCTTCGGCATCGGCATCGTGATCGGCACCGGCATCTTCACGCTCACCGGCATCGAGGCCCGCGACAGCGCGGGCCCTGGCGTGGTGATCTCGTTCGGCATCGCCGGCCTGGTCGCCCTGCTCGCCGCCCTCTGCTACGCCGAACTGGCCTCCAGCGTGCCGACCGCCGGCAGCGCCTACACCTACGCGTACGCGACCATGGGCGAGATCGTCGCCTGGATCATCGGCTGGGACCTGCTGCTGGAGTTCGCCCTCGGCGCGGCGGTGGTGGCGCGCGGCTGGTCCGGCTACCTGGCCGAACTCGTCGGCCTGCCCACCGCCTGGTTCGGCGAGGAGGGCAGCGTCGTCAACGTCGGCGCGATCGGCATCGTGCTGCTGCTCGGCGTCGTGGCGATCGTCGGCATCCGCGAGTCGGCCCGGGTGACCAACCTGCTGGTGCTGGTCAAGGTCGCCATCTGCGTCTTCATCGTGGTCGCCGGCCTGTTCTTCGTGAAGGCCGCCAACCTCACCCCGTTCATCCCGCCGGCGCAGCCCGCCGACGGCAGCGAGGACGGCATCAAGCAGCCCGTCACCCAGGCGCTCTTCGGCCTGGAGCCCTCGGTGTTCGGCTTCGTGGGCGTGCTCAGCGCCGCCGCGGTGGTCTTCTTCGCGTACACCGGCTTCGAGGCGGTCGCCAACCTCGGCGAGGAGACGAAGCGGCCCCGCCGGGACCTCACCCTCGGCCTGCTCGGCACGCTGCTGATCTCCACGGTGCTGTACATCGGCGTCTCGCTGGTCGTGGTGGGCATGGTGCCGTACGACCAGATCGACCGGGGCGCCCCGATCGCGGCGGCCTTCAACGCGGTCGGCGCCGAGTGGGCCGGCATCCTCGTCTCCATCGCCGCCGTCGCCGGCCTGACCAGCGTGATCCTGGTCGACCTCGTGGCCATGGGCCGGATCGGCTTCGCCATCAGCCGCGACGGGCTGATCCCGCCGTCGATCGCGAAGGTGCACCCGCGCTGGGGCACCCCGTACCGGATCTCGGCCGTCATGACGGTGGCGGTCGCGCTGCTCGCCGGCTTCCTGCCGCTGTCGGCCCTGGCCGACCTGGTCAGCATCGGCGCGCTCGCGGCGTTCGTGATCGTCTCGATCGCGGTGCCGGTCCTGCGCCGCAAGCGCCCGGACCTGGACCGGCCGTTCCGGGTGCCGTTCTCCCCGGTGCTGCCGATCTTCTCGGCGCTGGCCTGCTTCTACCTGATGCTGAACCTGTCGGTGGAGACCTGGCTGCGGTTCGCCGCGTGGATGCTGCTCGGCGTGCTGATCTACTTCGGCTACGGCTACCGACGCAACCGTCTCGCCCGGCGTTCCTCGTCCCCGGATTCCCGGGAACCGGCTTCCGTCTGATCCGGCTGGTCGCGGGGTGGGGTTTCCGGGGAGCCCGGCCCGCTCCGGGCGGTCAGGCTTGATCCCTGCGCGGGCCGGGCTCCCCGGAAACCCTGTGGTGGTCGCCCTCCGCCAGCGACCTGGCGCTCAGGGTTTCTGCTGCGGCCCCGCCGTCGGGCCCTTGACGACGGGCTTGCCGTCGTTCCAGACGACCTCGTCGAGCCAGACCTGGCGGCCCGGGTCGACGGTGCCCTCCTGGCCCGGTAGCCAGGCGTGGTAGAGCAGCCAGGTGCGCCCGTCCTCGACCACCATCGAGGCGTGCCCCGGCCCGGAGGCGACCTCGTTGGTCTTCAGGATCGGGTTCTCCGGGGCCTTCACGCAGGGCCCGGCGGGCGACTCGCAGATCGCGTAGCCCTCCGCGTATTCGGCCCGGTCGTAGGCGTTCGCGGCGAAGAACAGGAACAGCCTGCCGTCGTGGCGGTGCAGGAACGGGCCCTCGATCAGGGTGCCCTCCCACGGCTCGGTCTGCTTCAGCAACTTCGTCGGCTCGCCGACCAGGCGCAGCCCGTCGTCGGAGAGGCGCTGCGACCAGATCCAGGTGTCCACCCCGATGGCGTTGCCGTCGTTCTTCCACAGCAGCCAGAGGCTGCCGTCGGCGTCCCGGAACGGGCTGGCGTCGATGGCCCCGCCCAGCTCCGCCTGGCAGATCAGCGGACCGGCCGAGTCGTCCCGGTACGGCCCCTGCGGCGCGCTCGCCACGGCCCGCCCGACGCACTGCCGCCCCGACTCGCGCCCGGCGACGGTGTAGTAGAGCGCGAACCGGTCCGGGGCCAGCTCGATCGCCTCGGGCGCCCAGGTCTTCCCGGCGTCCGCCCACGCCGGCAGTTCCGGCAGCGCGTCCCCGGCCGGGGTCCAGTCGACCAGGTCCGGGGAGGTGAGCACCGGGACGTTGCGGCCACCGGCGTTCGTGTGGAACAGGTACCAGGTGTCGCCCACCCGGATCGCCTGCGGGTCGGGCGCGTCGGTGCGTACGACCGGGTTGGTGAACATGCGCGCGTCGTCTCCCGTGCTCGAAGGTTCTTCTCCACCACCGCACCCGGCGACGAGCAGCGCGGCGGCGAGCACCGCCGCCGCGCCGCGCCGCCGGGTCGTCCCGACCGTCATCCCTTCAGCCCGCTGCGGGAGACGCCCTGGATGATGTGCCGCTGGGCGAGCACGAAGAGGATCAGCACCGGCACGCTGGCCAGCACCGCCCCCGCCATGATCACCGGATAGTCGGTGACGTAGGAGCCCTGGAGCAGGCCCAGGCCCGGCGGCAGGGTGAGCGTCTCCGGGCTGAACAGCACGAAGATCGGCCAGAGGAAGTCGTTCCAGTTGGTGAGGAACGACAGCACCACCAGCGTGGCCAGCGCCGGCCTGGACAGCGGCAGCACCACCTTCCAGAAGATCTGCCACTGGTTGGCCCCGTCCAGCACCGCGGCCTCCTCCAGCTCCCGGGGCAGGGAGAGGAAGAACTGCCGCAGGAAGAACACCCCGAACGCGCTCGCCGCCCCGGGGACGATCACCACGCTCAGGGTGTCGATCCAGTTCAGCTCGTCGACGATCAGGAAGTTCGGGATGATCAACGAGGTCGGCGGGATGAACAGCGTCCCGACGATCAGCGCGAAGAGCACCCCGCGACCGCGGAACCGCATCCGGGCCAGGGCGTACGCGGCCATCGAGGCCGTCGCCACCACCAGCAGCGCGTGCGCGGTGGCGGCCAGCATGCTGTTGGCGAACCAGCGCAGCACGGGGTTGGCCGAGTTGTTCAGGATCTGCTCGTAGCCGTACCCGGAGATCGGGTCCGGCAGCCAGGTCGGCGGGATCTGCTGGGCCCCGGTGTAGGTCTTCAGCGAGGTGATGACCATCCACAGCAGCGGCAGCAGGAAGACCAGGGCGAGCGCGACCAGGGTGGCGTAGAGCGCGGTCCGGCGCAGCGCGCCCCCCGGGGCGCGGCCGGTCGCCGGGGCGTCGGCGGGGGCCGGCGCGGGGGCGCGTGTGGGCGTCGTCATGGCGGTCCCCTCAGTCTTCCCGGTAGCGGAAGAGGCGGAAGTTGGCGATGCTCACGACCGCCAGCATCAGCGCGAACACGATGCTCATCGCGGCGGCACGGCCGGCGTCGTTGTCCCGCAGCCCCTCCTCGACGATGAACCAGACCACCGTGCGGGTCTCCGTGCCCGGCGCGCCCTGGGTGATCAGGAACGACTGGCCGAACACGTTCGCCGAGGCGAGCACGGTCGTGGTGATCACGAAGAGCAGCACCGGACGCAGCCCGGGGAGCGTGACGTGCCGGAACCGTTCCCAGGCGCTCGCGCCGTCCACCTTCGCCGCCTCGTACAGCTCCTGCGGGATGTCCTGGAGCCCGGCCAGGTAGATCACCGCGTTGAAGCCGGAGGTCCACCACACGGTCACCCCGACCAGCGAGACCCAGGCCCACGGCACGGCCGTCACCCACGGGGTGTCGGCCGGCAGCCCGACCATCCCGGCGATCCGGTTGACCAGGCCCAGGTTGGCGTCGAGCAGGAACCGCCAGAGCAGGCCGATCACCGCCACGCCCAGCACGTACGGCGCGAAGTAGATCGCCCGGAAGAAGGTCCGGCCGGGGAACGAGCGGTTCAGCAGCAGCGCCAGCCCGAGCGGGACGACCACCAGCAGCGGCACCGCGAAGACCGTGAAGATCGCCGTCGCCCGGACGCTCTGCCACCAGTCGCCGTAGACGGCCGAGTCGCTGGAAAACAGCTCCTTGTAGTTGTCCAGCCCGACGAAGGGCCGGTTGGGCAGCTGGAAGTCCCACTGGTGCACGGAGAGCCAGAGACCGAGCAGGATCGGCAGCAGCCCGAAGACCCCGAACAGGAGCAGGTACGGGGCGAGGAAGAGGTACGGCGTCGCCCGCCCGGCCCGGCCCGCCCGGGCGCCGCCACGGGGGGCGTCGGCCGCAGGGGGCGGCGCGTCAGCACGCGCCGCCCCCGCCTCGATCACGTCCGCCACGGGGACTCAGCTCCCGTACTTCTTGCGGTTGTCCTCCAGCTGCTTGTTCGCCTTGGTCACCCCGTCGTCCAGCGCCTGCTTCGGCGACTTCTTGCCCAGCGCCGCCTCGTTGAACGAGTTGTAGAAGGTCGTCATGACCTCACCGAGGCCCGGGGCCGCCGGCGGGAAGGCCGCGTACTCCAGCTCGGGGGCGAGCGCGTTGACCTCGGCCAGCGCCTTGAAGTCGGCGCTGTCCCGCACGGCCTTGCGGGCCGGGACCTGGCCGCCCTTGGCCCAGTCCAGGGAGTGCTGGCTGAGCCAGTTGATGAAGACCTTCGCCGCGGAGACCTTGTTGGCGTCGTTGGCCCGCTGCTTGACGATCGTGAAGTTGTGCGAGTTGGCCCAGGCGGCCGGCTGCGTGCCGATCTGCGGCAGGGGCGCGACGCCCCACTGGATGTCGGGGCTCTTCTTGAGGTCGTTGATCTGCCAGATGCCGTTCCAGTTGAACGCGTTCTTGCCGCTCTTGAAGGCCAGGTAGTCGGCGTCCTGGCCGACGTTGGCCGGGGAGTGGCCCTGCTTGATCAGGTCGGTCAGCCAGGTGCACGCCTCGACGGCCTGGTCGGAGTTGAAGGTGGCCTTGGTGGCCTCGGCGTCGAAGACGCTGCCGCCCCACTGGTGCAGCAGTGAGTAGAAGGTCATGCCGCCGGTGAACTGGAACGGGCTGACCCAGAAGCCCTGCACCCCGGACTTCTTCAGCTCGGTCAGCGCGGCGGTGTACTCGTCCTTCGTCGTCGGCGGCTTGTTCGGGTCCAGGCCGGCCTTCTGCATGACCCCCTTGTTGTAGTAGAAGCCGAGGGGGTGCATGTCCAGCGGGATGCCGTACCGCTTGGAGTTGTAGAGCCCGCCCTTCCAGACGGTGGGGGCGAAGTCGCCCTCCGACAGCTCCAGGGTCTTGGCGACGTCGTCCAGCTCGGTGATCACCCCGCGCGCGGCGAAGGTGGCGAGCTGGTCCATGTGCATGACCGCGATGTCCGGGCCGGCGCCGCTGGAGGCCGCGCCGGGGAGCTTGTTGTAGTAGTCCTCCCACTGGTACGTGGCGATCGAGACGGCGATGTTCTGGTGCTCGGTGTTGAACTGGTTCACCAGCGCCTTGAAGATGTCGCCGTCGCCGCCGGTGAAGCCGTTCCACAGCTTCAGGTCCACCTTCGGGCCGGTGTAGTCCTTGCCGCCGTTGCCGGCCGCCGGGCCCGAACTGTCGTCGTCGCCGCCGCACCCGGCCAGGGTCAACGAGGCCGCGGCGCCGAGCCCGAGGCCGAGGCCGAGCAGGCGCCGCCGGCTCATTTCGTTCTGCATCATGAGGTTTCGCTCCTTGAGGGACGGGATGAAGTGTGCCTGCTCAGGACCGGTGCGGTGTCAGCCGCCGGTGGGGGAGAAGCGCAGCATGTTCCAGGAGACGGCCGGAAGGCGCACGGAGCACCGGCCGCCGTCGGTGGTGGGGTCGGGCAGCTGCCGGGGCGTCACCCGGTCGGGCTCGGCCTCGGTGTTCGTCGCCGTCGGGTCGTCCCCGGCGGCGAGGCTCAAGTGGGATCTACCGGACAGCCCCGGCAGCCCGCGCAGGTCGATGTCCAGGGGGAGGTCGTCCGAGCCCCGGTTGACCGCGAACACGGTCAGCTCGCCGGTCTCCTCGTCGTGAACGGCGACCGTGTCGAGCACCGGGACCTCGCCGTACCGCTTCGTCTCGTAGGTCGGGCCGACCGGCTCGGTGCGCAGCACGGTGCCGCGGGCGTGCCGGGCGGTCAGCGCGAACGGGTGGAAGATGCTCTGCCGCCAGGCGGGGCCGCCGGTGCGGGTGCGGATCGGGGCGATCACGTTGGCGAGCTGGGCCTGGCAGGCCACCCCGACCCGGTCGGCGTGCCGGAGCAGGGTGATCAGCAGGTCGCCGACCACCACCGCGTCGACGGCGGTGAAGTCGTCCTCGATCAGCGCCGGTGCCTCCACCCAGCCGCGCCGGTCCAGGTCGGCCTGGAGACGGGACTGGTACCACACGTTCCACTCGTCGAAGGAGATCTTCAGCTTCCGCCGGTGCCGCTGCTTGGCGGCCACGTGGTCGGCCGTGGCGACGACCTCGCGGATGAAGTTGTCCATGTCGACGGCGGACGCCAGGATGCTGGCCCGGTCGCCGTCGGAGGGGTCGTAGTAGGTGTGCGCGGAGATGTAGTCGACGTGCTCGTAGGTGTGCTCCAGCACGGTCGCCTCCCAGGAGGCGAAGGTGGACATCGTCCGGTTGGAGCTGCCGCAGGCCACCAGGCTGATCGACGGGTCGATCATCTTCATGGCGCGGGCGGTCTCGGCGGCGAGCCGGCCGTACTCGTCGGCGGTCTTGTGGCCGACCTGCCACGGGCCGTCCAGCTCGTTGCCCAGGCACCAGAGCCGCACCCCGTACGGCTCCTCGGCGCCGTGCTTGCGGCGCAGGTCGGACAGCTGGGTCTCGCCCGGATGGTTCGTGTACTCCAGCAGGTCGCAGGCCTCCTGCACGCCCCGGGTGCCGAGGTTGACGGCCATCATCGGCTCGACGCCCGCCTCGGCGGCCCAGGTCATGAACTCGTCGAGCCCGAAGGCGTTGGTCTCGACGGTCTTCCAGGCCAGGTCGAGCCGGCGGGGGCGGTCACCGACCGGGCCGACGCCGTCCTCCCAGCGGTAGCCGGAGACGAAGTTGCCGCCCGGGTAGCGGACCACGGAGACGCCCAGTTCCCGGGTCAGCTCCAGCACGTCGCCGCGCAGGCCGCGCGGGTCCGCGGTGGGGTGCCCGGGCTCGTAGACCCCGCCGTAGACGCAGCGACCCATGTGCTCGACGAACGAGCCGAAGAGCCGCCGGTCGGCCGGTCCGACGGCGAAGGCCGGGTCGATGGTGAGCTGCGCGGTCCGCAAGGGGGTGCCACCTTTCCTCGTTGCCGGTCCCGGGTGACCGTGGTCACCTGGTGCTCCTGGTTTGTACAACGTTGTAAGCAACGTTGTAAAGAGGCCCCTACGCGGTAAAGTGCGCCCCATGGGGGAGGGCGACGTGGTGCGGCACAGGCTGAAGGACGTGGCGGAGCGCGCCGGCGTGTCGGTGAAGACCGTCTCCAACGTGGTCAACGGCTATGTGCACGTCCGGCCCGACACCCGGGCCCGGGTCGAGGAGGCCATCGCCGAGCTGAACTACCGGCCCAACCTCTCCGCGCGCAACCTCCGCAAGGGGCGCACCGGGATCATCGCGTTCGCGGTCCCCGAACTGGACATCCCCTACTTCGCCGAACTGGCCCGGCACGTCGTCACGGCCGCGGCCGAGCTGGGCTGGACGGTGCTGATCGACCAGACCGGCGGCGGTCGGGAGCAGGAGCGGGCGGTCGCGTCGGGCATCACCGAGCACCTGATCGACGGGCTGATCTTCAGCCCGCTGGCGCTCACCGCCGAGGACCTCACCGGGCTGGCCGGCACCCCGCTGGTGCTGCTCGGCGAGCGGGTCGACCACGGTCCCGCCGACCACGTCGGGATCGACAACGTGGGCGCCGCCCGGGAGATCACCGCCCACCTGGCCGGTCTCGGCCGGCGCCGGATCGCCGCCATCGGCTCGCAGCGCACCCCCGAGGGGGCCAGCGCACGGCTGCGGCTCGCCGGCTACACCGCCGCGCTCGCCGACGCCGGCCTCCCGTACGACGAGCGGCTGGTGGCGCCCGCGACGGCCTGGCACCGCGCGGACGGCGCCGCCGCGATGCGCGGCCTGCTGACCTCCGGCGTACGCCCCGATGCGGTCTTCTGCTTCAACGACACCCTCGCCCTGGGCGTCCTGCGCGCCCTGCACGAGGCGGGCCTGCGCGTCCCCGAGGACGTGGCGGTGGCCGGTTTCGACGACATCGAGGACGGCCGCTTCTCCGTGCCCACCCTGAGCACCATCGCGCCGGACAAGGAGCGCATCGCCCGGCTGGCGGTGGAACTGCTCGCCGGCCGGATCGACGGCGACCGCACCGCCCCGCCCCGGGAACTCTCGGCTCCCTGGCGCCTGGCCCCCCGCGAGAGCACCCTCGGCCGCTGACCCCCCCCGGCTGGCCAGGGGCGGCGGTCAGTCGAAGAAACGGGCCAGGTGGGCGGGGGTGGGGCCGTCCGCGTCCGGGGGCAGCGGGGTGAGGTCGGCGAAGATCGAGGCGCCGTCGCAGCCGACGTGCAGGGGATACCAGCGCGGGGTGCCCGGCGGGCGCTGGAGGCAGACGCCCTTGACCGTCTGCACGTCGAGCAGCCGGACGTGGGTCGGGTCGGCGACGGCGTTCACGTGCCGCCACCACGGGCTCATGATGTGCAGCACGCCGCCCGGCCGGAGCGCCCGGTGGCACTCGTCGACCAGCGGCAGGAAGTCGATCAGGTGCTCCAGGATGTGCACCGCGAAGAAGACGTCCACCGAGTCGTCGGCCAGCGGCAGCGAGCCGGAGAGGTCCGCCACCGCGTCCACCCCCGGGGCCGGGAAGATGTCCAGCCCCAGATTGCCCGGCCACTGCTTCGTGGCGCCACAGCCCAGGTCGACCACCACCGGGTCGCGCCCGCCGACGCGTACCCGGCACCAGACGCCGAGCACCCCGGCGAGCCGGCCGACCCGGTCCCGGACCAGGCGCAGCTCGTCCTGCCCGGCGACCTCGCCGCTCAGGTGGGCCACCCCCCGGTCGAAGCGCACCTCGACCGCGAGGTCGCGCAGCCGGTCGTCGTGCCGGGCCTGGTCGACCCAGGCCTCGGTGAGGAATCCGTCGACCGCCCGCAGCCGCTCGGCCGAGGGCGGGTTCTGTGCCAGCGCGACCATCCGGGCCACCTCCCGCCGGCCGATACCCGGATCCCCGCCCGTTATGCCCCGGACGCCCCGAGCAGGGCGGTCAGCCGCCGATGGTCCGCCGGGGGCGTCCGCCGCCGCGCATCCGCTGCCGGGGCGGCGGGGCGGCCGCCTTGGGCCGCTTGAGGTGGTAGCGGTGCAGCTCGCTGTTGCCGGGCATGGACGGGTCCTCGCTCATCGAGACCAGCTCCCAGCCCTGGTCACCGGCCCGGTTCAGATGGGCCAGCGCGGTGTCGCCGTAGGGCGTCACGTCGACCATGGAGCCGTCGGGGCCGTACCAGACGAAGACGATCTCCCAGCCG
Organism: Micromonospora sp. NBC_01740; assembly: GCF_035920365.1. NCBI lineage: Bacteria > Bacillati > Actinomycetota > Actinomycetes > Micromonosporales > Micromonosporaceae > Micromonospora > Micromonospora sp. NBC_01740. The sequence goes on along the minus strand of NZ_CP109150.1, from coordinate 771,837 downwards.
ATGTCGGTGGTAGCCGCCTGGCGGCGGCGGACCAGCAGCGCGTACTCCCACTTGAGCATGAGGTCATTCTCACCCGCCGCGAGCGGGTCGGCACGGATCAATCCTCGGCGATCCGCCCGGCGGCCACCCGCAGCCGCCGGTTCGTGGTCACGGCGTCGAGCATCCGCCGGTCGTGGGTGACCAGCAGCAGCGTGCCCGGGTAGCTGGCCAGCGCCGACTCCAACTGCTCGATGGCGGGCAGGTCCAGGTGGTTCGTCGGTTCGTCCAGCACCAGCAGGTTCACCCCGCGCCCCTGGAGCAGCGCCAGCGCCGCCCGGGTCCGCTCGCCCGGCGACAGGGTCGCCGCCGGCCGCAGCACGTGCCCCGCGCGCAGGCCGAACTTGGCCAGCAGCGTCCGCGCGTCCGCCGGCGACAGGTGCGGTACGGCGGCGCCGAACGCGTCGATCAGCGGCACGTCGCCGAGGAACAGCCCCCGGGCCTGGTCCACCTCGCCGACCACCACGCCCGGGCCGAGCGCGGCGTGCCCGGAGTCGAGGGGGAGCCGGCCCAGCAGGGCGGCGAGCAGGGTGGACTTGCCGGAGCCGTTCGCCCCGGTCACCGCCACCTTGTCGGCCCAGTCGATCTGGAGGGTCACCGGGCCGAGGGTGAAGTCGCCCCGGCGTACGACGGCGTCGCGCAGCGAGGCCACGACGGCGCCGGCGCGGGGCGCGGCGGCGATCTCCATCCGCAGCTCCCACTCCTTGCGCGGCTCCTCGACCACCTCCAGCCGCTCGATCAGGCGCTCGGTCTGCTTGGCCTTGGCCGCCTGCTTCTCGGTCGACTCGGCGCGGAACTTGCGGCCGATCTTGTCGTTGTCGGTGGCCTTGCGGCGGGCGTTCTTCACGCCCTTCTCCATCCAGGCCCGCTGGGTGCGGGCGCGCGCCTCCAGGCCGGCCCGGGTGTCGGCGTACTCCTCGTAGTCCTCCCGCGCGTGCCGGCGGGCGACCTCGCGCTCCTCCAGGTAGCCCGCGTAGCCGCCGCCGTAGTGCCGGACCTGCTGCTGGTGCAGGTCCAGTTCCAGCACGCGGGTGACCGTGCGGGCGAGGAACTCCCGGTCGTGGCTGACCAGCACCGTGCCGGCGCGCAGCCCGGTGACGAACTCCTCCAGCCGCTCCAGGCCGGCCAGGTCCAGGTCGTTGGTCGGCTCGTCGAGCAGGAACACGTCGTAGCGGCTGAGCAGCAGCGAGGCCAGCCCGGCCCGGGCCGCCTGGCCGCCGGAGAGGCCGGTCATCGGGTGCTCCAGGTCGACTGTGAGCCCCAGCTCGGCGGCCACCTGCTCGGCCCGTTCCTCCAGGTCGGCCCCGCCGAGGGCGAGCCAGCGCTCCAGGGACTCGGCGTAGGCGTCGTCGGCGCCGGGCGCGCCGTCGGTGAGCGCGGCCGTCGCCGCGTCCAACGCGGCCTGCGCGGCGGTGACGCCGGTGCGCCGGGCCAGGAAGTCCCGCACGGTCTCGCCGGGCCGCCGCTCGGGCTCCTGCGGCAGGTGCCCGACGCTCGCCGTGGGCGGGCTGAGCGTCACGCTGCCGGCCTCCACCGGCAGCAGTCCGGCGAGGGTACGCAGCAGCGTCGACTTGCCGGCCCCGTTCGGCCCGACCAGCCCCACCACGTCCCCCGGTGCGACCACCAGGTCCAGCCCGGCGAACAGTGCCCGGTCCCCGTGCCCCGCGGCCAGCCCCTTGACGATCATCGTCGCGCTCATCAGTGCCCGACCCTATCCCGCCCCGGTCACCCACCCTTGCTCCACGCCCCGGCACGCGCGCGGCACACTGCTCGGGTGGTGACCACTCTGGCGATCGACTGTGGCGGCGGCGGGATCAAGGCATCCGTGCTGGACGAGGCGGGCACGATGCGCGCCCGGCCGCTGCGGGTGCCCACGCCGTACCCCCTGCCGCCGGCGCTCTTCGTGAAGACGCTGCTGGACCTCGCCGGCCGGCTGCCCACGGCGGACCGGCTCACCGTCGGCCTGCCGGGCATGATCCGGCACGGGGTGGTGGTCGCCACCCCGCACTACGTGACCCGCTCCGGCCCCCGGTCGAAGGTCGACCCGGGCCTGGTCGCCCAGTGGTCCGGGTACGACGCGCGGACCGCGCTCGCCGAGGCGTTCGGCGTGCCCGCGCTGGTGCTCAACGACGCCGAGGTGCACGGCGCCGGCGTGGTCGCCGGGACCGGCTGCGAGCTGGTGCTGACCCTCGGCACCGGGCTGGGCAGCGCGCTCTTCGACGGCGGGGTGCTCGCCCCGCACCTGGAGCTGTCCCACGCCCCGGTGCGCTGGAACACCACCTACGACACGTACGTGGGGGAGCCGGAGCGGCGCCGGCTCGGGGACGCGTTCTGGTCCCGCCGCATCCGCCAGGTCGTGGACGGGCTGCGCCCGGTGTTCCGCTGGGACCGGCTCTACCTGGGCGGCGGCAACTCCCGGCTGATCCGCCCCGAGCAGCTCGTGCGGATGGGCGACGACGTGGTGGTGGTGCCCAACACCGCCGGCATCGTCGGCGGCGTACGCGCCTGGGAGCTGGCCGCCGGCCGGCACGGCGCCCCCACCTGACCCCGGCCCGCGCGGTTCCCGCCCCGGGAACAGTCGCGGTACGGCTGATGTTGTGCCAGCGTCGGGACAGTGGCGCGACACGAGGGGGTGGGTCGGATGGACCTTCTGGCCGAGTACCGGCGGGCGACCATGTTCTTCGAGGCCGGTGACCCGACCGGGGCTGCCCGGCTGCTCGAGCCGATCGTCGAGGCCGAGCCCGGCAACGCCTCGGTACGCCAGCTGCTCGCCCGCGCGTACTTCCACTCGGCCCAGCTCAACCGGGCCGAGGCGCAGCTGCGGGAGCTGATCGACCGGGACCCCGCCGACCACTACGCCCACCACGTGCTGGGCCGCACGCTGGAGCGGCTCAACCGGCACGCCGACGCGCTGCGGCACCTGCGTATCGCGGCGGCCATGCACAGCGGCAACGACGACTACCGCACCGCCCTGGACCGGGTGCAGACCCGGGTCGAGGGCACCCGCTGACGGCGGACGAGGGCGGGGCAGCTCGGTGGAGCTGCCCCGCCCTCGCGCTCGTCACGGGGACGCGTAACGCCGAGCGCCGATGGTGATCAGGACGCCATGGACGTCAGAGTCGTCGGATGACGTACATGGCGTCCTGATCACCGGTCGGTGCGCCGGCGGCCTCGGGCGGCCTACCATCGGCGTCATGGGACGTGAGCTGGCGGCGGGTGTGCGGTGAAGCTGAAGCTGGACCTGCACGAGATCTTCAACAAGGGCCAGGACATCGACCGGGCCCTGCGCGGGATCATGGACGAGGCGGTGGCGAAGAAGGCCACCCTCGTCGAGATCATCCCCGGCAAGGGCTCCGGCCAGCTCAAGAAGCGGGTGCTGCGCTTCCTCGACCAGAAGGACGTCAAGCAGCTCTACCACCGGGTCGAGAAGGACTCGAAGAACTTCGGCCGCCTCTTCGTCCACTTCCGCTGGAAGTAGGAGCTTCCGCTTCCCCGACCCACCCGTGGGCGGAAAGTCGGGCTGCCGACGGACGTACACCGATGCTTGCGACCACGCGGCACCATCCTGATCATGGAACTTCTACGGTGGCCGCTCCGCGTCGCGACCGCGACGCTGCTGTGCGGACCGCTGCTGGCGCTGTACTGGACGGATCCCTGGGAGCTGGCCTGTCTCGCCGTCACCGGGGTCCTGCACGTCGAGGTGGGACTGCGGCTGTGGCGGGAGCGTCCCGCCAACCGCATCGGGCCGTTGCTGGTGGTCTGTGGCCTGGTGTGGCTGCTGGACGCCTGGGGTCGCGTCACCCTGCCCGCCCTGTTCACCGCCGGCATGATGCTGAGCATCGTGCACGACCCGATGCACCTGCACGCCGGTCTCATCGTGTCGTCGGGCCGACTGCGGGGGCGGTGGGAGCGGCTCGTCGCCGCGGCCGGCTACGCGTACTGGCCGGTGCTCGTCGCCGGGGCCATGGTGGCCGGGACACTGAGCACCGGTCATCTGCTGCACCTGCGGGCGTGGTCCTATCCGCTGGTCGGCGTGTTTCTCGCCGGGCTGTTCATCGTGCGGTACCGCCGGGCCGACCGCGCCGAACGGCATGTGTACGCCCCGTTCTGGGCCGCGTTGGCAGTGAACGGCCTGTGCACGGCGATGCTGAGCACTGTCGCCTACGGCTCCGGGCACTGGCCGACCACGCTCTACGCCCTCGGTGCGGCGCTGATCCCGGTCGGGGCCGCGCTCAGCATGCACCGCGCCGAGCGCCGCCACCTGCTCCGGGCTCGCGACCGGGAGCGCCGCAGGGTGGAGCGTGACGTGCACGACGGAGTGCAACAGCGGCTGCTCGCCGCCGCAATGATGCTGCGGCAGGACGATCCCGCCCTGGTCGCGCGCGGCGCGGCGGAGGTCGAGCAGGCGATCGCCGATCTGCGCGACCTCGTCCGGGGCATGAACCCGGCGGCCCTGGTGTGCCACGGCCTCTCCGGGGCGGTGGCTGCCATCGCCGAGCGCGCCGCGGTCCCCGTCCTGGTCGACGACCGGGTCAGCCACCTCACGTTGCCCGAACCGGTCGCGGTCGCCGCCTACTTCGTCACCATGGAGGCGGTCACGAACAGCCAGAAACACGCCCGGGCGGGCCGGGTGTCCGTCACGCTCGCCACCAGCGGCGGCCGGGTCGAGGTTACCGTCCACGACGACGGGATCGGCGGCGCGCTCGCGGTGCCGGGTGGCGGGCTGCACGGCCTGCGGGAGCGCGTCGAGTCGTGCGGCGGGACCTTGCGGGTGTCGAGCACCCGGGGGCGTGGCACGGCGGTACGCGCCGTCATGCCACTCGCGGCGTCATGACCCGGGCCGTACCGGTCGCCGCTCGGGACGGTGGTGTGCGGGCGGTTCTGGCCGACGACTCTGTACTGCTGCGCAGCGGCCTGGCGCTGTTGCTTCAGCAGCACGGCATCACGGTCGTGGCCGAGGTGGGCGACGGCGAGCAACTGCTGGCCGCTGTCGCCGAGCACCAGCCGGACATCGCGATCGTCGACATCCGCATGCCGCCCAGCTTCACCGTGGAGGGCGTCCGCGCCGCGCTGGCCGTACGCCGTCGTCACCCCGGCGTCGCCGTGCTCCTGCTGTCCCAGCACCTGGAGCACCGGGAGGCCCTGGCCCTGCTCCAGCAGCCCGGCGGCGGGGTCGGCTATCTGCTCAAGGACAGGATCACCGACGTCACCGGGTTCGTCCGCGACGTGCGCAGAGTCGCGGCGGCGGGCACGGCGATCGATCCGATCGTGGTCGACCGGCTGTTGCGCCGCCCGCGCGTGTCGGTCGGTGTCGGCGCGCTGTCACCGCGTGAGCGGGAGATCCTGGCCCGGATGGCGGCGGGTCGGGCCAACCGGGGCATCTCCGCCGAACTCCACCTCTCCGAGCGCACCGTGGAGACCCACGTACGCAGCATCTTCGCCAAGCTCGGCCTGGCCGACGAGCCGGACACCCACCGGCGGGTGCTCGCGGTGCTGACCTTCCTGGCGGACTGACCGGACTGACCCCTGGCCGACAGCAATTACGTGCTCGCACTGAGGTGCCCCGACGTCCAAGTTCCTAGTGTTGATCTCCGTAACGGCAACCATTTCGAGGGGGACCACATGAGGTTCAAGACGGTTTCGGCCCGGTTCGCGGTGGCGGCGGCCGTGGCGGGCAGCGCGCTGGTCGGTGTGACGCCGGCACAGGCGGCGGCCACCAGCACGATCGTCTGCGAGGAGACCAAGCAGGTCGAGGAGGCGTCGTACGACGTCAACTCCGGCTGCTGGCTACAGTACGGCGACCGGGTCCAGATCAGCGCCTACGGGTCGATCTGGTCCGGCGTGTGGCTCACCGGGCAGAACGGGCCGCAGGGCTGGACGAACATGGCCGGCGACTCGAAGTTCCCGATGACGAACGCCCGCGCCTTCTCGCTGCTGGCCAAGACCAACGGCAACTACCGGTACGCCGGGACCGGCACGACGTTCACCTACTACGGCTCCGGCAGCACGCTGTACCTGCGGATCAACGACGACGCGCCGGGCAACGGCAGCGGCGCCTTCACCGCCGAGGTCACGGTCACCCGCGGCTGAGCTGACGTCACGGCGACCCGCTGCTGACAGGTGCGGGGGTGGCTCGGCGACCGACCGTTCTCCGAGCCACCCCCGCCGCCTGCCCTAGAGCGGATAGGTACGGGCCACGGCCAGCATCTCCGAGCTGTGCGAGCCCACGATCCCCACGTCCGGCGGGCGCGGGCGGAAGCCGGGCAGGGCGTCCAGGCCGTCGCTGGCGTCCATCGCGCGCAGCGCCACCTGCCCCGCCTTAGGCGTGACGGTCAGCGTCACCTCGATCCCCTCCGGCGGCGGGGCGTGGAAGACCAGGCCGAAGCCCCAGCGGCCCTCCCGGGCCTCCACGGGCACCGCGCGGCCGGCCACCTCCGCCCGCAGCACCGTCGCGGTCGCCGCGTCGACGTGCAGGGTGGTCAGCCGGACCTGGCGTTGCGGGACGAGCCGCAGGCGCAGGGTGCGCTCGGTGCCGGCGGTGGTGTCGGCGAGCACCTCCAGCTTGGGGGCGGGCAGGCTCGCCGCCTGCGCCGGGCCGGCGCGCAGCTCGGTGTCGCCCAGGCCGGGGAAGTCGGCGACCTCGGTCACCCCGTCGACGTAGCCGTCGGTCCAGGGCTGCGGGTCCTCCTCGTGGCTGAGCCAGCGGGCCTGCCCGGTGCCGGCGTCGAGGGCGTACATCAGGTGGGTGGGCGCGGGGTGCGCGGCGTCGAAGCGGTCGACGGCGAGCCCGACCCCGGCGAGGACCACGGCCGCCAGCGTGGTGGCGGCGGCCGGCAGCGCGCCGAGTCGGCGCGCGCGCACGGCCAGCAGTCCGCGCTGCCCGCCGGCCTGCGGGTGCAGCAGGTCGACCACCGGCAGCGCGGCGAGGCCGAGCAGCACCGCGACCAGCGCCGCGACCCCGCCCATGGCCATGCCGAGCGCCGGGAAGAGCAGGACGACGGTGGGCAGCAGGATCACCACGGCCACCGCGGCGGCCAGGGTCGTCGCGACCACCGGCCACGGACCGTCGATGCGCACGCTCAGCGCGACCAGCCCGGCCACCGCGCCGGCCAGGGCCGGGAGGGTGACCAGGTACGCCCCGCCGGGCACCAGCACGGCGAGCAGCACCCCGAGCACGGCCAGCCAGCCCAGCCCGCCGACGGCGAGCGCGGCCGGGCCGACCCGGCGGCGGGTCAGCGCGTACCAGGTGAACAGGACGGCGGCGGCGAGCGCCACCACGGCCAGCCGGTACCAGGTGGGCCGGTACGGGTCGAGCAGCTCGGCGTAGCCGGGCCGCAGCGCGGTGATCGCCGCCCAGAGCAGCTGCGCGGCGAGCGGGGCGAGCACGAGCGGCAGCAGCGCCAGCCCGAACCCGGCGGCGAGCCGGCCCCCGGTGGTGCGGCCCCGCCGCAGGGCGAGCCAGCCGAGGGCCGCCACGGCGGCGAGCGCGAGCAGCGCCAACGGCAGGACCAGCCAGCCGGGGTAGCGGACCAGCCCGCCCGGGACGGGGAAGTAGGTGGCGTCGTGCCCGGAGTCCAGCGCCCTCAGGTCGACCCGGCCGAACTCACGGGCGAGGCCGAGGGCATTGTCGCCGTGGTGCTGGAGGCTGGACCGGTCCATGGCGGCGGGAGTGTCCAGCGGAGTGTGGTAGATCGCCCCGCCGTCGATGTACGCCGAGTTCAGCCCGACGAAGTCGTTGTCGAGGAACGCGGTGAAGTCGGTGTCGTTGGGCAGCGCGCGGTAGATCTCCACGGCGAACGAGGTGCCCACGGGGTGCGGCGCGGCCCGGCCGAAGGCGTCCACCAGGGCGGCGTTGTCCCGCGACGTCTCGAACATGATCACCGGGCCGGTCGAGCCGCGTGCCTCCAGGTTGAGCACGACGCCGCCGTCGGCGGCCAGCGGGTGGCTGGACGCGAACGCCGCCGCCCCGCACAGGCACGCCTCCTCGGCGTCGGTGAGCACGAAGACGATGTCGTTGCGTGGCCGGGGACCGGCGGCCAGGGCGCGGGCCACCTCCAGGATGGCCGAGGTGCCGGCGGCGTCGTCGTTGCCGCCCGGCCCGGACTGCACCGAGTCGTAGTGCGAGACGAGGAAGACCTTGCCGGTGGGGTCGGTGCCGGGCAGCCGGGCCACCACGTTGCGGACCCGGGCCAGGGTGGCCCCGCCGGCCGCCCCGCTGAGCTGGCCGGCCTCGGGCGCGACGGTGTCCTGCACCTCGGTCTCCAGGCCGAGGCCGCGCAGCACCCCCTCGACGTGCGCGCGGACCTGGTCGTTGGCGGGGCTGCCCGCCACGTGCGTCCGCGCGGCGACGACTTCGACGTGCTCGTACGCCCGGGCGGCGCTGAACTCGCCCGGCGGCGCGTCGGCCGGGCGCGGCGCGGGGGTGCGCAGGTCGAGCAGGGTGCCGGCGCCGACGGCGACGAGCGCGGCGAGCGCCGCCGCGGCGGCGACCAGCCGGCGACGGGGCCGGGCCAGCGCGCGGTCGGCGGGGCGGGTGGGGGGTGCGCCCACGGGGTCTCCTCGGGACGGGTCTCAGGTGGGCACCATCCTGCACCCCGGCGGCCGTCAGCGGGACTCCCGGTGCGGGCCGGGGGAGCGCGGACGCCCGCTTTGCCCCTCGCCGCACAGTGATCCGACCCATGCCCGCGCATGCGGAGCCCGTCGTGTTGTGTGCGAACGTTGTCTAATACAGGATCAGCAGGGCACTCGGAAGGAGCCCGACATCACCAGCGATCTCCCGCGTCTCGCGGCGGTGACCCGGCCGCACCGGGGGACCGGCATGGCCGGTTCCTCCGTCGTGCCGTATCCGCACGGCGGCATGGGACGTCATCCCAACCTGCCTCCCGGCGAGCGGCTGCGGGTGCTGCTGGTGGAGGACGACGAGGGCGACGCCTTCCTGGTCGGTGAGCTGCTCGCCGAGACCAACTCGATGATCGACCTGCTGGTGGCGACCAGCCTCAGCGAGGCCCGGCAGCGCGTGATGGGCGTCGACTGCGTCCTGCTCGACCTGGGCCTGCCCGACGCGCAGGGCCTCGACGGGCTGCGTCAGGTGCTGGAGATGGCCAGTGGCGCCGCCGTCTGCGTGCTGACCGGCCGCTCCGACGAGCACCTCGGCATCGTCGCCGTCGCCGAGGGTGCCCAGGACTACCTGGTCAAGGGCCAGGTCGACGGGGTGCTGCTGACCCGGGCGCTGCGCTACGCGGTGGAGCGCAAGCGGGCCGACGAGAACGCCCGGCGGCTGCGCGAGGTCGAGCTGCGCCAGGCCGAGTCCGCCCGCCTCGAACGGGGCCTGCTGCCCCAGCCGCTGATGACCACCGACGTCGTCGCGGTGCACACCTTCTACCGGCCCGGCCGGCACGCCGCCCTGATCGGCGGTGACTTCTACGACGTGGTGCAGACCCGGCCCGACCGGCTCGACCTGATCGTCGGCGACGTCTGCGGGCACGGCGTGGACGAGGCGGCCCTCGGCGTCGAGCTCCGGGTCGCCTGGCGGGCGCTGATCCTCGCGGGTGTGCCCGACGACGAGGTGCTCCCGGCGCTGGAACAGGTGCTGATGAGCGAGCGCCGGCTCCAGGAGATCTTCGCGACCGTCGCGACCGTGCGGCTGGACCTCGACGCCAACCGGGCCACCGTCCGGCTGGCCGGGCACCCGCCGCCGCTGCTGCTCGCCGGGGGCAAGGTGGTGCCGGTTCCGGCACCCGGCGGCCTGCTGCTCGGCGTACGACCCCGCCGGCCCGTGGCCTACGACCTGGAGTTCGACACCGATGACTGGTCCCTGTTGATGTACACCGACGGCCTCATCGAGGGCCGGATCGGCGAGGGCGACGAGCGCCTCGACGTGCCGGGCCTCAGCGGACTGCTCGCCGATCCGGCGACCCTCGCCGTGCCGCTGTCGGAGCTGCCGGCCTGGCTGGTCGGGCGCGCCGAGCAGCTCAACGGCGGTCCGTTCGCCGACGACGTCGCCATGCTCCTGGTCAGCCGGGGCGGTGGCAGGTGACGCGCGTCGGCGACTGGACCCTGCGCCGGCGGGTCGTCACGCTGCTCACCGTCGTCGCGGTCCTGCTGATCGGGCTGGCCGGCGGCGAGGTGGCGCTGGCGGCGAAGAACCGGACGCACATCGACGCGATCCTGTACAAGACCGGCCCGCTGCGGGTGCAGGCGCAGGAGCTGCTGAACGCGTTGCTGGACCAGGAGACGGCGGTCCGCGGCTACGCGGTCAGCGGCAACCCGGCGGACCTGACGCCGTACGAGGCGGGCCGGAAGCGCGAGCAGGATCTGGTCGCCTCGATGCAGCGGCTGGTCGACGACTATCCGGAGCTTCGGCAGGAGATCCGGCTGGTCGAGGAACGGGCCGAGGCGTGGCGCCAGGCGGTGGCGGTGCCGGTGGTCACCACGACGCAGCAGAACGGCACGACCGCGGGGCAGGCGCTCATCACCGACCAGGCGCGGGAGCAGTTCGACGACGTACGCGGCGCCGTCGACCATCTCCAGCAGGAGATCTTCGAGGCCCGGCAGCGCAGTGCCGAGGACGTCCTGCGGACGAGCAACCTGCTGGTCGTCCTGCTGATCGCCGCCCTCGCGGTGGTGATCATCGCCGGCAGCATGCTGCTGGTCTCCCTGGACAAGATGGTGATCCGCCCGCTGACCGGCCTCGCCGACCAGGTCCGCGAGGTGGCCGAGGGCGACTACCAGCACGGGATCGCCGGCGCCGGTCCGCCCGAGTTCCTCCGGCTCGCCGAGGACGTGGACGCCATGCGGCGCAAGATCGCCAAGGACCTGGCCGAGGTACGGGAGGCCCGGGAGCGGATCGAGTGGGTCAACAGCCAGCTCCAGAAGCAGGCCGAGGAACTCACCCGCTCCAACCGTGACCTGGAGCAGTTCGCGTACGTCGCCTCGCACGACCTCCAGGAGCCGCTGCGCAAGGTGGCCAGCTTCTGCCAGCTCCTCCAGCGCCGCTACGCCGGGCAGTTGGACGAGCGGGCCGACCAGTACATCGCGTTCGCGGTCGACGGCGCGCAGCGGATGCAGCGTCTGATCAACGACCTGCTCGCCTTCTCCCGGATCGGCCGGCTCACCACCGGCTTCACCGAGGTCGACATGAACAAGATCATGGGCGACGTGGCCGGCCAGACCGAGGCGGCCCGGCAGTACGCCGACGCGGAGCTGACCTGGGGCGAGCTGCCCGTCATCCGTGGCGAGGAGCCGCTGCTGACCAACCTGCTGGCCAACCTGGTCAGCAACTCGGTCAAGTTCCGCCGCCCCGACGTGCCCCCGAAGGTGCACGTCTCGGCCCGCCTCGTGGGCGACGAGTGGGAGATCAGCTGCCAGGACAACGGCATCGGGATCGAGCCGGAGTTCGCCGACAAGATCTTCGTCATCTTCCAGCGGCTGCACGCGAAGGACGCGTACCCGGGCACCGGGATCGGGCTGGCGATCGTCAAGAAGATCGTGGAGTACCACGGCGGTCGGGTCTGGGTGGACACGGGCACCGAGGAGGGCACGGCGATCCGCTTCACCCTCCCGGCGCTCCCCGAGGACGTCGAGGCGGCCGCCGCGTCCGCAGCCGAGCCGGCGACCGGGGACGGCGTGGCCGGGGACGGCGACGGGACGCCCGGGGACGGCGACGAGCCCGCCGCCGGGGCCGGCACGGGCGGCGCTCCGGCGCAGGCCGACCGGCGCGCCGACGAGGCGGAGACCACGGACGGGCCCGGCCGGGCACCGGAAGGCGGTAGAACGGGTGACATGAGGGAGACGGTGGGATGACCGCGCCGGCGGACGGCAAGAGCCCGATCGAGGTCCTGCTGGTCGAGGACGATCCGGGTGACGTGTTGATGACCCAGGAGGCGTTCGAGGAGCACAAGCTCCGCAACCGGCTGACCGTCGTCTCCGACGGCGCCGAGGCGCTCGCCTACCTGCGGCGGGAGGGCCAGTACGCCGACGTGGTGCAGCCGGACCTGATCCTGCTCGACCTGAACCTGCCCCGCCGCGACGGCCGGGAGGTGCTGGAGGAGATCAAGTCCGACGAGCAGCTCTGCCGGATCCCGGTGGTGGTGCTGACGACCTCCCAGGCCGACGAGGACATCCTGCGCAGCTACCAGCTGCACGCCAACGCGTACGTGACGAAGCCGGTGGACTTCGAGCGCTTCATCTCGGTGGTCCGGCAGATCGACGAGTTCTTCGTCAGCGTGGTGAAGCTGCCGCCGCGTGGCTGACACCCTGCTCGACGACGTCGGTGGTCTGCTGCGCGAGACCGCCGACCAGGTCGTGCTTCCGCTGTTCCGCAAGCTCGACGACGCCGACGTGAGCGAGAAGGCGCCGGGCGACCTCGTCACCGTGGCAGACCGCCGCGCCGAGGAGGTGATCTCGGCGGCCCTGCGCCGGCTGCGCCCCGGCTCGGTGGTGGTGGGCGAGGAGGCGGTCGCCGACGACCCGGCCCTGCTGGAGCACCTGCGCGCCTCCGGCGACGTGTGGCTCGTCGACCCGGTCGACGGCACCTCGAACTTCGCCGCCGGCCGGCAGCCGTTCGCGCTGATGGTGGCGCTGCTGACCGACGGGGATCCCGTCGCCGCGTGGGTGCTCGACCCGCTCGCCGGGACGCTGGCCGTCGCGCGGGCCGGCGAGGGCACCTGGCTCGACGGCCGGCCGGTGCGGACCGGCGACCGGGCGCCCGCGCTCGACGCGGTGCGCGGCGCCGCGATGTCGCACGCGCTGCCGGCCGCGCCGCGCGCGCTGGTCGAGGCGGGCGGCGCGCGGCTGGGCGAGATGCTGCCCGGCCAGCACTGCGCCGGCCGGGAGTACCTGGACGTGCTGACCGGGGACCAGGACTTCGTGCTCTTCTGGCGCACCCTGCCGTGGGACCACGCCCCGGGCGCCCTGCTGGTCCGGGCGGCGGGCGGGGTCGCGCGGCGCTTCGACGGCACCGACTACCGCCCGGGGGACGACGGCCACGGCCTCCTGGTCGCCGCGAGCGAGCAGATCTGGGTGGACGTGCGTGAGGCTCTGCTCGACGGCGCGTGACGTCGCTGCGACCCTGCGTGGACGTCCGACGGTCCGGGCGTTCGCGGGCCTGGCCCGGCGTGCTCCGTCCGGTATCCTGACCGCCGGTCTCCGCCAGCAGGCCGCCGACCGGCGCCCGGCGGGGGCCGCCGCCGCGCCGTGTTGTCATCCGGGGCCGGCGGCCGACGGAAGGATGCTTTCGTGCGCAGGACCATGCCCGTCGGGCGTCACGGTCGCCCGCTGACCGCCCTGTCGGCCGGGCGACGTGCCCGCCGTCCGCTGACCGCCCTGCTCGTCGCCGTCACCCTGCTCTTCGGCGTCGGCGCCGTGCCGGCGTACGCGGAGCCCAACGAGGGCGGCACCAAGAAGCTCCGGGACGCCCTGGAAGCCACCGCCAAGGCGCACATCGAGGCCAAGGGGAAGCTGGAGAACTCCAAGGTCCGGCAGAAGCAGCTGGCCGGGCAGCTGGGCGCCGTGGAGGTCCGGCTGGTCGAGCTGACCGCGCAGGTCGGCGAGGTGGCCGCCCAGTCCTACCGGCTGGGCCGGCTGACGCCCACGTCGATGCTGCTCAACAGCGCCTCCCCCGAGGCGTTCCTGGACCGGGCGGCCAGCCTCGACCTGATGGCACAGCGCGACAGCAGGCGACTGCGCAGCCTGATCGAGGCGCGGGAGCAGGCGCGGCAGGCCAAGATCGCCATCGACACCGAGGTCCGGGAGCAGCAGAAGCAGCTCGCCGTGATGGCGAAGAAGAAGAAGGAGGCCGAGGCGGCGCTCGCGGAGGTCAGCTCGGGCAGCAGCGGCGGCTTCAGCGGCGGCAACTCCACCTCGGCGAAGCCGGCCCCCCGCAACTCGGACGGGTCCTGGCCGTCGGAGTCCTGCTCGGTGAACGACCCGACCACCTCCGGCTGCATCACCGCGCGCACGCTCAACGCCCTCAAGCAGACCCAGGCCGCGGGCTACAAGCGGCACGTCTCCTGCTACCGCAGCGGCGGCTCGGGCGAGCACCCCAAGGGCCGGGCCTGCGACTTCTCGGCCGCCACGGGCGGGTTCGAGGACAAGACCGCCACCGGCGGGGACAAGTCGTACGGGGACAGCCTCGCCGCCTGGCACGTGCGCAACGCCAGCCGGCTGGGCGTGCTCTACGTGATCTGGTACCGGCAGATCTGGCACCCCGGCACCGGCTGGCGGGCGTACGGCGGCAGCGGCAGCCCCGCCGCCGACCACACGAACCATGTTCATCTCTCGATGTACTGACCCGGGGGCCCAGTTTTCCTGCGTACCATCGCGCGGGTGAGCTCCCCATCCTCCGACGTCACGGTCCCGCCCGCCGCTCCGGCGGCCTCGACCGCCCGGGCCCTGCCCAACGGCCTCGCCGCGTTCCTGGTCTTCTTCTCCAGCGGCGCCGTCCTGGTGCTGGAGACCGCCGCGCTGCGGCTGGTCGGGCCGTACGTCGGGGTGACCCTCCAGGTGACCAGCTCGGTCATCGGCATCGCCCTGGCCGCCATCGCCTACGGCGCGTGGACGGGCGGCTGGCTGGCCGACCGGCGCAACCCGAGGGCGATGCTGGCCCCGGCGCTGGTGCTGGCCGGCATCGCCACGGCCGTCACCCTGCCCGTCGTCCGGTACGCCGGCGAGGTGCTGCGCGGCGGGGCGGCCTCGGCCATCCTGCTGCTCGTCGCGCTCGCCGTCTTCGTGCCGGCGGCCCTGCTCGCCGCCGTCACCCCGCTTGTCGTCAAGCTCCAGCTCGCCGACCTGCGGCGCACCGGCCAGGTGGTCGGCCGGCTCTCCAGCGTAGGCACGCTGGGCGCGGTCACGGCCACCCTGGTCACCGGTTTCGTGCTGGTGGCCGCGCTGCCCAGCACGGTCATCCTGTTCGCCCTCGCGGCCTCGCTCGGGCTCACCGGGCTCGGCCTCGGGGTGTGGCTGCGCCGCCAGGACCGCGCGGAGCTGCCCGGCCCCGCCCGCGCCAAGGCCGCCCTGGCGGTGCTCGGTCTCGTCGGCGCCGGGCTGACCACCGTCGCCCCGAACCCGTGCGACATCGAGACCGCCTACCACTGCGCCAGCGTGGAGGTCGATCCCGCCCGGGACTCCGGCCGCACCCTACTGCTCAACTCGGCCCAGCACTCGTACGTGGACCTCGCCGACCCGACCCACCTGGAGTACGCGTACACCCGGTGGATCGGGGCGGTGGCCGACGTGGTCGCCCCGCAGGGGCAGCGGCTCGACGCGCTGCACCTGGGCGGCGGCGGGTTCACCGTGCCCCGCTACCTGACCGCCACCCGTCCGGGCACCGACAACGTCGTGTTCGAGATCGACGGCGGGCTGGTCGAGCTGGGCGAGCGCCAGCTCGGCGTACGCCAGGGGCCGGACCTGCGGGCGGTCGTGGGTGACGCCCGGCTGCTCGTCGCGGGGGAGGGCACCGACAGCCGCGACCTCGTGGTCGGCGACGCGTTCGGGCACCTGGTGGTGCCCTGGCACCTCGCCACCCGGGAGATGGCCGCCGAGGTCCGCCGGGTGACCCGCCCCGGCGGCGTCTACGTGCAGAACGTCATCGACTACCCGCCGCTGCGCTTCATCCGCAGCGAGCTGGCCACCGTCGCCGCCGAGTTCCGGCACGTCGCCCTGATCGCCCCGGCGGCGGCGCTCGCCGGTCAGGAGGGCTCGAACTTCCTCATCGTCGCCTCCGACGCCCCGCTGCCGCTGGAGGCGGTCCGCGCCCGGCTGGCCGAGCTGCGGGAGGACGCCAGCCTGCTGGCGGGTGCCGACCTCACCGCGTTCGTCGGCGAGGCGCTGGTGCTGACCGACGACTACGCGCCCGTGGACCAGCTCCTCGCCACCGCCTGAACGGGTGAATCGCTGACCGATTCCGACCCTTCAGGTGTAGCCGGGTCGGTCCGGGGCAACAACGACCCTCATGGGTGGACCGATCCGGGACGGCGCACAACTGCTGGGCGAACGGTACCGGCTGATCGAACAGCTGGGGGCGGGCGGCATGTCCGTCGTCTGGCGCGGCTACGACGAGGTGCTGGGCCGGCAGGTGGCGGTCAAGGTGCTCGCGTCGCGGCTGGCCGCCGACCGCGCGTTCCGGCACCGCATCCGGATCGAGGCGCAGGCCGCAGCCCGGCTGTGCCACCCCAACATCACCAACGTGTACGACTACGGCGAGTCGGAGCAGGTCGGCCTGACCGTGCCGTACGTCGTCATGGAGCTGGTCGACGGGGAGTCGCTGACCGGCCGACTGCGCCGGGGCAGTCTGCCCTGGCGGGAGGCGGTGACGATCGGCGCGGAGGTCACCTCGGCGCTGGCCACCGCGCACGCCCGTGGCGTGGTGCACCGCGACGTCACCCCGGGCAACGTCATGCTGACCGCCACCGGCGTGAAGGTGGTCGACTTCGGCATCTCCGCGCTGGTGGGGGAGAAGGAGAAGGGGCCGGACGGCGCACTGCTCGGCACCCCCGCGTACCTCGCCCCGGAGCGGCTCGACAACGGCCAGGTCTCCCCGGCCACCGACGTGTACGCGGTCGGCCTGCTGCTCTACCGGATGCTCACCGGCCGGCTGCCGTGGCAGGCGAGCACCACCACGCAGATGCTGCGCGCGCACATGTACAACGAGCCGGAGCCGATGCCGCCGGTGCCGGGGCTGCCCGACGAGGTGCGCGAGCTCGTGAGCCGCTGCCTGGCCAAGCGCCCGGGCGACCGGCCCGCCACCGCCGAGGTCGCGCGTACGCTCGCCGAGGCCGCCGGCATGATCGCCCCGGTGCCGGTCTCCCCCGCATCGGGGCCCGTGGACGAGGACGCGCTGGCCGCCGCCGGCACCACGATCCTGCCCTGGTCCGCCGCGACCGACGCGCTGCCGTTCTCCCGTACGCGCAACCGGCGCGCGGCGACCCGGCGCCGGCGGATCGAGGCGGGGGTGGCCGCCGCCGGGCTGGTGGCGGTGACCGCGGCGCTGTGGGGGGTGACCTCGCACAGCCCCGCCAGCGGCGGCATCGACCAGCCGACGGAGGCGCGGATGGGGGCGGAGACGCCGCCGCCCTGCCGGGTCACGTACGCGCTGCGCACGGACTCCGGCAAGGACTTCGCCGCCGAGCTGACCCTGACCAACACCGGCATGCGGGAGTTGCGCGACTGGCGGCTGAGCTTCACCTTCCCCAGCCAGCAGACGGTGACGAAGGCGGCCCCCGTCCCGGTGCGCCAGCAGGGGCGCACGGTGCTCGTGGAGCCGGCTCCGGAGCGGGCCGCGCTGGCCCCCGGCGCGTCCGAGAAACTCACGCTGACCGGCCGCCACGGCGGGGCCAACCCGCTGCCGCTGGAGTTCCGCCTCGGTGACGAGGCCTGCGGGGCGCAGGTCTCCGGGGTGGCCGGCGCGGCGCCCAGCGTGGCACCCACCACCAAGGCGCCGGCCAAGGCACCGGTCAAGGCGCCCACCGTCAAGGCCCCGCCGAAGAAGGCCGGCACATCGGCCGGGAACTCCGGCGGGTCCAAGGCCAAGTCCGACAACTCCGGCAAGGGCAAGGGCAAGGCGGGTGGTGGAAAAAAAGTAAGTCAGGAAACGGAAAGGGAAAGGGACACGGAAAGGGACGATGACGACGACTGAGCCCGCCGGGGTCAGCTGAACTCCGAGAACCGTTGCACCTGCTCGATGTCCCCCTCGACGATCAGCATGCTGCCCGGGGCGATCACGGTGGCGTCGGTGGCGTACCGAAAGCGTTCCCCGGGCAGCTTCACGCCCACCACGCGTACGCCGTAGCGCCCGGTGGGCGTCAGTTCCGAGAGCGGCCGGCCGAGCATCGCCTCCGGGGCGCACACCTTGGCGATGGCGAAGTCGTCGCCGAACTCGATGAAGTCGAGCATCCTGCTGACGATGAGGTGGGCCAGCCGCTCCCCGGTCTCCGCCTCGGGAAAGATCACGTGGTGCGCGCCGACCGAGTTCAGGATCTTGGCGTGCTTCGTCGAGGTGGCCCGCGCCCAGATCTGCGGTACGCCCAGCTCGACCAGCGCCAGCACCGTCAGCACGCTCGCCTCCAACGAGGCGCCGATGGCGACCACCGCCCGGCCGAAGTCCGCCACGCCGAGTTGGCGCAGCGACCCCTCCTCGGTGGAGTCGGCCTGCACGACGCGGTCGAGCTGCGCCGACCACCGCTGCACCTGCTCCGGGTTGCGGTCGATGGCCAGCACCTCGTGGTTCATCGCGGCCAGTGCGCCGGACAGGTGACACCCGAACCGGCCCAGTCCGATCACCACGACACTGCCCTCGTCCGTCCTCCTAGCCGACAACGGGTTGCTCCTCCGGGTAGCGGTACAGCCGCCGGCGGGTGTTCAGGGCGAGCGCCGACCCGAGGGTCAGCGGCCCGATCCGGCCGACGAACATGAGGATGATCAGGGCGAGCTGGCCGTTCTCCGGCAGCGACGCGGCGATCCCGACGCTGAGTCCGGTGGTGGTGAGCGCCGAGGTGACCTCGAACAGCGCCGCGTGGAAGGGGACTCCCTCGGTGATGAAGATCAGCAGCACCGTGCCGCAGGCCAACAGCGCGACGCTGAGCAGGGCGACGGTGATGGCCTGCCGCTGGCTGGCGGTGGCCACCCGGCGTTTCCCGACCGTCACGTCCGGCTCTCCCCGCAGTTCCGCCCACATCACGAAGGCGAGCAGGAAGAAGGTCGCCACCTTGATCCCGCCGGCCGTGCTCGCGCTGCCGCCGCCGATGAACATCAGCGCGATGAAGAGGGGATAGCTCTCCTCCTCCAGGCCGTCCACGTCCAGGACGTTGAAACCGCCGGTGCGGATGTACGAGTTCTGGGCGAACGCCACCAGGAGCTTGTCCGGCCAGGTGTAGATGCCCAGGGTGCGCGGGTTGGCCCACTCGATGGTCAGCAGGGCGGTGAAGCCCACCACCAGCAGTGTCAGGCTGCCCCAGACGGTCAGCTTGGTGGCGACCGCCCACCGGGTCGGGTGCCGCCACTCCCGCGCCGCCTCGAAGAGCGCCGGGAAGCCCAGCCCGCCGATGATCGTGCCGAAGGCCAGCGGCAGGGTGACCCAGGCGTCGGTGGAGAAGGCGACCAGGCTGTCGGTGTAGAGGGCGAACCCGCCGTTGTTGAAGGCCTGGACGGCGTGGAAGACGCTGCCCCAGAGGGCCCGGCCGAACGGGTAGTCGTAGGTGATCCACAGCCGGGCGGTCAGGATCGCGGTGATGACCGCCTCGCAGGCCAGCGCGAGGCCGGCGATGTGCAGCAGCAGCCGGCGTACGTCGCCGATGCCGAACTCGGCGGTCTCGGCCTGCACCAGCAGCCGGCTGCGCAGCCCCAGCCGCCGGGCCACCACGAGGATCACCAGGGTCGCACCGGTCACGATGCCGAGGCCGCCGACCTGGGTGAGCACGGTGATCATCACGAGCCCGAACCCGTTCCAGTAGTTCGGGGTGTCCACCACCGCCATTCCGGTCACCGAGACCGCCGAGGTGGCGGTGAAGAGGGCGGTCAGGAACGGGGTGTGCCGGTACTCGCTGGTGGCCCAGGGCAGCATCAGCAGTCCGGTGCCGACCAGGATCGTCACCAGGAAGCCGAGCGGCACGAGCCGTACGGGGTGACGAAGAAGCCGGCGCACCAGACAATCTTCCTTTTCCGGCGCGATCCGGGTGTGTAAACCGGCATCCCGACCGAGCCCAAACCACGCCCCGCCACCCGCCCTGCCGCCATCCGCCCGCCGGCGTCCTTCCTGTGCGAGGCTGTCGAGCTGATGTCGTAGACGACTCAAGCGCGCCGGGCTGCGCAGCCGCTGTCGAGCCGCCCCATCCATGGGGGCGGCGGCCCCCGCCGGACGAGGCCGCCCACCAGGCCGGTGACCAGCGGGATGCGCCGCCGTCCTCGGCCAACGTCAGCCAGACCAGCCAGGGCGGCCCCCTCCACGGCACCTGCCGGACCCCCAGCCTGCTTCGCGCCGTCCGCCCGGCACACCCCGCAACACCTCGCCCCGCACCCCGTCGCGCCCCGCCCGGCCAAACCCTGCCGCACCCGGCACGGCCCGGCCCGCCGAACCCCGCCGCACCCGCCGCGACCCGGCGCGCGGCGCTGCGCTCGCCGCATCCCGGAGATCTTGGTGGGAATCGGCCCCTCTGGGGGCGTCTTCGTACCAAGATCTCCCGAACGCCGTCCGGGTGCGGCCGGACGGGAGGTCTGACGGGCGGCCGGGGCAGCCCGGCGGGGTTCGGCCGGCGAGGGTCGGGCAGCGGGGTTCGCTGGCGGGGGGTTCGGTCGGCGGAGGGCGGGAGGAATACGGCATTCGGTGGGTATCGGTGGCGCGGAGCGACACAGCATCACTTCCGTCGATGGGGCGGGCGCCCATCGCGGACGGGTGGGGTCGTCACCGTGTCGTGCTCGTTGTAACCCCCGACCACCCCACCCCTGTTACTTGTGTGTTTCGGCCACATAGCCCGTGGGTGACGTCACTTCTAGCGTGAGCCGTCATATGAGTTCCCTACCTCCGAGTCCTCACGTGGAGTCGCAATGACGGTCCGGACGACGCGGCGGGTGTTCCTCTCCGCCGCCACGATGATGGCCGCGGCGCTCGCCGCCACGGCCTGTGGCAGCCCGCAGGACACCGCCTCCGGTGGCGGCGACAGCGCCGCCCCGGTGAAGGTTGGCCTGGTCTACTCCCAGTCGGGAGCCCTCGCCAGCTACGGCAAGCAGTACATCGAGGGATTCAAGGCCGGCCTCGACTTCGCCACCAAGGGCACCAACAAGGTGGGCGACCGGGCCGTCGAGGTCACCGAGGTCGACGACGCGGGTGACCCGGCGAAGGCGGTCTCCGCGGCCAAGGACCTGATCGGCAAGGGCAACAAGATCATCGCGGGCTCGACGGCTTCCGGCGTGGCCCTCCAGGTCGCCCCGATCGCCGCGCAGAACAAGGTGCTCTTCATCTCCGGGCCCGCCGCCACCGACGCGGTGACCGGCGCCAACAAGTACACGTTCCGCTCCGGGCGGCAGTCGTACCAGGACGTGGTGACCGCCAAGTCGTTCATCGGCGACCCGGCCGGCAAGAAGGTCGTGGTGTTCGCCCAAGACGGCGCCTTCGGCGACGCCAACGAGGCGGCCGTGAAGGCCGTCATCGGCGGCGCGGGCGCGGCCGTCAGCAGCGTCCGGGCGCCGGCCAGCGCCACCGAGTTCACCCCGTTCGCCAGCCAGATCAAGTCCGCCAAGCCGGACCTGCTCTTCGTCGCCTGGGCCGGCACCACCGCCCCCGCGATGTGGCAGACGCTCGACCAGCAGGGCGTGCTCTCCTCCACCACGGTCGTCACGGGCCTGGACATCCGCGCCTCGTGGCCGACCTTCGGCGCCGCCGGCAGCAAGATCTCCTTCCTGTCGCACTACTTCGACGGGGCCTCCGACAACGAGGCCGTGAAGGCGCTGAAGGCCAAGGTCGGCACCGTCGACCTGTTCCACCCGGACGGCTTCGCCGCCGCGCAGATGGTCGTACGGGCCATCGAGGAGGGCGGCGACGACGTCGAGAAGATGGTGAAGGCGCTGGAGGGCTGGAGCTTCGACGGGGTCAAGGGCAAGATGACCATCCGGGCCGAGGACCACGCGCTGCTCCAGCCGATGTTCCAAGCCAAGCTGTCCGGCAGCGGCACCGCGTTCACGGCCACCGCCCAGAAGGCGCTGACCGGGGACGAGTCCGCGCCGCCGGCCGTGGCGATGAAGGGCTGACACCAGATGCTCGCCACCCGCGGTCTGACCTGGCGGATCGGTGAGGTCGCCATCGTCGACAGCGTCTACCTCGACCTGGCGCCCGGGGAGTTCCTCGGCGTCATCGGGCCCAACGGCGCCGGCAAGACCTCACTGTTCAACCTGATCACCGGCGTACGCCGGGCCACGGAAGGACGGATCACCCTCGACGGGCAGGACATCGGCTCCCTGCCGCCGCACAAGCGGGCCCGTCTCGGCCTCGGCCGTACCTTCCAGGCAAGCTCGGTCTTCGGCTCGCTCAGCGTGCGGGAGAACGTCCGGCTCGCCGTGCAGGCGCACCGCGGGGGCTCGATGAAGCTGTGGCGGCGGGCGGCGGCCGACCGGGAGGTCGCCGCCGCCGCCGACGCGGCGCTCGACCGCGTCGGCCTCGCCCACCGGGGTACGGCGCTGGCCGGCACCCTCGCCCACGGCGAGAAGCGGAAGCTGGAGATCGCCCTGCTGCTCGCCGGGGAGCCCCGGGTCATGCTGCTCGACGAGCCGATGGCCGGGGTCAGCGCCGAGGACGTACCCGAGCTGGTCTCGGTGATCCGCTCGCTCACCGGCGACAGCGGCCGGTCGGTGCTGATGGTCGAGCACCACATGGACGTCATCCTGGAACTGGCCGACCGGATCGCCGTGATGCACCACGGCGCGCTGCTGGCCTGCGACACCCCGGAGACGGTGATGGCCAACCCCACCGTGCAAGAGGCCTACCTGGGGGAGTCGCTCTAGTGGAACCCATTCTCAGCGTGGAGAACCTGTCGGTCCGCATCGCCGGGCTGCACATCCTCCAGGGGGTGTCCTTCACGGTCGCCCCGACCGGCGTCACCGTCCTGCTCGGGCGCAACGGCGTGGGCAAGACGACCACGCTGCGCGCGATCGTCGGCCTCACCCCGCCCGCCGGCGAGGTGCGCGGCACCGTCCGGATGGGCGCCCAGAGCCTGCTGGCCCGGCCCACCCACCGGCTGGTCCGCGGCGGGCTGGGCTACGTGCCGGAGGACCGGTGCGTCTTCGCCGGGCTCACCGTCGCGGAGAACCTCCGGCTCGCCGAGCGGCGGGGCAGCACCCCGGCGTACGACAAGGTGTTCGCGCTCTTCCCGGAGCTGGACCGGCGCGGACGGCAACGGGCCGGCTCGCTCTCCGGCGGGCAGCAGCAGATGCTCGCGATCGGCCGGGTGCTGCTCAACGACAACCGGCTGCTGCTGGTCGACGAGCCGACCAAGGGGCTCGCGCCGAAGGTGGTGACCGAGGTGGCCGAGGTGCTGGAACGGGTCGCCGAATCCGTGCCGGTGCTGCTCGTCGAGCAGAACCTGGCCGTGGTCCGGCGGCTCGCCCGGGACGCGGTCGTGCTGGCCGCAGGCCAGGTCGCCTGGACCGGCGACGCGCAGGAACTGCTGCTGGAGACCGCCCTGACCAAGTCGCTGCTGGGCGTCGGCTCGGCGGAGGGACACCACCCCGCCGGTACGCCGGCCGCCGCGCGGAAGGACCAGCACTGATGGACACCGTCATCCTGTTGACGCTGACCGGGCTCGGCCTGGCGGCGCTCTACTTCCTGGTCGCCAGCGGGCTCTCCCTGGTCTTCGGCCTGGCCGACGTGCTCAACTTCGCGCACGGCGTCTTCCTCGGCGTCGGCGCGTACGGGACCTGGTGGGCGGCGCACAACCTGCCCGGCGCAGGGTCGGACGGCTTCGGCTTCGTGGTCGCGGTCATCTTCGGGGTGGCCGCCGGCACGCTGGTGGCGGTGCTCGTCGAGCTGGTGCTGATCCGGCCGCTCTACTCCCGCACCATCGAGCAGGTGCTGGTCACCGTCGGCCTCTCGCTGGCCGGCGTGGCGCTGCTCCAGGCGACCTGGGGCGCGGACGCCCGGCCCTTCCCGCGCCCCGAGTGGACCCGGCAGGTCACCGGAATCCTCGGCGCCAACGTGCCCAACGGCGGCCTGCTGCTGATCATCGCCGCGGTGCTGGTGCTCGGCGCGATCCTGGCCTTCCTCCGCTGGACCCGCTACGGCCTGATCATCCGGGCCGGGGTGGAGAACCGGGAGATGGTCACGGCGCTCGGCATCGACGTGCGCAAGGCGTTCACCCTGGTCTTCGCCATCGGCGGGGCGGCGGCGGCGCTGGCCGGCGCGCTCGGCGGCGTCTACTTCGGCACCGTCTCGCCCGGCCAGGGCGGCTCGCTGCTGATCTTCGCGTTCATCGTGGTGGTCATCGGCGGGATGGGCTCGGTGATCGGGTCCGCGTACGCGGCCGTCGCCGTCGGCCTGACCCAACAGTTCGTCAACTACTACGGCACCTCCGGGCTGGGCGACATCTGCGTGGTCGCGCTGCTGGCCGTGGTGCTGCTGCTGCGCCCGCAGGGCATCGCCGGAAAGGTGGCAACGGCATGACCGAGGTCAAGAGCCCCGAGGTTCCGGCACCGCCGGCCGCCGTGCCCGACGAGCTGACGCCGGGGCGCCGACGGTGGCACGGGCTGCGCCCGTACCTGCCGCTGGTCGCGCTGGTGGTCGCGCTGATCCTGCCGTACTCGACGCTGCACCTGCCGGGGATCTTCGAGGGGGCGCTGAACTCCCCGGGCACCCTGCAACTGCTCGCCGTCTGCCTGGTCTTCGGCGGCCTGGCCGCCGGGTACGACCTGCTCTTCGGGCGGACGGGGATGCTCTCCTTCGGGCACGCCCTCTACTTCGCCGCCGGCGTCTACGGCACCGACATTCTGGTCACCAAGGCGGGGCTGCCGCTGTGGCAGGCGGGGCTGCTCGCGATCATCGGTGGGACGATCCTCGCCGCGCTGCTCGGGGCGGTGGCGCTGCGTACCGTCGGCATCGCGTTCGCCATGGTGACGCTCGCCTTCGCCCAGGTCGGGGCGATCCTGGTGGCCCGCGACTTCGGCGGGCTCACCGGCGGCGAGGAGGGGCTGCCGCTGGACGTCTCCGGGCTGCCCGAGGGGCTGGTCGGGGTCACCAACACCGTCAACCTCTACTGGCTGGCGCTGGCGTACCTGGTCGTGGTGGTCTTCGTGGTGCACCGGGTCTCCGGCTCGCCGACCGGGCGGGTGCTCGCCGGCCTGCGCGACGACGAGCGGCGGATCGGGGTGCTCGGGCTCGACCCGTACCGGTTCAAGCTGGTGGCGTTCACCCTGGCCGGCGGCCTGGCGGCGGCCGGTGGCGCGGTCTACGTCCTGATCGTCGGCGGCGCCTCGCCGCACATCACCTCCTCCGAGTGGACCCTGGCGCTGCTGGTCATGGTGGTGCTCGGCGGGCCGGGCACCCGGTGGGGCCCGGTGATCGGCGGGATCCTCTACATGTACCTGGACCACCGGCTGGTCGCGTTCGGCACGTCCGACGCGGTGGAGGCCCTGCCGGCGTTCCTGAGCAACCCGCTGTCGCAGCCGCTCTTCGTGCTCGGCACGGTCTTCATCCTGGCCGTCTACTTCTTCCCCGGCGGCCTGGCCAGCCTCGCCCCGCGCCTGGCACTGCTGAAGCACTCCCTGCGCACCCCGTCCCGCCGCTCCTGACGGCGCGGGCCCAGGCCCCGCCGATGACGCAGCTGCCGCCGCCCGGCGACGGCTCGTCATCGGCGGGGCCTGCGCGTGGCCGGGGACCGACGGCCCGCGGGCGTCGATCGAGTACCGACCGCTGTGGGCGGGGCGCGCCTCCGGACCCGTTCAGGCGGGAGGCTTCGGCGGTGCGAGGTTGCGGAACCGCTCGTGCGCCGACTGCCGGCTGATGCCGAGCGCGTTGCCGATCTCGGCCCAGGAGAGCCCGGCCTCCCGCGCCGACACGACGGCGCGTTCGATCAGCGGCCGCTGCCAGCGTTCCACCTCGGCGAGGATGCCGAGCGCCTGCAACGGCCACGTCGTGGCCAGCTCGGCGACGTTGTCGCGGAGGGTGTCGGAACGGCCCATCAGCCAACCGGGCGGTGTGGCGGCCAGGATCGGCCTGATGTGTCCGCCCCACTCGGAGGCGGCCATCCAGCGGCCCTCCTCGGCGGCCGGGTAGTCGCTGGCGCCGACCCAGCCGCAACTGCACCCGGCCCGGTAGCCGACGGTCGTCGCGGGCGCTGCGGCGTCGGTACTCAGCGTCCCGTCCGGCAACCGGAACCCGATGAGGTCCGCGTGCCCCGGCACCACTTCCTCCGCCATCCCGCAAGCATATGCTTGTCAGGTTTTCCTGACTGTCAGCGTCAGGCTATCCTGACGCGGCTACCCGGGCTGATCGTCGTCCGGGCCCGACGCTCCGGAAGGAGAGCGCATGTCCGTGGTCAGCGGCACCGTGGCGGCAGGTTACGAGCCGGTCCGGGAGGCGTTCCTGGCGAACTTCGAGACGCGGTCCGAGATCGGCGCGGCCCTCAGCGTCTACCGGCACGGTCGGGAGGTGGCCAGACTGTGGGGCGGGCTCGCCGATCCCGCCACCGGCCGCGCCTGGCGGGAGGAGACCCTCCAGGTGGTCTTCTCGGCCACCAAGAGCGTGCCGGCGGCCTGCGCGCACCTGCTGGTTCAGCGCGGGCAGCTCGACCTGGACGCACCCGTCGCCGAGTACTGGCCGGAGTTCGCGGCGGCCGGCAAGGGCGAGATCCCGGTCCGCTGGCTCCTGTCCCACCAGGCGGGGCTGCCGGTGCTCGACCGTCCGGTTCCACTGGCGCAGGCGCTGACCTGGGAGCCGGCGGTCGCCGCGCTGGCCGCCCAGGCGCCGGCCTGGCCGCCAGGCACAGCACACGGCTACCACGGGCTCACCTACGGCTGGCTGGTCGGCGAGGTGGTACGCCGCGTCTCCGGCCGCAGCCTCGGCACGTACTTCGCCGACGAGATCGCCACACCGCTGGGCCTGGACTTCTGGGTCGGTCTGCCCGCCGCCGAGGCGCACCGGGTCGCCCGGCTCGTCGAGCAGCCGGTCGCCCCGCCCGCCGCCGCTGCGGCGTCGGAGGTGCTGGCCGCCGCAGCGGCGTCCGAGGTGCTTGCCGCGTACACCGATCCGGCCTCGTTGGTGGTCCGGTCGACGATGGTGACCGACCCGCCGCTCGACCTCGCCGACCCGCGTGCCTGGGTGGCCGAGATCCCGGCGGTCAACGGCATCTGCACCGCCTCGTCGCTGGCCCGCTTCTACGCCGGCCTGATCGGCGAGGTCGACGGCGTCCGGATCCTCGACGCGGCCACCCTCGACGCCGCCACCCGCGAACAGGCCGGCGGGGTCGACCGGGTCCTGCTGGTGCCGACCCGGCCGGCGCTCGGCTTCGGCCTGCCGTTGCCCGAACAGCCCTGGTGGTCGCCCACCGCCTTCGGCTTCCCCGGCCACGGTGGCTCGCTCGGCTACGCCGACCCGGCCAGCGGCATCGCCTTCGGCTACGTGACGAGCGGGCTCCGCGTCACGATGGGCCCGGACCCCCGCACGACCAGCCTGGTCGACGCGGTCCGGGCGGTGGTGTCCCGCCCGCCGGCCTGACCACTGCCGGCCCGCCCCGACCGGGGCCGCGGCCCCCTCGTGCGACCGCGACCCCGTCTCCCGTCCTCGTACGTCAGCTGTTCAGCAGCTCGTACGCCGACGCCGGAGCCTTCTGCGCCTGGCTGCCCGTCGGCACGGTGACCTTCGGGGCCTTGCCGAAGTCGAAGTACTTCACGACGTACTTCGTGGCCTTGAGCTTGCCGACCGCCGGGATCTCCAGGGTGAGCGAGGTGAGGTTCCCGTCCGCCCCGACGACGGCCGTGAACGGGATCGTCTTCGCCGCGGCGCCGAGCGCGTCGACGTCCACGGCGTCGGCCATGGCCTGGCGCACGTGCTCGCCGTGGGTCAGGTCCACGGTCCCGGTGTAGGTCCCGCCGCCCTGGTCCGTCACGGTGTCTCCCACCGCCCCGAGGATCGCGCCGGTGTTGCCCGGGTCGGCACCCTCGTAGTAGGGCACGCTGGCCGGGTCGGTCAGCTTCGCGTGGTCCAGCTCCATCCACTTCTTCGGCAGCTTGAGCATGCTGCTGAGCTCCTCGGCGCCGTCGAAGCTCACCTTCATCCAGGAACGCTGCTCGATGAGGCGGAAGGAGAGCTTCATCGTGAAGTCGAGCTCCTTGTCCTTCTCGGTCACGGTGAGGTCCATGCCCTTGCCCGCCGGGTCCACCACGCCGGTGACGACGCCGGTCGGGTCGCTGCCGCTGAACCGGAAGGCCGGGTCCTCCTCGTCCGGCACCGCCGCCAGGAGCGTGCTCTTCGGGTTGGCCGACGGGGACGCCGCCGGGACCGGCGAGGAGGCCGCCGGGGCGTCCTGGGCGTCGTCGTTGCCACACCCGGCGACCAGGGAGGTCGCGGCCACCAGGGAGACGGCTGCCGCCGCGACCCGTCGGACCCTGCCGGCGGGGCCGGTCTGCTGCGTGATTCGCATGATTCTCTTTCCTAGCTGGACTGTTGCCGCCGCAGATCTTGGCACGCGCCCGGGCCGCCGCGTTGGCCCTGAGGGCCCGCCCGGGCGCTCGGCCTCATAAGCGGCCGACCCGCGCGGGCCGTTCCCTCCGAGGGCGGTCGGGCGGTGTGCCCCCGGGCGGTCCGCCGTCTCGCGGAAGCGGGGAACGTCCGCCGGAGCTGGTAGAAATGCCGGATGAGCCAGGATCGGACGGCGGTACGGGAGCGGGCCGAGGCGGTGCTGCGGCGGTTGGCCGGCGAGCACGCCCGGCTCCGGGAGGACCAGTGGCGGGCGATCGAGGCGCTGGTGGTCGACCGTCGTCGGGTCCTCTGCGTGCAGCGCACCGGGTGGGGCAAGTCGGCGGTCTACTTCGTGGCCACCGCCCTGCTGCGGGACCGGGAGGCGGCCGGCGCAGAAGGCGTCGCCGGGCCCACCGTGATCGTCTCGCCGCTGCTGGCGCTCATGCGCAACCAGGTCGAGTCGGCGGCCCGGGCCGGCATCCGGGCGCGCACGATCAACTCCGCCAACCTCGACGAGTGGGACGAGATCACCGCCGAGATCCACGCCGGCGCCGTGGACGTGCTGCTGATCAGCCCGGAGCGGCTCAACAATCCGGACTTCCGGGACACCGTGCTGCCGAAGCTGGCCGCCACGACCGGCCTGCTGGTGGTCGACGAGGCGCACTGCGTCTCCGACTGGGGGCACGACTTCCGGCCGGACTACCGCCGGCTGCGTACGTTCCTGGGCAACCTGCCCGAGCGCACCCCGGTGCTGGCCACCACGGCCACCGCCAACGCCCGGGTCACCGCCGACGTGGCGGAGCAGTTGGGCGACGCCCTCGTGCTGCGCGGCAGCCTGGACCGGGAGTCGCTGCGCCTCGGCGTGGTCGAGCTGCCGAGCCCGGCGTACCGGCTGGCGTGGCTCGCCGACCACCTGGACCGGCTCCCCGGCTCGGGCATCGTCTACACGCTGACGGTCGCCGCGGCGGGGGAGACCGCCGAGTTCCTGCGTTCCCGGGGCTACGCCGTCGCCTCCTACACCGGGCAGGCCGAGGACGCCGACCGGCGGGCCGCCGAGCAGGACCTGCTGGACAACAAGATCAAGGCGCTCGTCGCCACGAGCGCGCTGGGCATGGGCTTCGACAAGCCCGACCTCGGCTTCGTCGTGCACCTCGGCGCGCCGCCGTCTCCGATCGCGTACTACCAGCAGGTCGGCCGTGCCGGCCGGGCCGTCGCGCACGCCGAGGTGCTGCTGCTGCCCGGCACCGAGGACGCCGCGATCTGGCGCTACTTCGCCTCGCTCGCCTTTCCGCCCGAGGCGCAGGTCCGCGCCGTCCTGGCCGCCCTGCACACCGACCGGCCGCTCTCCACCCAGGCGCTCGAACCGATCGTCGACCTGCGCCGGGCCCGGCTGGAGCTGATGCTCAAGGTGCTCGACGTCGACGGCGCGGTCCGCCGGGTGCGCGGCGGCTGGCTCGCCACCGGCGAGCCCTGGGTCTACGACGAGGCCCGGTTGCGCCGCGTCGCCGAGGCGCGCACCGCCGAGCAGCAGGCCATGCGGGAGTACGCGAGCACCCCCGACTGCCGGCTGCGCTACCTGCGCGAGTGCCTGGACGACGTCGGGGCCGCCGACTGTGGCCGCTGTGACCGTTGCGCCGGCCCGCTGTTCACGGCCGACGTGTCGGAGGTGGCGCAGACCGCCGCGCAGACCTTCCTCGGCCGGCCCGGCGTGGAGATCACGCCGAAGAAGCTCTGGCCGACCGGGCTGGAGGCGGTGGGCGTACCGCTGAAGGGGCGGATCGCCCCGGCGGAGCAGGCGCTGCCGGGGCGGGCGGTGGGGCGGCTGTCCGACCTGGGGTGGGGCGGCCGGCTGCGCGACCTGGTCGGGCCGGAGGCGGCGGACGTGGCCGTACCCGAAGACGTGGCCGCCGCCGTGGTCGAGGTGCTGAAGGCGTGGGCGCACGGCGACGAGCGGTGGCCGCGCCGCCCGGTCGGGGTGGTCGCGGTCGGCTCGCGCCGCCGGCCCCGGCTGGTCGGCTCGCTCGCCGAGCGGATCGCCGCCGTGGGCCGGCTGCCGCTGCTCGGTGCGGTGACGCCGACCGGCGCGCCGGCCGGCGGCCCGCGCGGCAACAGCGCCCAGCGGGTACGCGCCCTGCACGGCGCCTTCGCCGTGCCGGACGACCTGGCCGACGCCCTCGCCGGGCTCGACGGGCCCGTGCTCCTCGTCGACGACCTGGTCGACTCGGGCTGGACGATGACGATGGCCGCACGGGAACTGCGCCGGGCCGGCGCCCCCGACGTGCTCCCGCTCGCCCTGGCCGTAGCCGGCTGAGCCACCGGCGCCGCCCGGTCCGGCGGGCCGGGCCGCCGATGCCTGGGCGGAGGGGCCCGAGCTGCGGTGGCGTCGTGTCCGGACCGGTCGGGAAAGTTCCCGACGCGGGCGGACTGCGACCGTCGCCACGCCGCGCCACCGGCGGGCCGACGCGGTGCCGACGGGCGGTAGCGTGGGCGGCATGACCGATGAGCAGCCCGTTCGCGACCGGGACGGCGGCGGTGCCTGACCAGGTGTCGGCCGCGCCGGAGCACGCCTCGGCCGCGCCCGACGGCGTGCCGACCGCGCCGGAGCACACATCGGCCGCGCCCGAGGGCGTGCCGGCCGCGCCGGAGCAGGCGCCGGTCGCGTCCGACGGTGCGCTGGTCTCGTCGGAGCAGGCGTCCGCCGGGCCGGAGCACGTGTCGGCCGTGCCGGACCGCGGCACCGTCCGGCTTGCGCTGGTCGTCGGCGGGTTGGTGCTCGCCGTCCTGCTCGGCTTCGGCCTCGGTCGGCTGAACGGCGGCGGCCCGTCCGCTGCGGCGGGACCGGACAGCGCCCTTACCGGCCACAGCCACCCGCCGGGTACGGGCGCCCACGAGCACGGCGTCGACCAGGCCGCGGCGGCGCAGGCCGCCGGTCTCTCGGTCAGCTCGGCGGGCTACACGCTCACCCCTCTGGCCGCCACGTTCACCGCCGGCCGCGCGGGCGAACTGCGCTTCCTGGTGCGGGACGCGCAACGCCGCCCGGTGACCCGGTTCGCGGTCGTGCACGAGAAGCCGATGCACCTCATCGTGGTGCGTCGCGACCTGACCGGCTACCAGCACCTGCACCCGACGATGGCGGCCGACGGCACCTGGTCGGTGCCGCTGACCCTGCCGCAGCCGGGGGTCTGGCGGGCGTACGCCGACTTCACCGCGCTCGCCGACGACGGCCGGCAGACCGCCGTGACCCTCGGGGTGGACCTGACCGCGCCGGGCGGCTACCAGCCGAGGCCGCTGCCGGCGCCGGCGTCCTCCGCCACGGTCGACGGCTTCACCGTCGACTACCAGGGCACCCCGCAGGCCGGCGTGACCGTGCCGCTGACCTTCCGTGTCGACTCGGCCGGCGGACCCCCGGCGCTGGAGCGTTACCTCGGCGCGTACGGACACCTGGTCGCCCTGCGCGAGGGGGATCTCGGCTACCTGCACGTCCACCCCGAGCCGCAGCCGGTCGACGGGGCGGTGACGTTCTGGGTGACCACGCCCGACCCGGGCCGGTACCGGCTCTACCTGGACTTCCAGGTCGCCGGCGTGGTGCGGACCGCCGAGTTCACGCTGACGGTGCCCTGACCCCCGCGGATGCCGCCCGAAGCCGGGTGAGGCACTTTCCGCTGGTGGCGCTCAGCCGGCGCGGCGGATGGGGCGGCGGGCCAGGTAGCGCAGCAGGTCGCGGATGTGGTGCTTCTCCTCGGCCGGCACGGTCGGGTCGGCCAGCCGTTGCAGGATCACCCGGACGTCCGCCTCGACCGGGCCGTCGTCGACGCGCCGGCGGGGCGCGGGACCGGCGTCGGGCAGGCCGAGCGCGCGGAACGCTGCCGCGACCGGCAGGTCCAGCGCGGCGCAGAAGCCGCGTACCTTGGCCAGCTCGGGGTAGTCCTGCCAGTCTCCGGCGAGCCAACGGAACACGGTCGACCGACCGACGCCGGTGTGGGACGCCAGGTCGGTGACGGTCCAGCCGCGTTCCTCGCGGGCGTCGTCGATGGCGCGCCGTACGAAACGTGCGAAGGCCATCTGCGGAGAAACCTCTACGGAACCCATCCCTGCGGGTCTTCCCTCCCGACCGGCACCCGGCGGTGCGCCTCCGAGGGTAGTACGGAAAGGCAGGGAAACAGTTGACTGATCGACCAGACCGTCTCGTGAGCGGGACTCCGCACCCTGCGGAATGGCGTGGATCACACGCGCCCGGCGGTCTCCGTGACCGCTCGACCACGCTCGACGCCCGTCCGTCGGCCGGTGCGCCCTCCCGGGGCCGGGTGGCCGCGACGCCCGAGGTCGCTCAGCGGGCAGCCGCGACGCCTTCCGGCACCGGGGTGCCGGGGGCCGGCGCGGGCACCGGCGGCAGCAGCGCCGCCAGCCGTGGGGTGACCGCCCACTGGTCGACGAGTTCCCGGTACTCCGTCCGCTGGGCGGCGGTGGGCGCGGTGCCGGTGCGTCGTGCCCGGATGAGCAGGTTGCGCGGAGTGTGCCGGGAGTCGACGAACTCCACCACCTCGGCCCGGTAGCCGTGCAGCCGGAGCAGCCCGGCCCGCAGCGCGTCGGTGAGGACGTCCGCGAAGCGCTCCCGGAGGATGCCCTGCCGGGTCAGCAGCTCGTACGGGGCCGGGGCCGGCCGCGCGCGGAGCTGGGCCGCGACGTCGTGGTGGCAGCACGGCGCGGCGAGCACCCAGCGGGCCTGCCAGCGCACCGCCCGGGCCAGCGCCTCGTCGGTGGCGGTGTCACAGGCGTGCAGGGCCAGCACCAGATCGGGGGCGGGCTCCACGACGGCGTCGGCGATCGTGCCGGCCACGAAGCTGACCCGGTCTGCCCAGCCCAGCCGCTCGGCCAGCTCGGTGTTGCGTCGCCGCTGGTCCTCCCGGACGTCCACGCCGACCAGCTCGACGTCGACCCCCCGCTGCGCCAGCCACCGGTACGCGGCGAAGGTCAGGTACGCGTTGCCGCAGCCCAGGTCGACCACCCGCAGCGGGCCGGTCAGGTCGTCCGGGAGGGTCGCCGCCAGCGCCCGCAGGAACGCGTCGACCTGGCGCCGCTTCGCCGCCGAGCCGCCGATCTCGGCGAAGATCGGGTCACCGGGATCGAGGAGGTACTCCTTCGCCCGGTCGTGCCCACCCGGCTCGGCGGCGGGCCGGGCCGCGGCGGCCCGGTGCACCTGCGCCTCGCCGGACTTGGTGACCCGCAGCTGGAGCGTCGCGTCGGCCGTCTCCACGTGCCAGTTGCCGAACGGCTCGGCCAGCAGCGCGTCCACCGCCGCGTCCGCCTCCGGGCCGGGGGCCACGTTGCGGGTGTACGGGCGGGAGCCGTCGGAGGTGGAGATCTGCAACCGGGGGCCCGCCTTCAGCGCGACCGGCCGCAGTTCGGCGCGGACCATCGAGGGGCGGTGTCCACGCCGGCGCCCGGCGGCCACCGCACGGGTGAGCGTCGGGTCGAGCAGCAGTGCCCGGACCTCGGTCAGGGCGGCGTCCAGTGGTTCGGGCATTGCTCCATCTTCCTCGTCGACCGGCGGTCTGCCCGGCACGCGTCCCGGCGGCGGTGTCCGGCGGGGGTTCTCGCCGGTGGTGTCGCGTCCGCCCAGCCCGCGGATCACGGCCCGGACGAGGAGATCCCCCGGCACCGGGTGCACCGGTCCGGGGGATCTTGGGTGACGTACGTCGGTCAGTCGGCGGTCGCCTCGGCCGGCGTACCGGCGGCGGAGCCACCACCACGACGG
Organism: Micromonospora sp. NBC_01740; assembly: GCF_035920365.1. Taxonomy (NCBI): domain Bacteria; kingdom Bacillati; phylum Actinomycetota; class Actinomycetes; order Micromonosporales; family Micromonosporaceae; genus Micromonospora; species Micromonospora sp. NBC_01740. The sequence continues at coordinate 737,896 of NZ_CP109150.1, read as the reverse complement.
CGCCGGCGGCGGCGGGGCTTCGCGGCCTCGCCCTCGGCGGCGGCCGGGGCCTCGGTGGCCTCGGCGGTGATCACCGTGGTCGGCTCGCCCGCGACGGTCTCGCCGGCGCGGCGACGCCGACGGCGACGCGGGACGCGGGTGCCCTCCTCGGCGGTGTCAGCCGGCGCGTCGGCCTGCGGCGCGTCGGTCGCACCGCCGGCGCGGCCCGAGCGGCGCTCGCCGCGACCACGGCCCTCGCCGCGTTCACCACGCTCGCCGCGCCGGGAGCCCCGGCCGCCCTCGCCCCGGCGGGGCCGTCCGCCGCCGAGGTCCTCCTCGACCTCGGCCGACAGCCCGGCGCGGGTGCGCTCGGCGGTCGGCAGGGTGCCGCTGACGTCGGTGGGGATGTGCAGGTCGGTGTAGAGGTGCGGGGACGTGTGGTACGTCTCCGCGGGCTCCGGCATGTCCAGGCCCAGCGTCTTGTCGATGATCCGCCAGCGGGGCATGTCGTCCCAGTCGACGAAGGTCACCGCGACGCCCGTCGCCCCGGCCCGGCCGGTACGACCGATCCGGTGGGTGTAGGTGTCCTGGTCCTCGGGGCAGTCGTAGTTGATGACGTGGGTGACGCCGCTGACGTCGATGCCCCGGGCGGCCACGTCGGTGGCGACCAGAGTGTCGATCTTGCCGGCGCGGAACGCCCGCAGTGCCCGCTCGCGCGCGCCCTGCCCGAGGTCACCGTGCACGGCGGCGACCGCGAAGCCACGGAAGTCGAGGTCCTCGGCGACCCGGTCGGCGGCCCGCTTGGTGCGGGTGAAGATCATGGTCAGCCCGCGCCCCTCGGCCTGGAGGATCCGGGCCACGATCTCGACCTTGTTCATCGAGTGGGTGCGGTAGGCCAGCTGCTCGGTCTGCGGCGACGGGCCGGTCTCGGCGGTGTGCCCGGCGTGGATCGTCATCGGCTGGCGCAGGAAGCGCCGGGAGAGGGTGACGATCGGGTCCGGCATGGTCGCCGAGAAGAGCATGGTCTGCCGGTCCTCCGGCAGCATCGCCAGGATCTTCTCGACATCGTCGAGGAAGCCCAGGTCGAGCATCCGGTCGGCCTCGTCCAGCACCAGCGCGCGGACCCGGTCCAGCCGCAGGTGCTTCTGCTTCTGCAGGTCCATCAGGCGGCCGGGGGTGCCGACCAGGATCTCCACGCCCTTGCGCAGCGCGTCGATCTGCGGCTCGTACGCGACACCGCCGTAGATCGGCAGCACGCGCACGCCCCGGGTCCGGCCCGCGGCGGCGAGGTCCTTGGCCACCTGGATGCCCAGCTCACGGGTGGGTACGACGACCAGCGCCTGCGGCACGCCGTCGCTGCCCTCGCCCGGCGCGAAGACCCGCTCCAGCAGCGGTACGCCGAAGCCGAGGGTCTTGCCGGTGCCGGTGGGCGCCTGGCCGATCATGTCGATGCCGCGCATCGCGATCGGGATCGCGTACTCCTGGATGGCGAAGGCGCGGGTGATGCCGGCCGCGGCCAGCGCGTCGACGGTCTCCTGACGCGCGCCCAGCTCGGCGAAGGTGGGAGCCTCCGGACGCACCGGAGCGGTGGCGGCCAGTTCCTGGCCGTCCATCAGGTCTTGAGTCAGCTCGCTCATATGGATTTGGGGGTGCCCTCTCGTGGGTGCGCCCCGGCATGTCCGTCAGGGCGCGTTCGGTGTGGCGCGGGCCACACGGTCGGCGGCTGAATGCCTCTGCCGGACCGGGCCGCACGCGCGCCGCAGGCCTCACACTTCGACCGGGCCGGCTGATCGCTCAGATCAGCCTGGGTCAGGTCGGCGCCCGCGGCAACTGCTCCATGCTACCTGAACCGACCCGAGGGCGTCCCGATTCCATCCGCGCGCGCCACGCCGGGGGCCACCCATGTGACCTGTGTCACTTCTTGCCGGTTTGCCGGCGGGCGGTAGCCTGCGCTCGTGCCCGCGACCGATCTGCCCGACCGCGCCGTCGTCGACCTGCTCGGCCTGGTGGCCTTCGGTGAGCTGCTCGCCTTCGAACGGATGGCCGTCGACGCCCGGCTCGCCCCCGACCTGCGCCGGCGGGCGGCCCTGGGCGAGATGGCCGCCGCCGAGATCGGCAACTACCGGCGGCTGGCCGACCGGCTCGCCGCGCTCGGCGTGCTGCCCGACGACGCCATGGCGCCGTACGTCGAGCCGCTCCAGGCGTACCACGACTCGACCGAGCCGAAGGACTGGGCGGAGGCGGTGACGAAGGCATACGTGGGCGACGCCATCACCGACGACTTCATCCGGGAGATCGCCGCGGCCCTGGCCGAGCCGGACCGTCAGCTCGTCCTCGACGTGCTGCATGACTCGTCGTACGCCGACTTCGCCGTCGCCGAGATCCGGGCGGCCGTCGAGGCCGATCCGAGGGTGGCCGGCCGGCTCTCGATGTGGGCGCGGCGACTGGTCGGCGAAGCGCTGTCACAGGCCGGCCGGGTGGCCGCCGCCGAGCGGGGGGCGCTCACCGCGCTCGTCGCACAGAGCGGGCGGGTGGACGTGCCGGGGCTGTTCGGGCGGCTGACCGCGGCACACGCCACGCGGATGGCCGCCGCCGGGCTGAACAACTGACCGCGACCGGCGTCCGCGACGGGCGATCGTCGGGTCACCCGTCGCGGCCGGCCGGACCACTCAGCGGACGGTGAACCCGACCGCGCGCGGCGACGCCTCGGCGATCTCGACGTAGGCGACCTTGTTGACCGGCACGATCACCCGCCGGCCCTTCTCGTCGGTCAGGGAGAGGGTGCCCTCGTCCTTGCCGAAGGCCTCGGTCACGATCTGCTCGATCTCGGCCGGCGACTGCGCGCTCTCCAGGACCAGCTCGCGGGGCGCGTACTGCACGCCGATCTTGACCTCCACTGTGCCTCCTCATTCGGGCGAAAGAGCCGCCGTTGGGAAGGCTATCCGATCTCGGGGCCGGATGTTCAGGCTGACTCACCTTGCAGCGGGAAGCTGGCGATGCCCCGCCAGGAGAGCGCCGCGACCAGTGCCTCCGCCTCTGCCTTGGGCAGTTGCCGGCCACGGGCCAGCCAGAACTGCGCGGCGGTCTCGGCCGCGCCGACCAGGCCGGAGGCGAGCAGTTCGGCGTGCGCCCGGCTGATCCCGGTGTCGGAGATGATGGTGTCGGTGATCGCCGCGATGCAGCCCTGCTCCACCCGCTCGACGCGCTGGCGCACCGCCGGGTCGTTGCGCAGGTCCGACTCGAAGACGAGGCGGAACGCCTCGCTCTCGTGGTCGACGAAGTCGAAGTACGCCCGCACCGACGCGCCGACGCGCTCCTTGTTGTCGTTGGTGCCGCGCATGGCGTCGTCGACCTTCGCGAGGATCGCGTCGCAGTGCGTGTCCAGCAGGGCGAGGTAAAGGTCCATCTTGCCGGGGAAGTGCTGGTAGAGCACGGGCTTGGAGACTCCCGCCCGCTCGGCGATGTCGTCCATCGCGGCCGCGTGGTAGCCCTGGGCGACGAACACCTCCTGGGCCGCGGCGAGCAGTTGCTTGCGGCGCGCGGAACGGGGCAGGCGGGTGGGCCGGCCGGCGGTCTGGGCACCGTTCCCCACAGCGGTCATGGGAACCTCCGAGTCTCTTCGTACGAGCCGGCAATTCACCCGAACCGGTCGGGGCCCGGGGACCCGTCGCGGAATTGGCCCGCCGCTGTAACTTATCGCCACTGTCACCACACGGTAGCCTCAGCGGGGGCGACCAAGGAGCGCGCGGTGAGTGAAACAGGGCAACCCGGTGCCGCCAACCCGGGGGAGCACGGCGACGGCACGGGTCCGCAGGACGACCTGGCCCGTTCCGGCAGCGGGTGGGCGCCCCCGGCGGCCAGTTGGTCCCGGGGCGGGGAGATCTCCGGCCCCCGCGAGCCGGCCTCTCCATGGGGTCCGCCCGAGCCGTCCCCCGGTTGGGCCGCCTCGTCCCCGCGGCACGGCGACCTGCCGCCACCGCTGCCCGGCCCGGCCGCGACCGAGCCGCCGGCCCGGGTCAACGGCCACCACGCCAACGGCGTCGACCACGCCGCCGACGACGCGCCGGTCAACCGCCAGGTCCCGGTGAGCGCCCCGCCCGGCATCCCCGGCGACCAGCGCCGCGACCCGGGCAACGACCGGCTGGTGGTGCCCGCGCAGCGCCCAGCGCCGACGGCCGAGCAGCCGCCCGGGACGCAGCACGGGTTCACCGACCCCGAGTCCCGTCCGGCCCGGCGCTCCGCCGAGGACCCGTCGACCGGCCGCCAGAACCGCTGGTCGGAGCCGGGGCTGCCGACGTCGGCGCCCCCCGCCGTCCAGGTCCCGCCGGTGGGCACCGCCGCCAGCGGCTTCGAGGTGCCGCCCGGCTTCCACGCGCCGACGGCCGACCGTGTCGCCGCCGACGAGCCCCCGTCGGCCGCCGGCCCGCCGCGCGGCTGGAGCGACCACTACGCACCGGAGCCGTCGGCCCCCGACCCGCGCCACCTCCCGCCGCCCACCGAACGCCCGCCCACCGAACGCCCGGTTGATACCGCGCCCGCCACCGGCGACCGCGCGACGGCCGGCGACCGCGCGGCCGTTGGCGACCGGCTCGCCGGCGTCGACCGCGCGTTGGGCGCGGACCGCGCCTTCCGCGACGACCGGGACGCCGATCCGGTCGCCACCGGCACGGACGGCGCACCGGGGGAGTTCGGCCAGGACCGCGCCGCCGGTGGGCCGGGCCAGGGCCGCGCCCCGGACGGCCCCCACGCGGAGCGGACGCTGGGCGCCCCCGGCCAGGAGCGCGCGCCGGGCGGGTTCGACCGGGACCGCGCGCCGCACGCCGCGGGGCACGAGCGGGTGGGGCGTGGCTTCGGCGCGGACCCGGGTGCCGACCGGTCCCCGGTCGCCGAACCGGCGGCCGGTGCGCAGCACGTTCCGGGCGGCGACCGGGAACCGTCGTCCCGGTCGGAACCGGGCGGTTCCCGACAGTCGGCCGCCGAGTGGCCGCCGAGCACCGAACCGGACTGGACCGGCCCGAACTGGAACCGCCCGAGCTGGGGTGCCGCGTGGGCGCCGCCCTGGTCCCGGGAGGAGGCCGAGCCGGTGGGCCGTCGCTCCCGGGAGGACGCCGAGCCGGCGGGGCGCCGAGCCCGCGAGGAGCCCGAGCCCGTCGGTCGCCGGTCCCGCGAGGAACAGCCGCCGGCCTGGGCCGGTGAGCCGCAACGACCGCACGAGCCGTCGCGCGCCGAGTCTCCCCGCCCCTACGATCCGCCCCGCGAGCCCGGCCGCCCCTACGACGTCGCCCAGACCGCGCCGGTGCCCCGGCCGGCGTACGAGCGACCGTCCGCCCCCGCCGACCGGCTCACGGGGCCCGAGGCCGAACCGCCGGCCCCGACCGAGCGACCGGCCTGGGCGTCGGGCGGGTCGGTCCCCGCGCCGGCGGGCGCGCCCCCGCTCGCGTACGCCCCGGAAACCGCCGCCGCGGCGGCCCGCGCCGAGGACACCCCGGACCGGGTCACCCGGCCGTTCCGGCTCCGGCCGGAGAGCGCGGAGCCGGCCCCGAGGCCGCCGGGCGGCCCGCAGCCCGCCGCCGAGGCCGCCACCAGCGGGTTCGAGCGGCGTGAGCGCACCCCGTCCGGGCCCGCCCCGACGAGCGCACCCCCCTACGCGGCCCGCCGGTCCGCGCCCGAGCCGGCCCCGCCGGCCGCCGCCGACCCGGCGCCGGAGTCCGCATCGGCGGTGTTGCCGCAGCGCGTCCCCGCCGAGCCGGACGTGCCCGTCGTGCCGGAGCCGCCAGCCGTGGAGCCACCTGCCGAGACCCCCGAACTCGCCCGCATCGCCACCCATCTGCGCCGCGAGGACGAGCCTGCCCCGCCGCGGGAGCGCCCGGAGGGCTTCGACGTCAACGCCATCCTCGACGCCGTCCGTGGCGTGGCCGGTGTCCGCGACGCGGCGCTGCGCCGTACCCCGGCCGGCGCGCACAGCCTGCGGCTCGACCTCGCCGACGGGGCCGACCCGGCCGAGGTGAGCCGGCAGGTCGCCCGCCTGCTCCAGGACCGGATGGGGCTGGCCGCCGCGCCGCAGAACCTGCCCGGCATGCCAGCGGCACCCGCCCCGCCGGTGCGCCGCCGGTCGGCGGAGCCGCGCGGTGCCGACCCCAGGTCGGCGGGCGTCGCGGCACGCCCCGCCGAGCCGTCCTCCGCAGAGCCCCGGGTGCCCGGCGCCAGGGTGACCGGCGGCCCGTCGGAGGCCGCGTCGCCCCGGGCCGAACAGCGTCCCGAGGCGGCGCCCGAGACCCCGCGCCGGCGGCGGCAGCCCGTCGCCCCGCACCGGGGCCGGGCCACGGTGGAGGAGCCCGGCTCGGTCTCCGCCGCCCCTTCCGGGACTCCGGCCGGTGCCCCGGCGACCGTCGGTACGTCGTACTCCGGTGGGCAGGTGACGACGACGGAGACCGCGCCGTCCCGGCCGCTGGACACCGGCGGCGCGGTGGGCCCCCGGGTGGTGATCGACCACGTCCAGGTGAGCACCTTCGGGCTCGACGCCACCGTGGAGGTACGCCTGCTGGCCGGCGGGGAGAGCGCCGCCGGCTACTCGACCGGGCCGGCCGTCGACGGGTACGTGCTGCGGCTCTGCGCGGTGGCCGCGGCGGCGGCGGTGGACGAGCTGCTGCGCGGCGGCGAGCCCGGCTCCGACGCCGGCCCCGACCGTGGGCGCTGCTTCGTCGAGCACGCGGCCGTGGTGCCCTTCGGCAACTGCGACGTGGCCACGGTCGTGGTGCTGCTCGTCTGTGACGGCTGGGTGGAGCAGCTCGTCGGCTCCGCGCTGGTCGCCGGTGACCCCCGGCAGGCGGTCGTCCGGGCCACCCTGGCCGCGGTCAACCGCCGGATCGAGGCGCTGCTGGCCTGAGCGCTGCCGGTCGTTGCGGCCCCGGGCAGACTGGAGTCATGAAGCGCGCCACCCTCCGGCCGGACCACCTCCTTCCCGAGCACTCCGTCCCACCGCCCTGGCCGGGGCGGGAGGTACGCCTCGACGGCACGGTGACGTACGTCCGGGACACGCCGGCCACCGCACCCGGCGCGGAGCCGGCGCTCTACGTGCACGGGCTCGGCGGTTCGTCGCAGAACTGGACCGACCTGGCGTACCTGCTCGCCGACCACCTCGACGGGCAGGCCATCGACCTGCCGGGGTTCGGCCGCAGTGAGCCGGGCCGCCGGTACACCGTCCCGTCCTTCGCCGACCGGGTGATCCGCTGGATCGAGCACTCCGGCCGGGGGCCGGTGCACCTGTTCGGCAACTCGCTGGGCGGGGCGGTTTCGGTGCAGGTGGCGGCGGTACGGCCGGACCTGGTCCGGAGCCTGACCCTGATCTCGCCGGCGCTGCCGTTCCTGGACTTCCGGCGCTCGTTGCAGGGCCGGATGCTGCCGCTGCTGGCGATCCCCCGGGGCGAGCGCCTGGCCGCCTGGCGGCTGGCCCAGATCGCGCCCGAGGTGATGGCCCAGCAGGTGATGGAGTCCTGCGTGGCCGACCTCACCCGGATCTGCGACCAGCGCCGGGAGGAGGCGCTGGAGGAGATCCGGGTGCGGCACGAGGCCGCGCACTACGCCGCCGCGTACGTCCGGACGTTCCGGGGACTGGTCTCCAGCTTCCTGCGGTCGTACCTGCCGGGGTCGGGGTCGCTGTGGCGGCTCGCCGCGACGGTCGAGGCGCCCACCCTGGTCGTCGGCGGGCGGGCCGACCGGCTGGTGGACGTGCGGGTGGCCCCGCAGACGGCCCGCGTCGTCCCGGACAGCCGGCTGCTGATGCTCGACGGGGTCGGCCACGTGGCGCAACTGGAGGTGCCGCGCCTGGTGGCCCGGGCCGTGTTGGGCCTGCTCACCGAAACGGGGGACACCCTCAGGCGGTCCGACGTGGCAGGCTGACCGGGATGTCCCCTGCCCGTCACCCCGCCCCGACCCGCCGTGCCCCGGCTCCCGTCGAGGGCCGCCGTCGTGCCCAGGCCACGTCGCCCCCACGGGACGGCGGCGTGGACCTGACCCGCCCGCGGCACCGCCGTCCGGAGCGTCGGCGGGGTCTCGTGGGTCTGGTCGCGCTGGTGCTCGCCGTCGGTGGAGCGGTGGCGGTGATCGCCGACCGGCGGGGCGCCGACGTCGGGGCGGAGGCGCTCACCGCCGGGGAACTGGCTCCCGCGCCGATGCTCGCGCCGGGGGCGGCCTCGCCGCTGCCGTCCGCGCCCGCCGCGGCGCCCTCGGCCGTCGAGCCACCGCCGGCCGTGCTCCGGCTGCCCGGGCCGGTGCCGTCCGCGGGCCGGGGCAGCTTCGGCTACGACGACCGGGTGGGCCCGGTGCTGGGTGACGCGGGCACGCTGCGCCGCTACCGGGTCGCCGTGGAGTCGGGCGCCGGCGAGGACGCGGGCGAGTTCGCCGCCGCCGTCGAGCGGGCGCTCGCCGGGCCGGGGAGCTGGGTCGACGGCGAGCTGCGGTTGCAGCAGGTACGCGCCGCCTCCCGGCACGACTTCACGGTCTACCTCGCCACGGCCAGGACGGCGGGCCGGCTGTGTGCCGCCGGAGGGGTGAACATCCGGGTGGGCGGGAAGCCCTACACGTCGTGCCGGGCGCCCGGCAAGGTGATCATCAACCTGGACCGCTGGCGGCTCTCGGTGCCGCACTTCGTGAGCGCGAAGGTGCCGCTGTCGGTCTACCGGACGTACGTGGTGAACCACGAGGTCGGGCACCAGTTGGGGCACCGGCACGAGCGCTGTCCCGGCAGGGGCCGGGTGGCGCCGGTGATGATGCAGCAGACGCTCTTCCTGAACGGCTGTGTCGCCAACCCCTGGCCGTACCGGGACGGTCGCCGGTACGCGGGCCCGCGGCTCTGACCCGGCGGCGATCGGGCGTCGGGCGCCAGCCGGGGGACCGGCCGAATTCACCCCTGGGGGGATGAGCGAGGTTCGCGTTTTTCGGGGCGTAACGCCCGATTAGTGTGGGACGCTCGGTCCATGACGTCGTCGTCCCCTTCCGACCCGCCCGGCCCGGCACGCCGCCCGACGCCGACCCGACCGTCGTCACCTCGGCCGACGCGCTGGTGGCGACCGTCGGCCCCGATCCGGGGCCGTCGGGTGGTGGGGCTCGGCGTCACCCTCCTGCTCGCGGCGACCGCCGCCGTGACGCTGGCCCGGGCCGGCGACCGCGCGCCCGTGCCGACCACGGGCGACGGGAACCGCACGTCGTACGCGGCGGGGGCGGACGAGCGGGCACGGCCCTCCGCCTACCCCCGCACGGGTACGGGCGACTTCACCACCGCGCCCGGCGACTCCCCGGTGTGGGGCACCGACGGGCCGCTCCGGCACTACCGGGTGGCCGTGGAGCAGGGCACCGACCAGAACGTCGCCGCCTTCGCCGCCATCGTGGACGAGGTGCTGGGCGACCCCCGCAGCTGGATCGCCTCTGAGGAGCTGCGGCTGCGGCGGGTGGCGGAGGCGGACGACGCCGACTTCACCATCTACCTTGCCACCCCGGAGACCTCGGAGCGGATGTGCGCCGAGGGCGGGCTCAGCACCGAGGGCTACACCTCCTGCCGGCTCCCCGGGCAGGTGATCATCAACCTGGCGCGCTGGCTGGAGGCGGTCCCCGACTACGGGGCGCCGCTGGAGATCTACCGCGCCTACGTGGTCAACCACGAGGTGGGCCACGAACTCGGCGAGGAACACCAGGCCTGCCCGGCGCCCGGCGAGCCGGCACCGGTGATGCAGCAGCAGACGTACGGCCTGGACGGCTGCGTCGCCAACGCCTGGCCGTACGTCGACGGCTCGCGCTACGACGGCGAGCTCGTTCCCGGCACCTGAGTTATTCCCCTTCCCGCAGTTCGGGCGACGTGTCGCTCCTCATGGCCGATCGAGGCCGGTGCGAGCGACAATGGGCCGGTTCGCCTTCAGCCGATCCCGGGGAGTCCACCGTGTCGTTGCCCCCGCTCGTCGAGCCCGCCGCCGAGCTGACCGTTGACGAGATCCGCCGCTACTCGCGCCACCTGATCATCCCGGACGTCGGGGTCGAGGGGCAGAAGCGGCTGAAGAACGCCAGGGTGCTCTGTGTCGGCGCCGGCGGCCTCGGCTCGCCGGCCCTGATGTACCTCGCCGCCGCCGGGGTCGGCACGCTCGGCATCATCGACTTCGACACCGTCGACGAGTCCAACCTCCAGCGCCAGATCATCCACGGCGTCTCGGACGTGGGCCGCTCCAAGGCCGAGTCGGCCGCGGCCTCGATCCGCGAGATCAACCCCCTGGTGAACGTGGAGATCCACAACACTGCGCTGGACCGGGAGAACGTGCGGGACATCTTCTCCCGCTACGACCTGATCGTCGACGGCACCGACAACTTCGCCACCCGCTACATGGTCAACGACGCGGCGGTGCTGCTCGGCAAGCCGTACGTCTGGGGGTCGATCTACCGCTTCGACGGCCAGGCGTCGGTGTTCTGGGCCGAGCACGGCCCCTGCTACCGCTGCCTCTACCCGGAGCCCCCGCCGCCCGGCATGGTCCCCTCCTGCGCCGAGGGTGGCGTGCTCGGCGTGCTCTGCGCGTCGATCGGCTCCATCCAGGTCAACGAGGCGATCAAGCTGCTCGCCGGCATCGGGGAGCCGCTGGTCGGCCGGCTGATGGTCTACGACGCCCTGGAGATGAGCTACCGCAAGATCAAGGTCCGCAAGGACCCGAACTGCGTGCTCTGCGGCGAGAACCCCACGGTCACCGACCTGCTGGAGGACTACGAGGACTTCTGCGGCGCGGTGTCGGAGGAGGCCCAGGAGGCGGTGGTCGACGCGACCATCACCGCGCTGGAGCTCAAGGAGTGGCAGGACGCGGGCAAGGACATCTTCCTCGTCGACGTCCGCGAGCCGGCCGAGTACGAGATCGTCCGGATCCCCGGCGCGACGCTGATCCCCAAGGGCGAGATCATCTCGGGCGAGGCGCTCGCCAAGCTGCCGCAGGACCGGCAGATCGTGCTGCACTGCAAGTCCGGGGTCCGCTCGGCGGAGGCGCTCGCCGCACTCAAGTCGGCCGGCTTCCGCGACGCGGTGCACGTGCAGGGCGGCGTGCTCTCCTGGATCAAGCAGATCGACCCGTCGCTGCCGGCGTACTGACCCGCGCCGTCGGCCGAGGTCGCGGGGGCCGTCCCGACCCCTGCGCCCTCGGCCGATTCGCCGAGGCGTGATCACGTTTGCGCAGGTAGCGTTGCCGCCGTGGTCGACATCGATGCGGCGGTCGGGTTCGTCGTGGCACACGGGGACGCGGTGGACCGGGCCCGGCTGTCCCGGCTGCGCACCGGCGTGCCGCCACCTCCCGGACTGCTCGACGCCGCCGAGGTCGGCCAGGCGCCCGACGGCGGCTGGCCGGCGACGCTGGGCGGGGCAGTCTCCTCCGTGGACGCCACCTGTTTCCGCCTGTCCGAGTTGGACGACCTCGGCGCGCTCGGTCGTCCGGCCGCCCGCCGGGCCCTGGACTGGCTGGCCGCGCGGCAGTCGCCCGACGGCGGCTGGGAGGAGGACCCGGCGCTGGCCGACGTGGCCCCCGAGTGGGCCCGGCCGGGCGACCCCGAGGCGGCGTTCCACCTGACCGCGAACGCCGGGTTCTGGCTGACCGTCGCCGGCCTGGACGCGCGGGCGGCGGGGCCGCTCGACCACCGGGTCGGCGGCGCGTACGCGGGCGTCGTGCAGGCCGCCGCCCAGTCGCTCGTCGCCCGGCTGCGCCCGGACGGCGGCTGGCCGTCCTTCCTGCCCGCCGGCTGGCTGAGCGCGGCGGTCCTGCACCGGCAGGAGATGTTCCACGAGGCGGCGCGGATCCAGGTGATCCTCGCCGAGCGGGTGCCGGAGCTGTCCCCGGGCGACGTGGCCTGGCTGGCCGCGACGCTGCGCCGCGTCGGCATCGACGGGCAGGACTGGCTGCTGGGGCGGGCGCGGCGGCGGCTGGCCGAGACCCAGCGCAGCGACGGCGGGTGGGAGAGCGACGACGGGCCCCAGTTCGACGTGCACACCACGCTGAGCGCGATCCGAGCCTGCCGCTGAGCTCCACCTGCCGGCCTCACTTGAGCTGGCTGATCACCAGTGGCCACCAGGCGTCCGGGGCGAAGGCGGCGCGGTCGATGCTCTCCAGGACGGTACGCAGCGTCTCCGCCCGCTCGGCCCGGCCCGGCTTGCCCTCGTCGGCCTCCACGAAGAGCGCGAACTGGTAGAGGAACTCGACGAAGGTGCGGAAGGTGCTGTTGACGGCCTGGATGTCCTGCTGCTCCAGGTCGAACTGGAGGATCTCGCCCGTCCGCGGGTCGAGCACGTAGAGCAGCTCCGGGTGGTCGGCGACCGCGCCGACCACGATCAACCGGATGTCCAGGGAGCCGTCCTCGGTGCTCAGCTGGATCGTGTCGAACAGCTCGATGTCGCCTTCGAGGAACGCGGTGTAGACGACCGCCACGTCGAGCGGGATCTCGTCGCCGGCGGGCAGCAGGTCGGGGTCGAATCCCCCCTCCAGCCACGCCTCGCGCGGGTACGGGATGAGCTCGTCCTCGTTCCACAGTGAGCGGAACCGGGGGTCAGCGGCCATCGGTGGTCCTTTGCGTCTCGGATGTGGAGGGGGTGCGGGCGCCGCACGTGGCGGGGCCGGGACGCCGGGTGCGCAGCGGCGTCAGGACGCCAGGTCGGCGGCGATCAGCAGGCGCCGCCAGTTGTCGGCGTACTCGCCGGCGTGCCGGCCCTTGCGGAGCCGCTGGTCCCGGACGCCGGGCCCGAGAACGACGGCGACCAGCTCCGGGTAGCCGGGGCCGAGCACGTGCTCGTCGAAGAACGTGGCCACGTCGGGCGCGAGGACGGTGAACTCCACGTCCTCGTCGGGGTGCTCGTACTGGAAGACGTAGTCGTCGGGCTCCATCCAGTAGACGTCGAGATCCTCGGTGTCGAGGCGGATCGGCGCCCCCGCCCCGATCTCGCCGCGCAGCCGGGGCGGGATGCTGTGCACCTCGTGGCCGACCGCGAGCGGGCTGCCCATCGGGTCGTCCTCGTCCACCGTGCGGGCCGCCCAGGCCGCCGGGCTGCGGATCTCCTCGGGCGGGTCGAACCGGAAGTTGTCGCCGGCCAGCCGGCCGAAGAGACCGTAGACCTCGGCCACGCCGGGCAGGTCGGGGATCGGCTCCAGCGGGCTCGGCTCGCCGATGACCACGCCGAAGCCGTGCTCGGCCTCCAGGCGCCGCAGCAGCGTGAGCTTCTCCCGGATCCGGTCCAGGCGCGCCGGGTCCTGGGGGGCGGTCACGGGATCACCTTCACGATGACCGGGGTGCCCTCGGGAACGTCCCGCAGCGCGACGGAGATGTCGCTGCCGAGCTGGCGATTCGTCCAGGCGTCCATCGGCCTGAGGTTATCGTACGTGTCCGTTCCGTCCAGTTGCAGCTCCTGGATGTGGTCGGGGTCGTAGCCCTGGCCCCGGGCGGTGATCGGCCCCTTGCCCGCGTAGAGGCGCTCGACCACGTTCTTGTTGGCCAGGTATTTGTTCGTCTCCGGGGTGCCCATGTCCTGGGTGAGGCGGCCGTCCTTGGTGAGGCTGCGGATCATCCGGTCCCGGTAGATGTTCGTACGGGTGCGGCGCTTGCCGGTCGAGGGGTCGTAGACCTTGTTGCTGTCCCGGTCCGACGGCGCCTTCTTCAGCGCCCCGTCCTGGCCGAGCCGTTGCAGGTCGCGGGCCTTGCGGTCGAAGTCCCGCCGGTCGAAGTCCGGCCGGTTCTTCAGCACCAGCACCGCCGGGCCCTTCGGCTTCGTGCCGGCCGACTTGGCGGTGCGGAAGACGTCGGCGTTCTCCAGGTAGGCCGAGACGACGCGGGCGCCCTTGGCCTGCGTCTGCCGGGGCGGGCTGGTCCGCTTCCTAGCCATTGAGCACCGTCTCCACGGCCATGCCGATGAGCTGGTCGATGATGAAACCGGTGATCATCTTGAAGATCGGGATCTGGAGGAGGGACGCCCCGAAGGTGACCGCCGCCGTCACGATGGCCTGCGCGATCTGGATCGCCAGCAGGACCAGTTGGATGATCACCTGGATCTTCAGGGCCAGCACCACGCCCGCCGCGACCATCAGCCCGACGCCGATGACGGTGGCCGGGCGGGCGACGTCGGCGATGTTGCGCGCGGCCGACTCGCCGTCGTTCCACTCGCCCGCGAAGGCGGTGAAGCTCTGGCCCCGGTTGTTGTCGAGCACCGTCCGCGCCGCCGCCTCCAGCTGCGCGACCGATCCGGAGATCTGACCGGCCATGCCGGTCCACTCCCCGGCGAGCTGGAAGATCGCCGTCTCGTCCGACTGTGGCCACTCGTAGCCGAGCATCGAGAGCAGGGAGGCGAGCTCACCCGGGAGCGTCAGTCCCACCGCGACTCCTTTCCTAGATCGGGCGACTCAGCCACCGGGGCGAGCCGAGGGCGGGCGGCTCAGCCACCCGGGGCGAGCCGAGGCCCGGCGGTTCAGGCACCCAGCGAGCCGAGGATCGAGCGGAAGGACGCGGCCGCGTTCTCCTCGGCGGCGCGGTAGCCGTCGGCCATCCCGCGCAGGCCGTCGACGTAGCTCTCCAGCTCGGTGATGTTGGTGCCGAGGCACTCGGCCAGCGCGTCCACGCACGCCTGGTGGGCGACGCCGAGCAGCGAGCCGATGTCGTCGCCGCCGAAGGCCGCGGCGTAGCCGCCGGCCGCCGCCTGGAAGCCCTCGAAGACCTGGCGGACGGACTCCTTGGCTCGTTCCAACTCGTCCGCGCCGCGACCCAGCGCGTCGAGGTCGACGTCGAGGCTCTCCACGCTCAGCTCCCGTGCAGTTTCCGCATTGTCTCGCTGACGGCCTGGCTGATCTCCCGCATCTGCCGCAGGCCCTGGTCCTGGAGGCGTTCGATGGTGGCGGTCATCGCGGCGAGGTCGGGCATCGGCTCGGTGGCGGCGACCCCGTCGTCCTGGCCGTCGAGCGCGGCGTTGACCGCCTGGCGCAGCTCGGCGGCGAGGTATTCCGAGCCCTCCCGGAGCACCCGGGGGTCGATGTCGACGGCGCTCACCCGGCCGTCGGTGCCGAGCGTGACCCGGATGCGGCCCTCGGCGGCCTCGGCCACCGACTCCACCCGCTCCCGGGGCGCGGCGCCGCCGCCCACCTCGCGCAGCGCGGCCCGCGCCTGCGCCAGTTGCTGTTCCAGGGCACTCTCGCCCAGCATGCCGCCTCCCCAAGACAAGCCGTGCCGAACCCGACCCAGACTAGCGGTCACCCGCAATCCGACGGTGGCCCCGCCCACGGCCGTCCGGGCACTCGCGAGCGTCGGCGATGGTTCAGCCGCGCAGGTGGCCGTCCCCGGTCACCACGTACTTGGTGGAGGTCAGCTCGGGCAGGCCCATCGGGCCGCGCGCGTGCAGCTTCTGGGTGGAGATGCCGATCTCGGCGCCGAAGCCGAACTCGCCGCCGTCGGTGAACCGGGTCGAGGCGTTGACCATCACCGCCGCCGCGTCCACCCGGGCCACGAACTCCCGGGCGGCGGTGGTCGAGTCGGTGACGATCGCCTCGGTGTGCCCGGTGCCGTACCGCCGGATGTGCGCGACCGCCGCGTCGAGCGAGTCGACGACGGCGACCGCGATGTCGGCGGAGAGGTACTCGGTGGCGAAGTCCTCGTCGGTGGCCGGCCGCACGGCGGCCGAGTGGGCGGCGACCCGCTCGTCGCCGTGCACGGTGACGCCGGCCTCGGCGAAGGCGGCCAGCACCGGCGGCAGGAAGGCGTCGGCGACCGCCGCGTGCACGAGCAGCGACTCGGCGGTGTTGCAGGTGGAGAGCCGCTGGGTCTTCGCGTTCAGCGCGATCGCGACGGCCTTGGCCAGGTCGGCGGTGGCGTCGACGTAGACGTGGCAGTTGCCCACGCCGGTCTCGATGACCGGCACGGTGGACTCCTCCACCACCGTGCGGATCAGGGACGCGCCGCCGCGCGGGATCAGCACGTCGACCAGGCCCCGGGCGCGCATCAGCTCCTTGACCGAGTCGCGGCTGCCGGCGTCGAGGAGCTGTACCGCGTCCGCCGGCAGGCCGGCGTCGGTCACCGCGTCCCGCAGCACGGCGACCAGGGCGGCGTTGGAGTGGGCCGCCGACGAGGAGCCGCGCAGCAGCGCCGCGTTGCCGGACTTCAGGCAGATGCCGGCGGCGTCGACCGTCACGTTCGGCCGGGCCTCGTAGATGATGCCCACCACGCCGAACGGCACCCGGATCTGGCGCAGCTCCAGCCCGTTGGGCAGGGTCGAGCCCCGGACCACCTCGCCCACCGGGTCCGGCAGGGCGGCCATCTGCCGCAGCGCGTCGGCGATGCCGGCCACCCGCCCCGCGTCGAGGGCGAGCCGGTCCAGCACGGCCGCGCTCAGCCCGGCCCCGCGCCCGGCCGCCAGGTCCGTCGCGTTCGCGGCCAGGATCTCCGGCGTACGCGCCACCAGCGCGTCGGCCATCGCCACCAGCGCGGTGTCCTTGGCCGTACGCGTGGCGACGGCCAGCGCCTCCGCCGCCGTACGCGCCCGCCGGGCCTGTTCGCTCACGCTCATCGCCGCACTCCTCACAGCAGTACGAGGTCGTCGCGGTGGACGACCTCCCGTTCGTACGCCGGGCCGAGCGCCGCGGCGAGTTCCGTGGTGGAGCGGCCGAGCAGCCCGGGCAGCTCGACCGCGTCGTAGTTGACCAGTCCCCGGGCGACCGGCGCGCCCTCGACGTCCACCAGGTCGACCGGGTCGCCGGCGGTGAACGCCCCGTCCACGGCCGTGATCCCGGCGGGCAGCAGCGACTTGCGGCGGCCCACCACCGCCGCGACCGCGCCCGGGTCGAGGTGCAGCCGCCCCCGGGGAGTGGTGGCGTGGGCCAGCCAGAAGAGCCGGGCCGTCGGGCGTCGGCGGCTCGGGTGGAACAGGGTGCCGACGGGCTCGCCGGCCAGCACGGGGGCGGCCAGCGGCGCGGCGGTCAGCACCACCGGGATGCCGAACCCGGTCGCGATCCGGGCCGCCTCCACCTTCGTCACCATGCCGCCGGTGCCCACGCCGGCCCGGCCGGCGCCGCCGATGTCGACCCCGGTGAGGTCCCGCTCGTCGTGCACCTCGCTGATCCGGCTGGAGCCCGGGCGGGTGGGGTCGCCGGTCCAGAGGGCGTCCACGTCGGAGAGGAGCACCAGCAGGTCGGCGTGGACCAGGGCGGCGACGAGGGCGGCCAACCGGTCGTTGTCGCCGAAGCGGATCTCCTCGGTGGCGACCGTGTCGTTCTCGTTGACGATCGGCACCGCCCGCAGGTCGAGCAGCTTGCGCAGCGTGCGGTACGCGTTGCGGTAGTGCGCCCGCCGGGTCACGTCGTCGACGGTGAGCAGCACCTGCCCGACGGTCAGCCCGTGCCGGGCGAAGGCGGCCGCGTACCGGCCGATCAGCAGGCCCTGCCCGACGCTGGCGGCGGCCTGCTGGGTGGCCAGGTCGCGCGGGCGCCGGGACAGCCCCAGCGGCGCGAGGCCGGCGGCGATCGCGCCGGAGCTGACCAGCACGACCTCCCGGCCCTCGGCGGCGAGCGCGCCCAGGGTGCCGACGAGCGCGCCGACCCGCCCGTCGTCCAGCCCGCCTTCGGCGGTGGTCAACGAGGAGGATCCGATCTTGACGACGACCCGCCGGGCCGCCGTGACCATGTCACGCACCCGCCCATTCTGCGTGGTCGGTCCCGGCACGCCCCGGCGCGTTCTCATATCGTGGCCGGTCGTGAGACCTGACGAGTACGTCGAGGCGGTGCTGGAGCTCGTCGAGCGGATCCCGCCGGGCCGGGTGATGTCGTACGGGGCGGTGGCCGACGCGCTGGCCGAACGTTCGGGGCGGGCGTCGGCCAGGCTGGTCGGCTCGATCATGGCCCGGCACGGCGGGGGAGTGCCCTGGCACCGGGTCGTGAACGCGGCCGGCCGCCTGCCACCCGGGCACGAGCGGGAGGCGCGGGCCCGGCTGCGCGCCGAGGGAACGCCGCTACGCGGCGACGGGGTGGACATGAGGGCGAGCTGGTCGCCCGAGGAGGGGATGTGACCCGTGCCATAACGTGAGTAACATTCGGCGTCATGGACGCGCCGCCGGGTGGAGCCGGCTCCCCGCCCGCCGCGCCGCCGCCCGCCGGCCCAACGCCCACCGCACCGGCCGGCGCCGGCCCGACGTCCGCCTCGGGCGTGCTGCCGCGCCGGGTGCACGCCGGCTATGCGCTCGGTTCGCTGGCGACCGGCGCGTTCGGCACCGTGCCCGGCCTGCTCCTGCTGCCGTACCTGACTGACACCCTCGGCGTCGCGGCGGGCGCGGCGGCCCTGCTGGTGCTCCTGCCGAAGGCGTGGGACGTGCTGGTCAACCCAGTCGCCGGCCGGATCTCCGACCGCACCCGGTCGCGCTGGGGCGCCCGCCGGCCGTACCTGCTGGTCGCCGGGCTCGCCCTCGGCGTGCTCTTCGCCGCCATCTTCGCCGCGCCGTTCGGGGCCGGGCCGGCCGCCGGGGCGTACGTGGCGTTCGCCTTCCTCGCCACCGCCACCGCGTTTGCCTTCTTCCAGGTGCCGTACGTGGCGATGCCGGCGGAGCTGACCGGCGACTACGCCGAACGTACCCGGCTGATGACCTGGCGGATCGCGGTGCTGGCGCTGGCCATCCTGGTCTCCGGCGCGGTGGCCCCGCTGGTGCGCGACGCCGGTGGCGGAGGCGTGCCCGGGCACCGCTGGATGGGGCTCTTCGTCGCCGGCCTGATCGTGCTCGGGGCGGTCGGCGCGTTCCTCGGCACCCGCTCCGCGCCCGGCGGCACGGTGGGGGAGAGCGAGCCGACGCTGCGCGCGCAGCTCGCCGTCGCCGCCCGCAACCGACCGTTCCGGGCGCTGCTGGTCTGCTTCGTGGTGCAGTCCGCCGGGGTGGCCACCGTCCTCGCCGGGGTCAACTACTTCGCCGACCAGATCCTGCGCGATCCCAAGGGCGGGCCGACGGTCCTGTTCGCCTGCTTCGTCGGGCCGGCGCTGCTGGTGATGCCGCTCTGGACCCGGGTCGGGGCGCGGGTCGGCAAGCTCGCCGCGCTGGTCGCCGCCTCGTTGATCTTCGCGGTGGGCGCGCTGGCCCTGGTCGCCGCCCCGGTGCTGCCTCCGCTCGTGGTCTACCTGCTGGTCGCGCTGATCGGCGTCGGCTACGCCGGGCAGCAGGTGTTCGCCCTCGCCATGCTCCCGGACTGCATCGCGTACGACACGGCGCGCACCGGCCGGCGGCAGGCCGGTGTCTTCACCGGGCTCTGGACGGCCGGGGAGACCTTCGGGCTGGCCCTCGGGCCGGGCATCTTCGGCCTGGTGCTCCAGCTCAGCGGCTACGTCTCCTCCGACACCGGCACGGCGGCCACCCAGTCCGGCACCGCCCGCCTCGGCATCCTGCTCGGCTTCACGGTCCTCCCCGCCCTCCTGGTCGGCCTGGCCGTCCTGGCCCTCCGCCCCTACGACCTGACCCCGGCCCGCCTGGCCGCCGCCACCCCCACCCCGCACCCCCGCACCCACCCCGCCGATCATGCGGTTGTGGTGGGGGAGGAAAGCCGCTGACCCCCACGGAAAGGGCACCACGACTCCATGATCGACGAGGGAACCGAGCGGCGGGCGCTGCCCGGGAACGGGCTGCCCGCCGAGCGGGTGCTGGCGGAAGTGTCGGCGCTGCGCAGCGCCGACCGGCCGACGCACGGGGGGCGGCTGTTCGCGTACGTCTACGACCCGGCCGTGCCGGGGCTGGACGAGCTGGCCGCCGCCGCGTACGCCGGCAGCGCCCACGTCAACGGGCTCGACCCGACCGCCTTCCCGTCGCTGCTGGCGATGGAGAACGCGCTGGTCGGCGCTGCCGCCCGGCTGCTCGGCGGGGGCCCCGGCAGCGCCGCGCCGGACGTCGTCGGCAGCGTCACCAGCGGCGGCACCGAGTCGCTGATCCTCGCCGTCAAGGCCGCCCGGGACGCCCACCCGGAGATCGCGGCACCCCGGATCGTGGTGCCGGCCAGCGCGCACGCCGCGTTCGCCAAGGCGGCGCACTACCTGCGGGTCGCCGTGGACACGGTGCCCGTGTCGGCGTCCACGCTGCGGCCCGCCGCCGCCGACATGGCCGCCGCCATCGGCCCGGAGACCGTGCTGGTGGCCTGCTCCGCCCCCTCGTACGCGCACGGCGTCGTCGATCCCGTCGCCCCGATCGCCGAAGCTGCTGCCGCCGCCGGGGTGCGCTGCCACGTGGACGCCTGCTTCGGGGGCTGGACCCTGCCGTACCTGCGTCGGCTCGGGGCGGACGTGCCGCCGTTCGACTTCGCGCTCGCGGGGGTCACCTCGATCTCGGTGGACCTGCACAAGTACGCGTACGCCCCGAAGGGCGTGTCGGTCCTGCTGCACCGTGATCCGGCGCTGCGTGCCCCGCAGTACTTCGCGTACGCGGACTGGCCCGGCTACACGATGGTCAACCCGGTCATCGCCTCCACCCGCTCCGGCGGACCGATCGCCGCCGCGTACGCCACCCTGCGGCACCTCGGCGACGACGGGTACCTGCGGCTCGCGGCGGCCACCCGGGACGCCGTCGCCGGCCTGGCCGACGCCGTCCGCGCGGTCGACGGGCTGCGGCTGATGGCCGAGCCGGAGTCGACAGTCGTCTGCTTCACCGCCACCGATGCGGGCCTCGACCTCTTCGTCCTGGTCGACGAGCTGGCCGCCCGCGGCTGGCACACCCAGCCCCAGCTGTCGTACGCCGACCTGCCGCCGAGCGTGCACCTGACGGTGACCGCCGCGGTGGCGCCCCGGGTGGCGGAGTTCGGCCCGGACCTGGCCGACGCCGTGGCCGCCGCCCGGGCCGCCGGACCGGTGACGCTCCCCGCCGAGCTGCTCGCCCTCGCGACCACGCTCACCCCCGACGCGCTCACCCCCGACCTGGTCGCGGGCCTGGCCGCCGGCCTGGGCCTGACCGCCCCCGCCGACGCGGCCGGTCCAGGCCGCTCCGCCGGTCCCGACGACGCTGGTCCCGACGCCGCCGCCGGTTCCGACGCCGCCGCTGGTCCCGACGCCGCCGCTGGTCCCGACGACGCCGCCGGTTCCGCAGACGCCGCCGGCACCGGCGGTTCGTTGGCGGGGCGGATGGCGGTGGTGAACACCCTGCTCGACGCCGCGCCGCCGGCGCTGCGGGAACGGCTGCTGGTGGAGTTCGTCGGTCTGCTGCAACGCCCCACGTGGTGAGCGGCGGCGCCCACCCCGCCGGGTGGACGCCGCCGCCGGATCACCTGTCCACCCGGACGACGACGTGGTTGTCGCCGGGGGTCAGGTCCGGCCAGTAGCGGTGGTCGGCGCCGTAGTGGACCAGCCAGATTGACGGGCCCGCCTCAAGGCGCTCCGGCCCGAGGCGGAAGCGGAAGGTCCAGCTCCGGCGCTCCCCGGCCGGCACCCCCTCGGTCAGGCACGACGGCCACTCCGGCTGTTCGCGGGCCGGCTCGCACCGGTCCCAGTCGCCGCCGTCGGGCGTGCCGAAGGCCTCCAGGTGCCGGAAGGCGACGCGGTTCGCGTCGAGGGGTCCCCGGTTGGTCACGGTCACCGTCACCGTGCCCTGGAACCGGCCGTGCTCGTCCGCCGGTCCGAGGACGAACGGCCCGGCAGAGATCGCGAGGTCGGTGAGGCGGGAGTCCCGGCCGAAGGTGGTCGGACCGCCGGTCTGGGCGAACCGTTCGCCGTCCCAGCCGTACGTCCGCCACTGCTGGCGCGCCCAGTACGCCGGAATGCTGCAACAGGGCTGGATGTCGGCGACCTGGACGCGGACCTTCCCGTCGGCCACGGCGACGGCGCGGACGTCCTCGAAGCCGCCGTCACCCTCCTCGTGGGTCCGGGTCACCCGCCCCAGCGTGACGATCCGCCCGGCGGCGTCCCGGTCGAAGGCGACCACCTGCTTCGCCGACGCCTCGCCGATGCGGCAGCCGAGCAGGGCCAGCGTCTCGGTGGCGCCGTCGGCGTCGACGTCGCCGTGCGTGACGCTGATCAGGTACGGCCGGTCCACCTCCGGTGTGGTGGCCGGCAGCAGGGTGACCCGCGTGGTGTCGGCGCAGTTGCGGCCGGCCCAGGCCGGCAGGTCGGGTCGGGCGGCGCGCAGCTGCCGCTCGGTGATCCGGCCGTCCGGCGCGGCCGGTGACGACGGCGACGACGACGGCGACCGCGACGCGTCGGGTGAGGGCCGGGGCGACGGGGACCAGGTGGGGTCGGCCGTCGGCGTCGCCGCTGGCGGTGCCGGCGACGGGGCGTCCCGCAGCGCCGCGACGGCGGCGATCGGGGCCACCACCAGCGCGACGGCGACCGCCCCGGTCGCGACGGCGGCGCGGCGGCGACGCCGCAGCGTGCGCCGGGCCGCGTCCGGGCCCGGACCGTCGATCCGGTCCGTCAGGTCTCCGCGGTACGCGGCGAAGCGCGCCCGCAGCGGGTCCTGCTCAGGCATGACCGACTCCCTCCGGGTTCTCGTCGAGCAGGGTGGCCAGGACGGCTCGGCCCCGGTGCAGCCACGACTTGACCGTCCCCTCGGCCACCCCCTCCTGGACGGCGATCTGGGCGACGGACATGTCGGCGAGGTAGTGCAGGACCACGGCCCGCCGGTGTTTCTCGGGCAGCGCCGCGAGCGCCCTGTCGATGTCCACCCGGTCCGGCGTCGGGCCCGGCACCTGCGTCTCCACCCGCCGCTGCCGCAGCAGGTGGCCGCGGGCGGTACGCAGCCGACGCCACCGGCTGCGGGCGAGGTTCCAGGCCACCCGCCGGATCCAGGCCACCGGGTCGTCGTAGCGGGCCAGCCGGTCCCACCGGGCGAGCGCCCGGCAGAACGCCTCCTGCGCCAGGTCCTGGGCCTGGCCCAGGTCTCCGGTGTACGCGCAGAGCTGCGCGGTCACGCTGCGGAAGTGCGCGTGGTAGAAGTCGTCGAAGGTGATCGTCGCCGCGCCCTCGCCGGCCCGCGCGTCGACCGTCGGAGGTGGTTCGTTGGCGCGGGCCCCCATCGTCACTGTCACTGTCCCTCCCCGTTCGGGCCGCCGTGGGTGTCTGGCGGCGGTAACACTCCGCCGGGCTGCGGCCGGTTGCGGGCTGGCGCGGTCGTGGATCCGACGGCCGCCGACGGGTCGAGCGGGAAACGGCGCGCGGCCGTGGGGGTCGCCCACGGCCGCGCGCCTGCCTAGTCCACCGTCGTCAGCCGGCGGCGCTGACGGTGAACGCGGCGGTGTTGTCGGCCGGGTCGACGTCGACCAGTTCGTTGTTCCAGCCGAACATCGCGGACAGCCGCAACGAGCCCGCGCCCAGGTCGCCCGGGGTGACCTCGGCGGGCGCGCGGAGCAGCAGCGAGACCGAGCGCTCCTCACCCGGCATGAACCGCCCGCCCGGCACCGAGCAGGTGCCGGTGCAGACGTCCACCGGCTCGATGCCGGCGACGTGCACCCCGGCCGGCAGCGTCGGGTCCAGCGAGTACCCGTCGTGCGCGGCGTCGCCCGCGACCCGCACGGTCACCGGCAGCCGGCCCAGCCAGCTTCCGTCCCCCTGTCTGGCGAGGACGGCCGCCGGCCCGACCGTCAGCGACGCGTCGGTCCGCGTGTCCCAGACGTACGACCGTGGGTGGCGCAGCGAGCCGGAGGTGGAACGGAACAGGGTGTCGAACGCCCGGCTGTCGTTGGCCGGGTTCGCGTCCCCGGTCTCGACCGTCACCCGGCCGCCGGGGGTGGACATAGCGTGGGCCTGCGGAGTGGTCAGCACCTGGAATTCGATCGTGAACCGACGCCGCTCACCCGGTTGCAGGGCGTCACCCGGGACCGCGCAGTAGACGTTCCGCAGCGGCTGCTCGCGACCGTACGCGCAGGGTGCCGACGGGGTCATGCCCGTGTTGGAACCCGGCACCGGCTCGGTCACGGTCAGGTTGAGGTACGCCGGCTGCTCCCCTCGGTAGTCGACGGTCACCGGCAGGCTGCCGACGTACCCCCGGTCGGTCGGGTTGAGCACCAGCCGGCCGACGGACACCGACGTGTCGGCCGGAGCGGCGGCCTGCGCGGCGGGCGCCGCCATGCCGAGCAGGGCGAGCCCCGCGCCCAGGACGCCGGCAGCGAGCCGGCGGGCGATGGTACGTGCCATTGTGCGTGTCCTCCAGATCCCCGTGGTTCCGCCCGCAGCCTTCGCGCCGGCGGGCGGTGTCACGGGTAGGACACCCCTCATCGCCGGGAGCGGTTGCGACCGATGAACATGAACCGGTGTCGCTCACCCGACAGCGCTGCGCCCGGGACGGCGCGGACCGAGCGACCGGTCGGCGTCGACGGCGGCTGTGGTTGACTGGTGGCGGTGCTCGGGAAGGGGGCGGTCGTGCAGGTACCGGGAGTGCTCGGTGAGCCGATCCGGTTCGTGCTGAACTGGGGCCGCCGCTACTCGCTCTGGGTCTTCAACTTCGGCCTGGCCTGCTGCGCGATCGAGTTCATCGCCACCAGCATGGGCCGGCACGACTTCATGCGCCTCGGCGTGATCCCGTTCGCGCACGGGCCCCGGCAGGCCGACCTCATGGTCGTCTCCGGGACGGTCACCGACAAGATGGCCCCCGCGATCAAGCGGCTCTACGACCAGATGCCCGAGCCGAAGTACGTCATCTCGTTCGGCGCGTGCTCCAACTGCGGCGGCCCCTACTGGGATTCGTACTCGGTGACCAAGGGCGTCGACCAGCTCATCCCCGTCGACGTCTACGTGCCCGGCTGCCCGCCCCGGCCCGAGGCGCTGCTGCACGGCATCCTGCGCCTCCAGGAGAAGATCGCCGCCGAACAGTCCGGGATCGGCGGCGTGCCCCGGCCGGACGCGCTCGCCCCGCCGGTCGACGCCCCGCCCGCCGACGCCGGCTCGACCGGGGTGCTCCCACGCTCGGCGGAGTCGCTGACCGCCCCGCCGGTCCGCCCGCCCACCCCCTGAGCCGTACCGTCCGGTCGGACGAGGGCCCCGGCTGGCCGGCGGGGGCTAGCCTGCGCACCATGAACCACTCCGCCGACCAGCGTTCCGCCCACATCGTCGACGTGCTCACCGAGGAGTTCGGCGCGTCGATGGCTCTCGACCCGGCAGCCTTCCGGCGCAAGTTCCGCAAGATGGCCGCGTCCCCGTTCGCCTTCTACCGGGGCAGCGCCTCGCTCTTCTACGCCGACCAGGTCGGCGACTTCGCCGACGACCGGTTCCTCGACGACCGGACCAGCCGGGTGTGGATCCACGGCGACCTGCACGCGGAGAACTTCGGCACGTACATGAACGCGTCCGGGCAGCTCGTGTTCAACGTCAACGACTTCGACGAGGCGTACGTGGGGCCGTTCAGCTGGGACCTGAAGCGGCTGGCGGCCAGCGTGGCGCTGATCGGCTACGCCAAGGCGCTCTCCGATCGGGCGATCAGCGACCTGGTCACCGGCTTCGCGCGGTCGTACCTGACCGAGCTGCGCGCCATCGCCGAGGGGGGCGACGACGCGATCGGCTCGATCACCCTGGACAACGCCGACGGGGTGCTCCGCCGGGTGCTCCAGCAGGCGCGGCTCAACACCCGGGTCGACCTGCTCGCCACGCAGACCACCATCGACAACTACGAGCGCCGGTTCTCGCTGGGCGACGGCGTCTTCGAGATCGACGCCGAGACCCGGGAGCGGGTCTGCGCCGCGTTCGAGGACTACCTCGGCACGCTGCCCGCCTCCTCCGCCCAGCTCCGTCCCGTGGCCACCCAGATCAAGGACGTGGTGCTGCGCAAGGGGGTGGGTATCGGCTCGGCCGGGCTGCCGTCGTACAACCTGCTGCTGGAGGGGCACACCCAGGCGCTGGAGAACGACGTCGTCATCTACATGAAGCAGGCCCAGGTGCCGGCGGTGGCCCGGCACATCGCCGACGAGGCGGTCGCGGGCTACTTCCAGCACCAGGGGCACCGCACCGCCGAGTCGCAGCGGGCACTTCAGGCGCACGCCGACCCGTGGCTGGGCTTCACCGAGCTGGACGGGGCCGGGCAGCTCGTCGCCGAGGTGTCCCCGTACGCGGCCGACCTCGACTGGGCGGACGTGAACGAGCCGGAGGACCTGGCCGGCGTGCTGACCGACCTGGGCCGGGCGGTCGCCCGGATGCACTCGGTGGCCGACGACGAATCCAGTCACGACCTGGTCGACTACTCCACGGAGGAGGCGATCGTGGCGGCGGTGGACGCCGACGAGGCGGGCTTCGTGACGCACCTGGTCGACTTCGCCCACGCGTACGGCGTCCGCGCCCGGCAGGACCACCAGCTCTTCGTCGACCTGTTCCGCAACGGCCGGCTGCCAGGCCTCTGAGCGGCGTCAGGAACCGAACTCCAGCACCACCTTGATGTCGTCCGGCTCGGAGGTGTACGCCCCGGTGTACGCCTCCACCGGCACCCGGCGGGTGATCAGCGCGTCGAGCCACGACCGGTCGGCGCGGGCCAGCGCCGCGGCGGCGAGGTCCCAGTGCCGGCGGTTGGCGTTCACCGAGCCGAACACCACGTTGTTCTCCAGCACGAGCGCGCGGTTGAGCGCCCCAGCGTCGAGGTCGATGGTCCGCCCGCCGCTGGAGACGCCGGTCAGGCAGACGATGCCGGTCGGCGCGGCCTTGTACATCACGTCGAGGACGACGACCGGCGCCCCGGTGCACTCCAGCACCACGTCCGGCTCGAAGTCCAGCTCGCTGACGGGCACGGTGTGGTAGGTCGCCCCGAGCGCCCGGACCAGATCCGGCTTCGGCCCGGTGGTGTTGCGGTCCAGCACGTGCACGGCGAGCCCGCGCTGCGTGGCGAGCAGCGCGGCCAGCAGGCCGATCGGCCCGGCCCCGGTGACCAGTACGGTCTGCGGCTGCCACTCGGCGCGGGCACCGATGCGCTCGATGTGCTCCCACGCCTTCGCCACCACGCTGGTCGGCTCCAGCAGCATGCCGACCGAGGCGAGGGCCCGATCCAGCCCCACGGCGAACCGGGGTTGCAGCCGCCAGCGGTCCCGGGCGAAGCCGGGCAGGGCCTTGATGCCGTGCTCGGTGAACCGACCGTTGCGGCACATGTCCCACTCGCCGACCGCGCAGTTCGGGCAGGGCACCGGGTCGGGGTGCCGGACGACGCCCGCCACCAGGTCGCCGGGTTGCAGCGTTCCCGACGGGTCCTCCAGCACCCGGCCCAGCGACTCGTGCCCCAGCACAAGCCGGTCCGCGCCGGGCGGCGCCTCGCCGTAGTCGCCGGCGATGATCTCGTGGTCGGTGCCGCAGATCCCCACCGCCAGTGCCTCGACCAGGATCGCGCCCTCCTCGGGCGGCGGCTCCGGATGATCGTCGACCAGCCGCAGCGAGTCGGCGACACCCGGGTTGACAGTCACAGCGCGCACGCCCTCATCCTTCCCCGCCCCCCGCCCGCCCGCCGCCAAAGCCCGACATCCACCCCGCATCCCGCACTCCCGCGCCCCGCACTTCGCGCCCGCACCCCGCACCCGCGCCCGCCCCCGCGCCCCGCGCCCCGCATCCCGCACGTCCGCGCCCTGCGCCCGCACCTCCGCGCCCCGCGCCCGCCCGGACCCCGCTCGATCATGCAGTTGTGGTGGGGGATGAAGGTCGCTTTCCCTGCCGAACCGGGCACCACAACTGCATGATCGTCTCGGCGGAGGGGCGGCGGAGGGGCGGCGGAGGGGCTGAGGAGGGGCGGGGGATCGGGGGCGGGGTGGGCGTGGGGCGTGGGGCGTTCGGTTGGGTGGGGGGTGCGGGGGAGGACCTAGGATCAGCGGCATGACTCCGGAAGAGGTCGGCCAGCGGATGGTGGCGCTGCTCGCGCCCGCCGAGGTGACCCCGTCGGTCTCCGGCGGCCAGGCGCACGCCCGCGCCACCGTCGACGTACCGCCGGCGAACTGGCCGGACGCGCTCCGCGCGGCCCGCGACGACGCCGAGCTGGCCTGCGACTACTTCGACTGGCTCTCCGCCGTCGACGAACTCGCCGGCGGCTTCGACGTGGTGGCGCACCTCTGGTCCACCACCCGCCGGCACGGGATCCTGCTGCGGACCCGGGTGCCCCGGGACGCCCCGGCGGTCGCCTCGGTCGTCGACGTCTACCCGGGTGCCGCATGGCACGAGCGGGAGACGCACGAGATGTTCGGCATCGACTTTCCCGGCCATACCGGGCTGGCGCCGCTGCTGCTGCCGCCCGAGTTCGAGGGGCATCCGCTGCGCAAGGAGTTCGTGCTCGCCTCCCGGGTGGCGAAGCCCTGGCCGGGCGCGAAGGAACCGGGCGAGTCCGAGGCCGGCGGCGGGCGTCGCCCGATCCGCCCGCCGGGCGTGCCCGCGCCGGGGGAGTGGGGAACGACACCGACACCTGCCGGCGCGGGCGGGGTCGGCGAGGGGCCGCGCGGCGGCACCCCGGCCCGCCCGGCCCGGGAGCGGCCCGCCCGACCGGCCCCGGGGGCCCGTCCACCCCGTACCGCCCGGCCCGCCGCCACCGCCGACGGCCCGGCACCTGCCGACGGCCCGGCACCCGCCGACCCGGCGGTCACCCGTCCCGCCGACCCGGCGGGCGACGCCGGTCCGCCGCCCGCCGCACCTGCCGACGGCCCGGCACCCGCCGGCCCGGCGGTCACCGGTCCCGCCGACCCGGGGGCCGACGCCGGACCGCCGCCCGGCGCGCCCGGCGGCCGGACCGCCCGCTCCGGCCCAACGGCGGATCGGCCCGCGCCCGAGGGCCCGGCAGCGTCGGAGCGTTCCGGCGACGACGGAGGTACGCCCTGATGCCACTGTGGTTGGAGC
Organism: Micromonospora sp. NBC_01740; assembly: GCF_035920365.1. Taxonomy (NCBI): domain Bacteria; kingdom Bacillati; phylum Actinomycetota; class Actinomycetes; order Micromonosporales; family Micromonosporaceae; genus Micromonospora; species Micromonospora sp. NBC_01740. Next base: position 709,153 of record NZ_CP109150.1, on the reverse strand, counting down.
TGGTCATCCGGGTGGGGGGCGTGCTCGTCGCCTTCCTCACCCTGCCGTTGCTGGTCGGGCAGGCCGAGCACAAGGTGATGGCGCACATGCAGGGCCGGCTCGGCCCGATGTACGCGGGCGGCTTCCACGGCTGGGCCCAGCTGGTCGCCGACGGCGTGAAGTTCGTGCAGAAGGAGGACGTCACGCCCCGGGAGGCGGACCGGGCGGTCTTCCGGCTCGCCCCGGCGGTCGCCCTCGTGCCCTACCTGCTGGTCCTGCTGGTGATCCCGCTCGGCCCGGACGACCTGGTCGGGCAGCCGCTGGACATCGGCCTGTTCTTCGTGCTGGCCGTGGTGGGCGTGGGCGTCGTGGCGGTGCTGATGTCGGCGTGGGCGTCGGCAAACAAGTACAGCCTCCTCGGCGGCCTGCGCGGCGCGGCCCAGCTGCTCGGCTACGAGCTGCCGCTGGTGCTGGCCGCCGCGTCGGTGGCCATGGCGGCCGGCACGCTCAGCCTCTCCGGCATCGTCGAGGCGTGGCAGCCGTGGTGGCTGCTCTGGCAGGCCCCCGCCATGGTCGTCTTCTTCCTCGCCGGGCTCGCCGAGATCCGCCGCCCGCCGTTCGACATGCCGGTCGCCGACTCGGAGCTGGTCTTCGGCTACATGACGGAGTACACGGGCCTGCGGTTCGCGTTCTTCCTGCTCGCCGAGTACGTCGGCATCGTGGTGATCGCCGCCCTCACCACCGTGCTCTTCCTCGGGGGTTGGCAGGGCCCGTTCGCCGACGCGCAGCTCGGCTGGCTGTGGACCCTGCTGAAGGTCTTCGCCGTCTCGTTCCTGATCATCTGGATCCGGGTGTCCTACCCCCGCCTGCGTGAGGACCAGCTCCAGCGCCTCTGCTGGCTCGTCCTGGTCCCCGTCTCCCTGGGCCAACTGGTCCTCACCGCCGCCGTCCGCGTCGCGCTGTGAGGTGCGCCGTCCGCGTCGCGCTGTGAGGCGTGCCGTCCGCGTCGCGCTGTAGGGCGCGTCGCGCGGTGGGGCGCGCCGTCAGGGCAGCGGGGTGTGGGCGGGGTCGACGCGCTCGGCGGGCGGGGGCGGCGGGGGCGGGGTGCCGTCGCCGAAGGGACGGCCGCCGAGGGCCTCGCGGCCGTGCGGGGTCAGCCAGTTCGCCAGGTCGGGGCCGAGCGGCACCACCCCGGTCGGGTTGATGTCGCGGTGTACCTCGTAGTAGTGCCGCTTGATGTGGTCGAAGTCGACCGTGTCGCCGAAGCCCGGCGTCTGGAACAGGTCCCGGGCGTACGCCCAGAGCACCGGCATCTCGGTCAGCTTGCTCCGGTTGCACTTGAAGTGCCCGTGGTAGACCGGGTCGAAGCGGACCAGCGTGGTGAACAGCCGCACGTCCGCCTCGGTGATGGTGTCCCCCACCAGGTAGCGCTGCCCGGCCAGCCGCTCGCCCAGCCAGTCCAGCCGGTCGAACAGCCGGTGGTACGCCTTCTCGTACGCCGCTTGGTCGCCGGCGAAGCCGCACCGGTAGACGCCGTTGTTGACGTCCCGGAAGAGCAGCGTGCTCACCTCGTCGATCTCGTCGCGCAGCCGCTCCGGGTAGAGGTCGGGCGCCCCCTCGCGGTGGTACGCCGTCCACTCGGTGGACAGGTCGAGGCTCATCGGCCCGAAGTCGTTGGTGACCACCTGCCCGGTGGGCACGTCCACGATCGCCGGCACGGTGATGCCCCGCTCGTAGCCGGGGAACCGGGCGAAGTACGCCTCGGCCAGCCGCTCGATGCCGAGCACCGGGTCGCGCCCGCCCGGATCGAGGTCGAACGTCCAGCTCCGCTTGTCGTGGGTCGGGCCGGCCACCGCCAGCGAGATCGCGTCCTCCAACCCGAGCAGCCGCCGGACGATGATCAACCGGTTCGCCCAGGGGCAGGCGCGACTGACCGCCAGCCGGTACCGGCCGGGCTCCACGGGCCAGCCGTCGCGGGCGTCGGCGGTGATCCGGGTGGCGATGTAGCGCTGGTCCCGGGTGAACTCGCCGCCCGGCTCGACGTACCGGCCGCCGGCCCGCATCAGCACCTCGTCCGCGTTGGTCGCCGCGCCGCCCTCGGTCGTCCCGCCCATGCCCGCCCCCTCCGCCGTCGTCCGTCGCTCGTCCCATCATGGCGGCTACACCGCTCCCGGGCGCGCCGAGTGCCGACCTCCGCGCGGTGTGCTGGCCTCCGCTGCCGGGCGCGCCGAGTCCGAAGGCGGCGGGTCGAGGCCGGAGGTGGCGCGCCGGGACCGGTCGGTCGGCCCCGGTGGCCGGTTAGGCTGCCGCGATGACCGATGTGGAGGCGGCGGCCCGACGCTTCATCGCCGACGTGTGGAACGGCGCGCGGGAGGAGTCGGCGTACGAACTGGTGTCGCCGGAGTGCCCGGGGCTGGGCGGCGAGGGGCCGGAGGCGACGCTGGCGTGGCACCGGGAGCGCCGGGCGGCCTTCCCCGACCTGCGCTACAAGCTCGTGGACGTGGTGGCCGCCGGGGACCGGGTGGCGGTGCACTGGCGGGCGGCGGGCACCCAGGCCGGGCCGTTCGGGCCGGTGCCGCCGACCGGGCAGGTGGTCAGCTACTCGGGGGCGAGCTTCCTGCGCTTCGACGACGCGGGCCGGATCATCGACGTGTGGAGCTGCAACGAGCTGTTCCAGCTCCTCCAGCAGCTCGGCGTCGAGATGCTGCCGCCGGCGGCGGGTGGGATCAGCGGGACCGGGGCGTGATCCTGGCGAGCGGGATGTCGATCTCCCACGGCTCCGGGACGAGGATCCCGTCGGTCATCCGGGCCTGCTCGACGTAGACGCGCTTCGCCGGGTCGAGCTTGTGGGCGTGCACCACGATCCCGGCCTCGGTCTCGATTCGCCAGAAGTAGGGGATGTCGGCCTCGGCGTAGAGCGCGGGCTTGAGCACCCGGTCGATGCTCCGCGACCCCTCGGAGACGATCTCGACCACCAGCATCACCTCGTGGGGCCGGTAGTGCGACGCGTTGCGCGAGGCCGAGTCCAGCTCCGTGACCAGCACGTCGGGGATGAACGCCCGGGTGCGGGAGAGCCGCACCTCGACGCCCTGCGTGACGTCGAGGTCGGGCGGGCAGGTCTCCTGAAGAGCCGCACCGAGCATCAGTGCGATCGACTGGTGGAGTCGCGTGGGGGAGAGCGACATGATGAGGTTTCCGTCCAGGAGTTCGTGGCGGCGGCCGTCGTCGGGCAGGCGGTCGAGGTCGCCGGCCGTCCACTCGCCCGGCGGCGGAAACTCGTCGTGCAGCGCGGCGGTCATGGCGAGCCCTTTCCGATGCGTCGTTCTCCCCGCCTCACCGTACCGCCGGCAGACCTCGGGGGGTGGTCGCGCGCGCCGCGGCCACAGGGCAGGATGGTCGGCATGACCGACCGCAGCGAGCGCAGCGAGCCGGGCGGCGCCGGCGGAGACCGTGGCCTGCCCGGCGCGGGCCTGGTGAAGGGGCTCGCGGTCACGTTGAAGACGATGACCCGCCGCTCGACCACCCAGCAGTACCCGGACGTCGCCCCCGAGCTGCCGCCCCGCTCGCGCGGGGTGATCGCGCTGCTGGAGGAGAACTGCACGGTCTGCATGCTGTGCGCCCGGGAGTGTCCGGACTGGTGCATCTACATCGACTCGCACAAGGAGGAGGTGGCGGTGCCCGGCGCCGCCCGCCCCCGCCAGCGCAACGTGCTCGACAAGTTCGACATCGACTTCTCGCTCTGCATGTACTGCGGCATCTGCGTGGAGGTCTGCCCCTTCGACGCCCTCTACTGGTCGCCGGAGTTCGAATACTCCGAGTACGACATCAAGGACCTGCTGCACGACAAGGACCACCTCGGGCAGTGGATGGCCACCGTGCCGCCGCCGCCCGCGCACGACCCGAACGGTGAGCCGGCGAAGGAGGAGACCGCCGCCGCGCGCAAGGCCGCGGTCCCCGCCGCGCCCGCCGCCCGTCCCGCCGCCCCGGCCGTACGCCCCGAGCCCGAGGCCGGCGCATGACCGGTGCGGACGTGCTGCTGCTCGCCCTCGGCGCGCTGGCGGTCGGTTCGGGGGTGCTGGTGGTGGCGACCCGGCACCTGGTGCGCGCCGGCCTCTACCTGGTGCTCTGCCTCGGTGCGCTGGCCGGCATGTACCTGGTGCTCACCGCCGAGCTGGTGGCCTGGGTGCAGGTGCTGATCTACGTCGGCGCGGTGGTCGTGCTGCTGCTCTTCGCGGTGATGCTCACCCGCGCCCCGATCGGCGCCTCCGACGACCTGGACCGGCCGGGCTGGGCGGCGGCGCTGATCGGCGGCGGCACCGGGCTCGGGCTGGCCGCCCTGCTGGTCGACGCGTACCGCTGGACGGCCGTGGAGCTGCCCGACGCGGGCACCGCGGAACGCCTGGGCGACCAGATCTTCCGTAGCTGGGTGCTGCCCTTCGAGGTGCTCTCGGTGCTGCTGCTGTCCGCCCTGGTCGGCGCCATCGTGATCTCCCGACCCGACATCGGCCGGCCGAGGGCCGGGGACCCACCCGCCGACCGGCCCGCCGCGGACAGGTCCCGCGCCGACCGGTCGGGCACGGCCGTCGCAGGCGCGGAGCCGCACGACGACGGCGGGCGGTCGCGGTGAGACCCGTCATCCCGTACGTCACCGCCGCGCTGCTGTTCGGCCTCGGCGTCTACGGCGTGCTGCGCCGGCGCAACGCGGTGCTGGTGCTGATGGCCGTCGAGCTGATGCTGAACGCGGTCAACCTGATCCTGGTCACCGCCGACACCACCGTGCGCACGCAACTGCCGCACGGCGGGCAGGTCTTCGCGCTCTTCGTGATCGTGCTGGCCGCCGCCGAGATCGGGGTGGGCCTGGCGATCGTGCTCCAGCTCTACCGGCTGCGGGCCACCGTCGCCGTCGACGAGGTGCCGCTGACCGAGCCTCTGCCCGGCGCGCCTCTGGCCGGGCCGGTCACGGTCGGCGCCACTGCCGGGGCCGACCCGGGCGCCGCTGCCGGGACGGATGCCCGGCCCGGGTCCGCCGAGCGCCCGGAGGGGGAGCGGTGAGCACGACCACCCTGCTCGGCGCGCTGCTGCCGGCCGTACCGCTGGTGGCGGGACTGCTCGGCCTGCTGCTGCCGCCGGCGCCGCGCGACGCGGGGACGGCCGGGGGCCCGGCCCGGCGGGCGGCGATCGCGCTCGGCGTGGCCGGGGCGGCCGGTGCGCTGGCGCTCGCCGTCGCCCTGCTGGTCACCCTCGACCGGCCCGCCGAGGCGTCCACCACCTGGGTGGACCTGGGCGGGTTGACCGTGAGCCTCGGGGTGCGGCTGGACTCCGCCGCCGCGCTGGTCGCCGTCGCGGTCGCCGCGGTGGCCCTGGCCGTGCAGGTCTACTCGGTCGGCTACCTGCGCCGGGGCCCGCACGACGACGTCGACACCGACCACCGCTACCCGCCGTACGCGGCGCAGATCAGCCTCTTCACCGCCGCCATGCTGCTGGTGGTGGTCGCCGGGGACCTGATCCTGCTGCTGGTCGGCTGGGAGGTGATGGGCATCTGCTCCTACCTGCTCATCGCCCACGACCGCCGGCTGCCCGAGGCGCCGGCCGCCGCCATGAAGGCGTTCCTGGTGACCCGGGTCGGCGACGTCGGCTTCCTGCTCGGCATCGCGCTGCTCGGCGTCTCGGCCGGCAGCTTCCGGATCGCCGACGTGCTCGCCCACGACCACGCCACCGGTACGCTGACCGCCGCCTGCCTGCTGCTGCTCGCCGGGGTGGCCGGCAAGAGCGCCCAGTTCCCGCTGCACACCTGGCTGCCGGACGCGATGGCCGGTCCGACGCCGATCTCGGCGCTGATCCACGCCGCAACCATGGTCGCCGCCGGCGTGTACGCCGTCACCCGGCTCTACCCGCTGTTCGAGGTGACGCCGACCGCGCTGGCCGTGCTCGGCGTCATGGCCTCGGTCACCCTGCTGCTCGGCGCGTTCGCCGCCACCGCCCAGGACGACCTCAAGCGCGTGCTGGCCTGGTCGACGGTCTCGCAGATCGGCTACATGACGGGCGCGCTGGCGGTCGGCTCCACTCCGGCCGCCCTGTTCCATCTGCTCACCCACGCCGCGTTCAAGGCGCTGCTGTTCCTCGCCGCCGGCGCGGTGATCCACGCCGTCGGCACCACGCTGATGTCCCGCATGGGCGGGCTGCGCCGCAGCATGCCGGTCACCTTCTGGTGCACGGTGATCGGGCTCGGGGCGCTGGCCGGGGTGCCGCCGCTGTCGGGCTTCTGGAGCAAGGACGGCGTGCTCACCGTCGCCCAGGACGCCGCCCTGCACGGCACCGGTCCGGCCCCGGCCTGGGTCGGCTGGCTGGTCTGGCTGGCCGGGCTGGTCGGCGTCGCGGTCACCGCCTGGTACGCCACCCGACTGCTGCTGCGCACCTTCTTCGGCGAGACGCGGATGCCGCTGGCGCACCCGCACGACCCGCCCGCGGTGATGCGCTGGCCGGTGCTGCTGCTCGCCGTGCCGGCCGCCCTGCTCGGCCTCGCCGGCTTCGACTGGGCATTCGCCCGCCGGCTGCTGCTCACGCCCACCGCCAGCGCGCCGGAGCATCTGCTGATCCACGTCGGCCCGGAGTTGCTGCTGCCGCTGGCGCTGCTGGTCGTCGGGGCGGGGCTGGCCTGGCTGCGCTGGCGGCGGGACCCGGCCGCCGACCCGGCGACCGCGCTGGGTCCGCTGCGGCCGGTCTTCGCCGCCGCGTTCCGGCTCGACGACGTCCAGCGTGCCCTGGTCGTACGCCCGGCGAAGGCGCTGGCCCGCGCCACGCGTACCGCCGACGAGGTGGTGGTGGACGGCGCGGTCGAGGGCAGCGGCCGGGCCGCGCTCGGCCTCGGCGGCGGCCTGGCGTCGCTGCACCGCGCGGCGCTGCCGCGCGCGGCGGCCGGCGTGCTCGCCGGGGCGCTGCTGATCGGCCTGGCGGCCGTCGTGATCGGAGTGGCCGCATGAGGTTGGGGGAGTTCCTGCTGGTGGCGGTGCTGGCGCTGCCGGCGCTCGGTGCGCTCGCGGTGGCGGCGACGCCCCGGGACCGGGCGGCCCGGGCGGTCGGCACGGTCGTCGCCGCGCTGACCCTGGTGGCCGCCGCGCTGCTCTTCCTCGGCGACCGCGGCTGGACCAGCTACGCGGCCGACACCCCCGCCGTGCGCCCCTGGCACCGGATCGACCTGCCCTGGGTGCCCGGCCTCGACCTGCGCTTCCACCTCGGCGTGGACGGCATCTCCTGGCCGCTGGTCGTGCTGACCGCCCTGCTCACCCTGCTCTGCTGCGCCTACACCCTGTGGAAGGTGCCCGACGGCGGCAGCGGGCGGGCCCTGGTGGCCCTGCTGCTGGTCGTCGAGGTCGGCATCCTCGGCACCTTCCTCGCCCTCGACCTCGTGCTCTTCTTCGTCTTCTTCGAGGTCGTCCTGCTCCCCATGTACGCGATCATCGCCGGCTGGGGCGGCGCGGACCGGCGGCGGGCGGCCCGCAAGTTCGCCCTCTACACGCTGTTCGGCTCGGTGCTGCTGCTGGTCGGCGTGTTCGTGGTGGTGGCCGCCGCCGGGACGGCTGACGTGGTGGCGCTCACGGGCGGCACGGGCCTGTCCCGGGGCACCCAGCTCGCGGCGTTCACGCTGCTGGCGCTGGCCTTCGCGGTGAAGAGCCCGCTCTGGCCGCTGCACTCCTGGCTGCCCGACGCGCACACGCAGGCGCCCACCGTCGGCAGCGTCGTCCTCGCCGGGGTGCTGCTCAAGATGGGCACGTACGGGCTGGTCCGGATCGCGGTCGGGGTGGCCCCCGAGGGCGCCCGCTGGGCCGCCCCGGTGCTCGGCGTGCTGGCGGTCGCGGCGATCCTCGTCGGGTCGCTGGTCTGCCTGGCGCAGCGGGAGCTGAAGCGGCTGATCGCGTACTCCAGCGTCGGGCACATGGGCTTCGTGCTGCTCGGGGTCGCCACGCTCACCACCACCGGCATCCAGGCGGCCCTGATCGGCAACGTCGCGCACGGGGTGATCACCGGCCTGCTCTTCTTCCTCGCCGGCGCGGTCAAGGACCGTACGCACACCGGGTCGCTGGACGAGCTGTCCGGGCTGCGGGAGACCGCCCCCCGGCTCGCCGGGCTGCTCGGCTTCGCCGCCGTCGCCTCGCTCGGCCTGCCCGGGCTGGCCGGCTTCTGGGGCGAGGCGTTCGCCGTGGTCGCCGCCGTCGAGGTCGGCGGGACGCTCTGGACCACCCTGGGCGTGCTGGCGGCGATCGGCGGGGCGCTCACCGCCGCGTACCTGCTGCGGCTGTTGCGGCGGGTGACGCACGGGCGGCCCAGCCCGGCGGTCGGGCGGCTGACCCCCGGCCTGGCCGGCGCGGAACTGCTCGCGTGGGCGCCGCTGGTGCTGCTCGCCCTCGCGGTCGGCCTGGCCCCGACCCTGGTGCTCGGCGTCGCCGAGGCCCCCGTCGACGCCCTCGTGGAGGTGCTGCGGTGAGCGATCCGGGTCGGCGGTACGGACGTGACGGGATATCGGCATGAGCGAGCGGAGCGAGCGAATCATCGGGCTTTGTGCGCTGATGTCTCATGACGGCACGCAGCGGAGCGGAGTGCCGGCATGAGCGTGGTGCAGAGCGTCGACAACGTGGCGCTGCTCCCGGCCTACCTGGCCGCCGGCACGGCCGTGCTGGTGCTGCTCGCCGACCTGCTGGTCGCCCGCGCCCGGGTCACGCTGGCCACGGCCGCCGTCGGCGCGGCGGCCACGGCGCTCGGCGCGGCCCTGGTCGGCGCCGGGAGCGAGCGGCGGACGTTCTGCGTGGGCCCCGACTGCTCGTACGTCTTCGGCGGCCGGGCCGCCCTGGTCGCCGTCGTCGTCGCCCTGCTGACCCTCGGCGTGCTCGCGCTGTCCGGCCCGCTGCTGCGGGCGGGGCAGTCGCCGGCGGGGGAGTACTGCTTCCTGCTCGCCTGCTCGATGACGGGCGGCGTGGTGCTCGGCGCGGCCGGCGACCTGATCACCCTGATCGTGGCGCTGGAGACGCTCACCCTCCCGCTCTACGTCCTCGTGGGGCTGCGCCGGGACAGCCTGGCCAGCGCCGAGGCGGCCGTCACCTTCTTCGTGGTCAGCGTGGTCGCCACCACGCTGACGCTGCTCGGGGCGGCGCTGCTCTACGCGGCCACCGGCGGGCTGCACCTTGGCCGGATCGGCGCGATCCTCGCCGACCGCACGGACCTGCTCGACCTGCCCCTGACCACCGCCGCCGTGGCGCTGGTGGTGCTGGGGCTGGCGTTCAAGGTGGCGGCGGTGCCGTTCCACGCATGGGCGCCGGCCGCCTACGACGGCGCGCCGCTGCCGGTGGCGGCGTACCTGTCCACCGCCTCCAAGCTGGGCGGCGTGGTGGCGCTGCTCGCCGTGGTGCAGCACGCGCTGCCCGCCGACGTGACCGGTCCGGTGCTCGCCCTGCTCGCGGTGCTGACGATGACCGTCGGCAACCTGGTGGCGCTGCGCCAGCGGCGTACGGTCCGGCTGCTCGCCTGGTCCTCGGTCGCCCAGGCCGGCTACATCCTCGCCCCGCTCGGCGCGCTGGCGCTGACCGCCGGGCGCACCGCCGACGCCCGCACCGCCGCGTACGCGGCCGCCGTGGCGTACGCCGTCTTCTTCGTGCTGCTGGAACTGGCGGCCTTCGCGGCCGTGGTGGCGTTGCGCCCGGCGGGCGCGGACGGCGGCACGGTCGACGACCTGCGCGGGGCGGCCCGGCGCCACCCGTGGCGGGCGGCGGCGCTCGGGCTGGCGCTGATCGGGCTCGCCGGCCTGCCGCCGGGCCTGGCCGGTCTCTTCGCGAAGGTGACCGTGGTCCGTTCGCTGCTGGACGGCGGCGCGGGCTGGCTGGCCGTGGTGGTGGCCGTGAACGCGGTGATCGGCCTGGCCTACTACCTGCGTCTCACCGCCGCCCTGTGGGCCGCGCCGGCCGAGGGCTCGGCCATTGCGGTGGGCGCCGCCGCTGACGGCATCTCGACCGTGGCCCACGTGGCCCCCGTGCGGGCCCGGACGGTCGGCGTGGTGCTGGCCGTGGCGACGGCGGCGGCGCTGGTGCTCGGCTTCGCCCCGCAGCTCGTGCTCGACGTCGCCGCCCGCTGACGCGGCGGTTCGCGTCGGACGGTCTTCCCGTCTTCGGGGGCTTCAGTCCCGACGGGCACTTCGGACATCTCAGGCAACTCACAGCCATGAGACGGATGGTTGGCGGGTACCGGGTTGTTGAACCGGTCAGCGGATCCCGAGCGATCCGTGCTGCACCGAAGGAGTGATCGTGCACCACAACCGTCTGAAGACCGCCGCGCTGCTCGGCCTGCTCACCTCGCTGATCCTGGCGGTGGGCTACTGGTTCGGCGGCAGTGGCGGCCTGGTCATCGCCGTCGTCGTCTCGTTGCTCATGAACGGCGTCACCTACTTCTACTCCGACAAGCTCGCGCTGCGCTCGATGCGGGCGCAACCGGTCAGCGAGGCACAGTTCCCCGAGCTGTACCGGATGGTCCGTGAACTGGCCACCGAGGCCGGGCAGCCGATGCCGCGCCTCTACGTGAGCCCGACGTCGCAGCCCAACGCGTTCGCCACCGGGCGGAACCCGCAGCACGCGGCCGTCTGCGTCACCCAGGGGATCACCGAGATCCTCGACTACCGGGAGCTGCGGGGCGTGATCGGGCACGAGCTGTCGCACGTATACAACCGGGACATCCTCATCTCCAGCGTGGCGGCAGGTCTGGCCGGCATCATCACCATGCTGGCGAACATCGCCTGGTTCATCCCGCTGGGCGGGGGCGACGACGAGGACTCCCCGAACCCGGCCGTGCTGCTGCTCACCATCATCCTGGGGCCGATCGCGGCCACCGTCATCCAGCTGGCGATCAGCCGCAGCCGGGAGTTCCAGGCGGACGCCTCCGGGGCCAGGCTCACGAAGGACCCGCTGGCCCTGGCCAGCGCCCTACGGAAGATCCACATGGGTGCCCAGCGTCGGCCGCTGCCGGCCCAGGGGCAGCTCACCAGCACCGCTCACCTGATGATCGCCAACCCGTTCAAGGGCGGCGGCGTGGCGGCGCTCTTCTCCACCCACCCCAAGATGGAGGAGCGGGTCACCCGGCTGGAGCGGATGGCCGCGAACAGCGGCCCCGTGCAGTTCCAGCGCTGAGGCGCTGATCACCTTTCCGCCCGTGTCCGGTCAGCCGGACACGGGCGGAACGCCGTGTGAGCGCGTTAACCGTTCCTTCCACGCCTCCGGCGGCGTTAGGGTCGAAAGGTTCCCCGCTCGTTACATCCCCTGGAGGTCGACCGTGGCCGCACTGCGCCAGTACCTGGGCGTCTGGCGGATCCCCGGAGCGCCGATGCTGCTGCTCACCGGCATCGTCGGCAGGCTCGGGATCGGCATGACGCCGCTGGCGCTGCTGCTGGTCGTCGAGCAGGTCACCGGCCGCTACTCGCTGGCGGCCGTCGCCGGGGGCATCTACGCCCTCTCCGGCGCCGCGCTCAGCCCCGTGGCCGGCCGGATCGCCGATCGGATCGGTCCCACCCCGGTGCTCGTCGGCACCGCGATCGCCCACCCGTTCGCCCTGCTCGGCCTGCTCTGGTCCGCCCGCTCCGACGCCGGCAGCCTGACGCTGGTCTTCGTGGCCTCCGGAATCGCCGGCGCCACCTACCCGCCGCTGACCGCAGCGATCCGGGGCGCCTGGAACGAGCTGACCTCGCCGTCGTCCGGCCGGTGGCACCTCCGCAACACCGCCCTCGCCGCCGAGACCACGCTCTTCGAGATCGTCTTCGTGCTCGGTCCGCTGCTGGTCGCCGGCTTCATCCTGTTCGCCGACGCCGGTGCCGCCCTGGTCGGCTCAGCCGTGGTGACCCTGGTCGGCACCATGGCGGTGGCCCTCGGCCGGGTCATGCGCGGCTGGCAGCCGCACCCGCGCGAGCACCAGACCAGAGGGCTCGGCCCGCTGCGCGTGCCCGGCTTCCCGGCACTGCTGCTCTGCGTCGCCAGCCTGGGCATCGCCTTCGGCGCGGCCGGCGTGACCGTGCCGGCGTTCGCCACCGCCTACACGTCCGACGACCCCGACAGCCTCGCCGGGGTGCTGCTGGCCGTCTGGGGCGTCGGCAGCGCAGTGGGCGGTTTCTGGTTCGGCGTCCGCAAGCCGGCCCGGAACATGACCCGGCAGTTCTCGCTGCTGCTCGGCGGCGTGGCCGCCAGCTTCGCCGTCTTCGCGGTGATGCCCACGCCGGTGGCGCTGGGCACCGCCCTGGTGATCGGGGGCGCCATGATCGCGCCCGCGCTCACCCTGGAGAACACCCTGGTCGGCCGGATCTCCCCGACCAGCATGCTGAACGAGGCGTACACCTGGGTGGTGACCATGTCGGTGGGGGCCAGCGCCGCCGGCGGCGCGGGGGCTGGCCTGATCGTCGACCACGGCGGCGGCGTGCCCTGGGCGTTCGTCTTCGCCGGGGCCGCGGTCGCCGTCGGGGCCGGGGTCGCGGCCCTGCCCGCCGGGCCCATCTCCCGCGCGGAGACCACGGCGGTACGCACCGAGGAGCTGCTGCCGGCCTGACGCCTACGGGTTCTGACCCGGTCGGCCCCACCGCGGCGGGGCCGACCGGTCATCGTCAGCGGTAGTTGGTGAACTGGAGGGCGACGCCGAAGTCCTCGCCCTTGAGCAGCGCGATGACGGCCTGGAGGTCGTCCCTCTTCTTGCCGGTGACGCGGAGCTGGTCGCCCTGGATCTGGGCCTGGACGCCCTTCGGGCCCTCGTCGCGGATCTTCTTGCTGATCGCCTTGGCCTTGTCCGAGTCGATGCCCTGGATCACCTTGCAGTCGATCTTGAAGATCTTGCCGGACGAGCGCGGGTCACCGGCGTCCAGCGACTTCAGCGAGATGTTCCGCTTGATCACCTTCTCCTTGAAGACCTCCAGTGCCGCCCGCACCCGCTCCTCGGTCTCCGCCTGGAGGCTGATCGCCTCCTCGCCCGACCAGGAGATCTCGGCGCCGGTGCCCCGGAAGTCGAACCGCGTCGCGAGCTCCTTCTCCGCCTGACGGAGAGCGTTGTCGACCTCCTGGCGGTCGACCTTGCTCACGATGTCGAACGACGGGTTCGCTGCCATGCTCATGCTCCTGCTGTCCGGCGGTCTGTGGTCCTTCGTCCCCCGCTGACCAGCGGTACGACCCCCTGACGGTACCCGGTTGCGCCGATGCCGGGGTGAGCCGCTATCCTTGCTTCCGCTGCCGCGTTACGACGCGGTGGGGTGCCCTGGCGGGTTGCCCGAGCGGCCAATGGGAGCGGACTGTAAATCCGTCGCGAAAGCTACAGAGGTTCGAATCCTCTACCCGCCACCAGGAGCACCAACGGCCCCCGACCAGCAGGAATGCTGATCGGGGGCCGTTGTCGTCCGGCTGAATCCAGCCCGTTGCGACTCGTTGTAGGCAGATCGCGGGCAGGTCGATCATGGCGCTGAGGGCGTACGTGACCGGTCGGGCGGTCCTGGCGACGCGTCGTCGTTCGCCGCGATCACCGACTGGCTGCACGATCTGGACGAGCAGTCGCGCAGCCGGCTCGGCTTCCGGCTATCCACGAGAAGTGGGTGGCGGGGGAGCTTCCGTGTCTACATGCGGGCTTGGCGGCGGCCCGCGATTGTGCCGGCTGCAAGCGTGATCACCATGACCGCCGTGAGGATAAGGATCGTGGTGATGGAGATGTCCAGTTCCCACCCTGCTTGTTTGAAATAGAGCTGGTAGGTGGCTTGCGCCAAGGCTGGCGCCAGGAGGAGCACCGAGGCGACGATGGGCATCCGTGCATCGATGGGCGCGGCGATGACGGCCAGTGCGGCGAACGCGTACAGGGACATAAGCGGTGCGTCCGACCAGCCGTTGATCGGGCTCGGCGTCAAAGCGACGACTGCCAGTGCCCCGAGGACGGGCCAGGCCCATGGTTTGGTCACGGGCGTTCGGGGTGCGCGGAGCAGTGGCAGCAAGGCCAGCGAAGCCAGCAGCACTGGCCAAAACCTGGGAACAATCGCACCCTGGAGGCTAGCAACCGACCAAAGCGATTGGGTAAACCAATTTGCCGACCAGAGTTGCGCGGCCACGGTCAATATTGTCGCAGCGAATGCCAGTCGGTAGCTGCCCCACGCCGTAGCGAAAAGCGCGATGGCCAGCACCGTCGGAATGACGATGAGCATGAACCACCACGTGTCGGGTTTGTATGGGCCATCCGACAGCGTCGTCACCAAGAATGAGATCGGACCCCCGGCCCAGAGCGTCATGCCGTACACGAGCAGGGACAGCGCGGACAGTCGCAGCGCGGAGTATCCCAGCGCTGATCGCGAGCCGAGACGGTCGACACCGGTGCGGGCGCGTAGCCCTCCGACCACGAGCGCCGCCGCTTCTCGAAGGTGCGGCCGCTGCCGCTCGTCGTCAGCCGTGGCGAGCAGGGTTTCGAGCATCTCGTCGGCGCGATACTGCTGGTAGGCGCGGGGGTAGGCCCGCAGTAGCCAACGGTAGCGGCGCTCCAGTTCAGTCATGCCGGCACCACCCAAGCCGCAGACGTCGAGCGGACGGAACGGTCACGAACGACGCTGGCCGCCGCAGCCATCCGCTCTGCTTCCGCACGCAGTGCGGACATACCTAGCTGGGTGAGCTCGTAGGTGCGGCGGGCGCGGCCGTTGACCACCGCTTCCTCGGCCACCCGCACCATCTCTTCACGGGTGAGCCGGTCCAGAGCGGCGTAGAGGGTGCCCGTCGTGAGGCGCACCCGCCCGTCGGACAACTCCTGCGCCCGCTTGACGATCGCGTAGCCGTGCAAGGGTTCGTCCTGCAACGCGGCCAAGATGAAGTAGGTGGGTTCGCGCATCGCCGCGAAGGAACCAGTCATGTCATCAACATAAGCAGATGATCGACGTATGAGTCAAGGCTCGATGAGCGCGACGGCGGCTACGGAGTAGTTGACGTTCGTCGCTCGAAGCTGGGCGCGAGTCCTGTGGGTGCACCCGAAAGTCGGGACCAGCACGCACTGCGGGCCGTGGTGGGGCACCACCTCACACACGGCCGTGATCATGAACGACAAGATCGGCGACGCCCCCGGATGGGCGCGGGACAAGTGCAGACTGAGGCGATGACTAGTGAAGTGGGTTCGCCACTGGCAGTGACGGGCAGGCTCGTACTGCGAGAGGTTCACTCGTCCGACATGGCTGTCATTGAACGGATGTGGCGTGACCCGGTGATGCGGCGATACCTCGGTGGTCCGGTGTCTGATGTGGAATTGGCCGAGCGTCGGAGGTATGACCAGGCGGGCGGACTGATGGTGGCGACGCACTCCGGGGAGGCCGTCGGTAGGTGCCACCTGGGCCGGTACCGCACAGGTGATCTTGAGTTGTCGTACGTCTTCCTACCGGAGTGGTGGGGGAGGGGGTACGCCCGGGAGGCATGCGCGGCGGCCATCGGGTTGGCCTTCGACCGGTTCGCGGACGCCGCCCGGCTGATCGCTGTCACTCAGGAGGCGAACACCCGATCGGTCCGCCTCTTGGAAGCCCTTGGCATGGTCCGGGTCGACGCGTTCGAGGAGTTCGCCGCGCGTCAGGTGATGTACGCGATCGACCGCCCGTGGCAGCGCGGATGAGAGCGCAACAGTGAACCTTGATTGTCCCGGCGGTGTTCAGGTGACGGATTCGAAGACCCTCGGTAGACGAAGGGCGTGGCGAGAGGTACTTCCCCCGGTCTTTGCGGGAGTCGCCTTGGGGATGGGGGCGTTCGCTGCCGACCTCGTGCCGGAAGCTGTGGGCAGGGTCCTCGTGCCAGCCTTCAGCTCGGGATTCGCCTGGGGCGTGGTGGCCCTCGCCGTGACCTACTACGCCCCGACTTTGAGATCAGCTCTGGTCGCTGGGGTCGGCACACTCGCCGTGGCGACTCTGACCTACTACGGCCTCGTTGCCTCGCTGAGTCGGCAGTGGCTCAGCGGTTCGACGCCACCACCGGACGGGCTCGGCTCCATCATGCGCGCGTCGGCCTTCTGGCTGGTTGGTTCGTCGTTTGGCGGATTGGTGCTTGGCTACCTCGCACACGTCTTAAGGACGGGCACTACCCGCAACGCCGGCATTGCTCTCGGCGTAGCGCTCGGGCTGCTTGCCGGGGAGGCGGCCTACACCGTCCTCTTCATCGCGTTCGTCTGGGTCGGTCCCATGGATTCCTTCGTCTGGACGAGGCTGGGGACGGCAGCGGTGCAACTTCTCCTTACGGCAGCAGCCGCGCTCGTTGCGTTACGGCTCCGTCGGCCACCGATCTCACTGCGGGTCTTCTTGATGGCCGCCGCGGTGGCGACGGTAGCGAGCATCGCGAGTTGGCATCTCATCGAGTCGGTTCGGATGACGCTGTAGCCACGAGCGGCGTCCTGGGGGCAA
The DNA here is from genome assembly GCF_035920365.1 of Micromonospora sp. NBC_01740. Taxonomy (NCBI): domain Bacteria; kingdom Bacillati; phylum Actinomycetota; class Actinomycetes; order Micromonosporales; family Micromonosporaceae; genus Micromonospora; species Micromonospora sp. NBC_01740. The sequence goes on along the minus strand of NZ_CP109150.1, from coordinate 692,769 downwards.
GGTTCCATCCGTGGGCACTTGGTGAGCGGCCCTCCCCCGGACGGGCGATTGGAAGGCAGGAACGGCAGCTCAGTGAATATTGCCCGAGCCAGGATCACGGACACCCCTGTAAATGCGTCGCGAAAGCTACAGAGGTTCGAATCCGCTACCCGCCCAAGCAGAATCACGGGCGGCCCCAGGGAACCGCGAAACGCACTCCGGGGCCGTTCTCGTTCAGACCGGCGGAGTCCAACTTGATCAGTCTCTCCGCAGGGACCGCGGGAACAGGTGATCTTGGGAGAGGGCTGCGATAGACGCTCTCTCGCCCGCAACCACTGGCCGATGCTGTCCGTGGAGTTGTGCCCACCCGAGCAATCGCGCCCACCCTCTGAATCGAGGGCGGGCGCGGATTCGCAGCGGTCAGCAGCAGTTTGCCTGGGCTCCGGCGGTGACCGTTTCCTTGTCGGTGGCGGGGGTGCAGCACGCGCTCTCGCTGACCTTGTCCAGTTGGTCGGAGTCGGCCTTGACGGTGTAGACCTCCCAGGGCTCGTTGCCGGGGCCGCGTACCCAGACCTTGTCCTGGAGGGCGTAGCAGCATTCGGTGCTGTTCTCCTCCAGAGTGATCAGGCCGGAGTCGGTGAGGCGCCTGGTGGCGGCGTTGACCTCGTCGGTGCTGAACACCTCGACGCCCAGGTGGTCCATCACGGTGGGCTGGCCGGCCTCGCCCTCCAGGAGCACGAGCTTCAGCGGCGGGTTTTCGATGGCGAAGTTGGCGTAGCCGGGGCGACGTTTGGCCGGCTCGGTGTCGAACAGCTTCGAGTAGAAGGCGATGGAGCCTTCGAGGTCGGATACACGCAGGGCGAGCTGGACGCGGGACATGGTTCCCCTCCTGACGGATTCAGCGGATGTGGTGGCTGGTGAGAGCGGTGGTGCGGGCGCGCTCGTAACGGGCGTCGGCGTGGCAGTCCGCGGTGCAGACCTGCCCGCACGACTCGCAGAGCGTCACGTCTCGAACGCGGGTGTTGCGACGACGGGTGAACAGCTTGAGCATCACTTCGCCCTTGCCTAGATGTTCTTCGAAGCAGGACCTACGTTGCACCCTGTTTCGAGATCTGTCAACCTAGAGGCATGTCGAAACAAGCGCTTCCGGTGGTGGACCTCAAAGCCGTGGCCTGCTGCTCCCCGATCGCGGTCCGTCCGCTGGAGGCCGAGCAGGCGGCGGTGGTCGCGCCGATGTTCAAGGCGCTGGGCGACCCGATCCGGCTGCGGCTGATGTCGATGATCGCCTCCGTGCCGGAGATCTGCGTCTGCGACCTGACCCCGGCGTTCGACCTGTCCGGGCCGACCATCTCCCACCACCTCAAGGTGCTGCGCGAGGCCGGCCTGGTCGACTCCGACCGTCGCGGCACCTGGGTGTGGTACCGGGCCCGCCCGGAAGCATTTCGGCAGCTCGGCGCGCTGCTGGACCTCCCCGCCGGGTCCGCGCAGGCCACCGCGTGACCCTCACCCTGGCCCGCCGGGCATCGGCTGAGTTCACCGGTACGGCCCTGCTGGTCGCCGCCGTCGTCGGCTCCGGGATCGCCGCCTCCCGGCTCTCTCCCGACGACGTCGGGCTCCAGCTCCTGGAGAACGCGATCGCCACCGCCCTCGCCCTGGGCGCGCTGATCCTCATGTTCGGGCCGGTGTCCGGGGCGCACTTCAACCCGGTCGTCTCCGCCGTCGACTGGTGGCTCGGCCGCCGCGCCGGCACCGGCCTGACCGCCCGCGACCTCGCCGCCTATACCACCGCCCAGACCGGCGGAGCCATCACCGGGGCGGTGCTGGCTGGCCTGATGTTCGACCTGCCGGCCGTGGCCTGGTCGCGTACCGAGCGGACCGGCGGGAACCTGTGGCTGGCCGAGGTGGTCGCCACCGCCGGTCTCGTCGTCCTGGTCTTCGCCCTCGCCCACACCGGCCGCACCTCCGCTGCCCCTGCCGCCGTCGGCGCCTACATCGGCGCGGCCTACTGGTTCACCTCGTCGACCTCGTTCGCCAACCCCGCCGTCACCATCGGTCGCGCGTTCACCGACACCTTCGCCGGCATCGCCCCGGCGTCGGTGCCCGGCTTCGTCGCCGCCCAGTTCGTCGGCGGCCTGGTCGCCGTCGCGGCCCTCGCCGCCTGGTATCCCCACGCCGCAGACTCCGCCGACGCCGTCGTCGTGCCGCACCTCGCCCGGGAGAACCGATGACCGCCTTCGCCAGCGCCACCGGCATCACCATCGCCGCCATGGGCGATCAGCACGCCGACGCCGTGCTGGACATCTACCGGCTCGGCATCGCCACCGGCAACGCCACCTTCGAGACCGAGCCGCCCACCTGGGAGCAGTTCACCGCCAGTCGGCTACCTGGTCACCGCTGGGTGGCCATCGACCCCACCGGCCGGGTCCTCGGCTGGGTCGCCTGCTCCGCCGTCTCCGACCGGTGCGTCTACGCCGGGGTCGTCGAGCACTCCGTCTACGTCCATCCCGACGCCCGCGGCCAGGGAATCGGCCGCCTCCTGCTCGACGCCCTGATCGCCTCCACCGAGCAGGCCGGCATCTGGACCATCCAATCCGGCGTCTTTCCCGAGAACTCCGCCAGCCTCGCCCTGCATGCCGCCTGCGGCTTCCGCACCGTCGGCACCCGCGAACGCGTCGGCCGTCACCACGGAACCTGGCGCGACGTCACCCTCATCGAGCGCCGCAGCCCGAACGTCATCTGATGGGAAGGACATCACCGATGAGCCACAAACCCAGCGTCCTGTTCGTCTGCGTCCACAACGCCGGCCGCTCCCAGATGGCCGCCGCCTGGCTGCGCCACCTCGCCGGAGACACCATCGAGGTCCGCTCCGCTGGCAGCGCACCCGCCGGCCAGATCAACCCCGTCGCCGTCGACGCCATGCGGGAGGTCGGCATCGACATCGTCGACCAGACGCCGGCCCAACTCACCTGGGACACGGCCGAAGCCAGCGACGTCATCATCACCATGGGCTGCGGCGACGCCTGCCCCGTCTTCCCCGGCAAGCGCTACGAGGACTGGAAGCTCACCGACCCCGCCGGCCAACCCCTCGACATCGTCCGCCAGGTCCGCGACGACATCAGGACTCGGGTTACGCAGCTGCTGGTCAGCATCGGGCAACACGGCTGAGCACCCGGGACCATGGCGGGAACAGGTGACCCTGCGCTCCCTGTGGCCCGGCGCCGGTCTGAGGGGTGCGGGCGCACGCCCCAATGCGTGGCTGTGGCGGTTCCGCCGTCAAATGCCTTCGTAGCCGATACATTCCGAGTCGTGGACACACCACCGGGGGAACCCACCTTCTGGGCCCGTACCGCCGCCCGGCCTGCCCCCGGAGGGCCGGCGTGAGGGACCTGGAACGCCGTTACCGGCAACTGCTGCGGGCGTATCCCGCCGCGTACCGCCAGGCACGGGGCGGCGAGATCGTCGGCACGTATCTCGACCTGGCCGCGCCCGACCGCCGCTGGCCGTCGATCCTCGACGTGGGGGACGTGCTGGCCGGGGGTGGGCGTGAGCGCCTGCGCGCCGCCGGCGCTGCCGACCTCATACCCGGCGTACGCCTCGCCGCTGTTCTGAGCCACCTGACCGCGACCGCCCTCGCTGGCTTCTGGGCCGCCGCCGAAGTGGTCACCACGCCGGGTGTGTGGGGCTCGCCGGCCTTCGGGCCGTTCGCCACCACGGGCATCGTCGTCTGGGCCTGCTGGCTGCTGGCCGCCGTCGTTCATGTTCTCGGGCCGGCCCGGTGGGCCCGCGCCGCGATCGGACTGGCGTTGGTGTCCACCGTCGCCGTGGTGCCCGTCGCCGCCCTGTTCGAGTTGCCCCGCCCGTACCTGTTCGTTCTGCTTCCTCAGGCGGCTTTGGGCGTGTTGGCACTGGCACTTCCCTCCCACACGGTGCTACGCCACCGGCTCGCACCCTTGCCGATCGCACTGGGGGCGGCTCTCGTCGCAGCGGGGGTCCTGGCCGGGAAGGGCGCGTGGTTCTACCGGTTCAGCTACGGGGGCGCGTTCCTCCCGGAAACCGGCGCGGTCCTTCTGCTGGCCGCCATGCTCGCCGCGGCCGTGCTGTCCCTGCGCGGCGACGCCCGGGGCATCTGGGCTCTTCTCGTCCTGCTCACCCCCGTCGGACTGCTCGCCCTGGGGCCCCTGACCGAGAACGTAGCGCCCGTGGTCGGCGCCGGCCATGCGGACTTCCGCGTCGGCGCCGGAACCGCCGTCGCCGTCCTCATCGCGGGCGTGGCGGCTCTGACCGGGGCGCTCGCAGTCCGGGCACGTTCCGGCGCGACGGCCGACACCCCGGCGGTACCGGTGCGCGAGCGGTGCCCAGCCTGCGGCAGATAGCAGCCACGGGACCGCCGTCCTGAATGCTCCTACCCGGGTTCGTGGCGGAGCTTTGTCGGTCCGTCGTCTCAGCCCTGGCGCGCTGGCGCAGAACGAGTATGGTGGTCGATGTCCGGCCGGGCCTCCTCCCGGGCAGGGGGTCACCCACGGTGAAGGTGGGTACGCCCGGACTCCCGGACCTTCCCCGAATTGCGCGGAAGGTCGCAATCCGCAATGTGCGAAGTGCATGATGCCCACTCAGCCCCCGTGATCAGGGCTCGGTCGGGGCGGCCCGTGGGCCGAACGGCGGAACGTCGCCGACGCTCGGCCCGGCGGTACACGCACCGCTTTTCTGGGTACCTGCCTTGTGGCACGATCGTGGAACCTCCACCATCCCCGTGACACTTCCCCTGCAGGAGCAACCATGTCTCGTCGAAAGCTCGGCCAGCTGCTTGGCTCGCTTTTCGCGCTCGCCGTTCTCGCGAGCGGCGTCCTGGTCGGTGACCTCCAGGGATTCGGAGATCTCCAGACCGCCGACATCATCTGGAACATGCCCGCGCCTCGTTGAGTGACCACCGCTCGATGACGTGACACCGGCGGGCCGGTAAGGGGGCACGGGATGGCGGGTCGTGGCCCCACCGGCCCCCGCTCGACTGAATACGCGTGGCTGATCACCGGGCCGTTGGCCCTGATCGCCATCGTCTGCACGACGGCGGTCGGCTTGGTCGCGCCGCAGCCGTTCGGCGGGTGGTCGCTCGCGCTGCCACTTCTCGTGGCCATGGTGGCCGCCGGGATCCCGGTACTGAACTTCACCGTTCGGCGGCAGTCCCTCGGCGTGACCCTGACCGAGATCCCACTGGTCCTGGCGTTCTATCTCGTCGAACCGCTGACGGTTGTCATGATCTACACGGTCGCGTCGGCCGTGTCGCACCTCAGGCACCGGTTCGGCCCGACGAAGTTCTGGTTCAACGTGGGCCGCGCGGCCGCGGGTTCGTCCCTGGCCGTCCTCGTGCTCCAGGCCCTGCCGCCCGTCGAGGATGTCGGCCCGGCCACCTGGCTCAAGCTGTTCTTTGCGGCCAGCATGGTGAACCTGCTGAGCATGGCCTCGGTCGCCGGCGTGCACACACTGTTGCAGGGCTGGCAGGCGGGCCGGGGCGCGTTCCGGCAGTCGATGCCGGGGCTCCTGGCAGCGATGATCAATATTGCCATCGGCATCATCGTCCTCATCCTCATCGCGGCCACCTGGTGGTCGTTGCTGCTGCTGGGGGCGCTCCTCGTCGCGCTGGCCTTCGTCTACCGGGCGTACGCGCAGTTCTTCCGGCAGCACCGCACCCTCACCGACATGTACGAGCTGAGCCGCGCGGTCAGCGAGAGCGGTGAGTACGGCACGCTGCCCGACGCCCTCCTGGGCCGCGTACGGGCGCTCATGCAGGCCGAGTACGCGACGCTCTGGCTGCCCGCCCAGGGCCGGCACCCCGAGGTGCTGCTGACCGCGCGCAACGACGCCCCCGGTCTGCTCGACTTCGCCAAGACCCCGGCCGCCCTGCGGGAACGGGCCCGGGACGAGGGCCGCACCGTGGCCGTCGGTCGAGGACTGACGACCGACGGCGACCTGCGCGCCCCCCTCTCGACGCACCGGGTCAAGGACGTGATCGTCCTTCCACTGCGGTCCGGCCAGGCGGTCATCGGGACGCTGGAGGTGGCCAACCGGCTGGGGGACAGCAACTACTTCGTCCGCACCGACGTGCCGCTCTTCGAGACGGTGGCGGCGCACGCGGCGGTGGCGTTGGAAAACTCGCGGCTGGTCGACCGGCTCCGGCACGACGCCAGCCACGACACGCTGACCAGGCTGCCGAACCGGCGACGGATCACGGGCGCGCTGGAGGAGGCCGTCAAGATCCGGGCGCCCGGCGAGGTGGTGGCCCTGCTGCTGTTCGACGTCGACCGGCTGCGCCAGGTCAACGAGTCGCTCGGGCACGCCGCCGGCGACAAGGTCCTGGTGGAGGTCGCCAACCGGCTGCGCTCCTGCGTACCCTCGGCGGCCCTGGTCGGGCGGGCCGGCGGGGACGAGTTCCTGGTGACGCTGCGCCTGGAGAGCGCCGAGGCGGCGATGGAGCTGGCCGCGCAGCTGCGCGAGCAGATCCGCGACGAGATGGTCTTCGACGCGCTCACCCTCGACGTGGACACGGCCGTCGGTGTCGCCGTGCACCCCGACCACGGCAGCGACGCCGTCGCCCTGCTGCAACGGGTGGATCTGGCGGCGACGGCGGCCAAGTCCGTGCCGGGCAGCGTGCAGCTGTTCAGCCCGACGCTGGAGTCGCGGTCGCTGCGGCGGCTCGGCCTCGCCGGCGACCTGCGGCGCGCGCTGGACGCCGACGAGCTGGAGGTCTACTTCCAGCCCAAGGTGACGCTGCGCGACCGCCGGCTGGTCGGCGTGGAGTGCCTGGCCCGCTGGGAGCACCCGGCGCACGGCACGGTCGCCCCGGAGGACTTCGTCGCGGTGGCCGAGCACACCGGCCAGCTCGGCCGGTTCACCGAGTTCGTGCTCCGCGAGGGGCTGCGGCGCAGCCGGGACTGGACGCACGCCGGCCAGCCGCTCGCCGTCGCGGTCAACCTCTCCGCGCGTACGCTCACCGACCAGCACTTCCCGGCCCGCGTCAAGGAGCTGCTCGACGAGTACGGCGTGCCGCCGCAGCTGCTCACGCTGGAGATCAAGGAGGCCGGGGTGCTGGACGGCACCGACCGGCCCATCCCGACCCTGCGGCGACTGCGGGACCTCGGCGTACGGCTGTCGGTGGACGACTTCGGCACCGGCGACTCGTCCCTGGCCCACCTGCGCCGCCTGCCGGTGCACGAGGTGAAGGTCGACCGCTCCTTCGTGCAGGGCATGGCGACGGACCCGGGCGACCTGGCGATCGTCAACGCGGTGGTCACGCTCTCCCAGCAGTTCGGCCTGGCCGTGGTCGCCGAGGGCGTGGAGAGCGAGCTGACCCTGGAGCTGCTCCAGGACATCGGCTGCGAGATCGGCCAGGGCTTCCTGTTCAGCCGCCCGTTGCCGTACGAGCGGCTGGAGGCCTGGTTCGGCGCCCAGGTGGACCCGGAGACGATCTCCCCGGGGGAGCTGCCCCGGCTGCGGGCCGTGCCCTGAACTGCGGAGACGCGCCTGTGGGGGATCCGATTTCATCTCCGCCGCACGGCCGTGTAATGTATCCCCTGCGCGTCACCCCCCGGGGAGATCGCGCAGGCCCCCTTAGCTCAGTCGGCAGAGCGTCTCCATGGTAAGGAGAAGGTCTACGGTTCGATTCCGTAAGGGGGCTCAGAGGGTCCGGCTGGACCCGCCACGGCGGTGTAGCTCAGATGGTAGAGCAAGCGGCTCATAATCGCTGTGTCGCCGGTTCAAGTCCGGCCACCGCTACTCTCGTCCACCGGGCCAGCTCCCGGCGGTCGGTGGGATGGGCGCCACTGGCGCCCACTTTGCATGTCCGCGCCGTCAGCGCGTAGGCTGATGCGCCGTAGTTGTTACCCGTAGCGAGGAAGGCACTCCGCCGTGGCGAAGGCGACCGATGTCCGGCCGAAGATCACTTTGGCGTGTGTGGAGTGCAAGGAGCGCAACTACATCACGCGCAAGAACCGTCGTAACGACCCCGACCGCATCGAGCTGAAGAAGTTCTGCCCGCGGGACGGCAAGCACACGGTCCACCGCGAGACCCGCTGACCCACGGCCGGCACCGCCGGCCCGGTCCTCAGGCACTTCCCGATCGCCGGTCCGTAGGGACGGCGCGGCTCCGGCCGCCGCCGACCGTACGGATCGGCGATCGGCGTTTGCGTGTAGGTTCGCGGCATGTCCCTGGACCCGTCCTTCGTCGGCCGGACGTATCCGCCGACCGCCCCCTACCAGGTGGGCCGAGAAAAGATCCGCGAGTTCGCCACGGCGATCGGCGCCGCCGATCCGGCCCACCACGATCCGGAGGCCGCCCGCGCGCTCGGCCACCCGGACGTGGTCGCCCCGCCGACCTTCCCCATCGTGCTCACCATGGCGGCCAACCAGCAGATCATCGACGACCCGGCCCTCGGCGTCGACTACAGCCGCGTCGTCCACGGCGACCAGCGCTTCGCCTACGCCCGGCCGGTGGTGGCGGGGGACGAGCTGGTCTGCGTCAGCGTCATCGACGACGTCAGCAGCCGTGGCGGGCACGGCTTCCTGACCACCCGCACCGAGGTCGCCACCCCGGCCGGTGAGCCGGTCGTGACCGTCTGGTCGAAGCTCGTCGTACGCGGGGAGGGCTGAGATGGAACTGCCAGCCAGGACGTTCCGGGTGACGCGCGCGGACCTGGTCCGCTACGCCGGCGCCTCGGGGGACTTCAACCCGATCCACTGGAACGACCGGACCGCCACGAAGGTGGGTCTGCCCGGCGTGATCGCCCACGGCATGTTCACCATGGCGCTGGTCGGCCGCGCGGTGGCGGAGTGGGCCGGGGCGCCCGACGCGATCGTCGACTACAACGTCCGCTTCACCCGGCCGGTGGTCGTCCCGGACGACGACGAGGGCACCGAGATCGAGGTCACGGCCGTGGTCCGGGAGGTCACCGAGGACGGCCTGACCAGGCTCGACGTGACCGCCGTCTGCCGGGGGGAGAAGGTACTCTCGCAGGCTCGCGCGACCGTCCGGACGGCCCGCTGACCAGGCATCCGACGCGCGAGGGGCAGACCGGTTGGGAAAGTGGTGCCGCTACCCGTACACTGGTCCGCCGTGGGGCAAGTAACCCCTGCACGGTCGTGCATGACCGGGCGGGATGAGCATTGCCGCACAGGGGTGTAGCTCAATTGGCAGAGCAGCGGTCTCCAAAACCGCAGGCTGCAGGTTCAAGTCCTGTCACCCCTGCGCCTCAGGCCTGACCGTTCCCGTGGGTCGCGCCGCCTTACGGCGGCGTCCGGCCCGTGGTGGTGGCATCGGCGGGGTGGCCCCGAGGCATTCGGGTCCTCCCGGCTGATCCGCCGGCCGCGGCCCGTCGCGGGACGGTTGGTCCGGCCGGCGTGACCAAGCGCCGCGCACGCCCGACAGCGTGCGACCCCGACATCCCGCGACGGAGGGCGAAGTGGCCGACAAGAAGCGGCGCGGCGAGGACGCCGGCGACGACCGTCTGCACGACGAGGTCGTCGACGACGTGGCCGATGACGACGCCACCGACGCCGAGGAGCCGGTATCCCGGGGCGGCACCGCGACGCGCTCGCGGGCGAAGGCGGATTCGGCGGACAGCAAGCCGAAGACCAAGGCGGAAACCGACCGGGTCGGTCTGTTCGGCCGCATCGCCCGATTCATCCGCGAGGTCGTGGCGGAACTGCGTAAGGTCATCTGGCCGACCCGCAAGGAGCTGCTGACCTACACGGCCGTTGTGGTCGCCTTCGTCGCGGTGATGCTGACGATCGTGGCCGGCCTTGACTTCGCCTTCGCGAAGGGCGTGCTGTGGGTCTTCGGCAACCCCAGCTGACCGGCCGACTGAGCCGATAGTGACGGAAGTGAGCGAGCGTGCCTGAGTACGACGAGACCGCCGAGACCACGGACGAGCAGTCCACGGTGGCGACGGCGGCTGGTGACGAGTCGGTCGAGGCCGCCAGCGAGCCGGAGTTCCCCACCACCGAGCCCGCGCCGGACGAGGACTACGACCCGGTCGCCGAGCTGCGGCAGAAGCTGCGCTACGCGCCGGGCGACTGGTACGTGGTGCACTCGTACGCCGGCTACGAGAACAAGGTCAAGACCAACCTCGAGACCCGGATTACGAGCCTCGACATGGAGGACTACATCTACCAGGTCGAGGTGCCGACCCGGGAAGAGGTGGAGGTCAAGAACGGGAAGCGGTCGCAGATCCAGGCCAAGGTCTTCCCGGGCTACATCCTGGTCCGGATGGAGCTGACCGCCGAGTCCTACTCCTGCGTGCGCAACACGCCGGGTGTCACCGGCTTCGTGGGCGCGACGGACCGGGCCGACCGCCCGGCCCCGCTCTCCCTCGACGAGGTGCTGAAGTGGCTGGCGCCGGCCGTCGAGACCGAGCAGAAGAAGGCCAAGCCCGAGATCAAGGTCCTCGACTTCGAGGTCGGCGACTCGGTCACCGTCACCGACGGCGCCTTCGCCTCGCTGCCGGCGACGATCAGCGAGATCAACGCCGACCAGCAGAAGCTCAAGGTGCTGGTGTCGATCTTCGGTCGCGAGACGCCGGTGGAGCTGAACTTCAACCAGGTCGCCAAGATCTGACGTCGGGAGCGCCGGCGGTGGGCAGCGGCCCGCTGCCGGCGTACCTGTTCCGCCCCCCGCCCGACCTCGGCGCAGGCGGCGGCGGGACGCTGCGCTACTCTAGAACGTCGCCGCTGTCGCATCGCGCTGACCGTGCGCGCCTGCGGCCGGCACCTTTCCCAGTTCCAAGCCCCAGGAAGAGACATGCCTCCGAAGAAGAAGCTCGTCAAGACTTTCACGCTTCAGCTGAAGGCGGGCCAGGCCACGCCGGCGCCGCCGGTCGGCCCCGCGCTCGGCCAGCACGGCGTGAACATCATGGAGTTCTGCAAGTCCTACAACGCGCAGACCGAGGCTCAGCGGGGCGACATCGTCCCCGCCGAGATCAGCGTCTACGAGGACCGCAGCTTCACCTTCGTCCTGAAGACCCCGCCCGCCGCCCGGCTGCTGCTCAAGGCCGCCGGAGTGGAGAAGGGCTCGGGCGTCCCGCAGAAGGACAAGGTCGGCTCGGTGTCGCAGGCCCAGGTGCGTGAGATCGCCGAGAAGAAGATGGTCGACCTCAACGCCAACGACATCGACCAGGCTGCGAAGATCATCGCCGGCACCGCCCGGTCGATGGGCATCGTCGTCAACGACTGACCTCGGTCACCGCCAGATCCAGTTCGTGGGAGGGCGCGCGTGAAGCCGCGGCCCGCCATAGACCACAGGAGTACGTAGAAAATGCAGCGCAGCAAGAGCTACCGCAAGGCCGCCGAGGTCATCGACCGGTCGAAGCTCTACACCCCCGCCGAGGCCGTGAAGCTGGCCAAGGACACCACCTCCGCCAAGTTCGACGCCACGGTCGAGGTCGCCATGCGCCTCGGCGTCGACCCCCGCAAGGCGGACCAGATGGTCCGTGGCGTGGTCAACCTGCCGCACGGCACCGGTAAGACCGCCCGCGTGATCGTCTTCGCCGCCGGTGCGAAGGCCGAGGAGGCCGTCGCCGCCGGTGCGGACGAGGTGGGCACCGACGAGCTGGTCGCCCGGATCCAGGGCGGTTGGCTCGACTTCGACGCGGCGATCGCCACGCCGGACCAGATGGCCAAGATCGGCCGGATCGCGCGGATCCTGGGCCCGCGCGGTCTCATGCCGAACCCGAAGACCGGCACGGTGACCATGGACGTCACCAAGGCGGTCTCGGACATCAAGGGCGGTAAGATCACCTTCCGGGTGGACAAGCACTCCAACCTGCACCTGATCATCGGCAAGGCCTCGTTCTCCGAGACCCAGCTGATCGACAACTACGCGGCGGTCCTCGACGAGGTCCTGCGGGCCAAGCCGTCCGCCGCGAAGGGCAAGTACCTCAAGAAGGTCACCCTCACCACCACCATGGGCCCGGGCGTCCCGGTCGACCCCAACGTGGTGAAGAACCTGCAGGAGGCTCCGGCCGAGGCCTGAGCATCCGTACCCGTGACGGGGCGTCGCCACATCGTGGCGGCGCCCCGTTCCGTGTCGGTTGTGGCATGCTCGGCCGGTGCGCCTGGAGAACGTCTGGCTGCGCTACCGGCGGCGGGGCCCGTGGGTGCTGCGGGAAGCCGCGGTGCGGATCGGCCCCGGTGAGGTCGTGGTCGTCCTCGGCCGCAACGGTGTGGGCAAGTCGACCCTGCTCCAGGTGGCGGCCGGGGTGCTGCGGCCGAGCCGGGGGCGGGTCACCGGTCGACCCCGGCACGTCGGGTGGGTCCCGGAGCGCTTCCCGGCCGACCAACCCTTCACCGTCGAGCACTACCTGACCGCCATGGGACGTGTCGCCGGCCTCGACCCGGCGGCCGCCGGCCACGCGGTCGACCACTGGACCTCCCGGCTGGGCCTGTCCGGGTTCCGCCGGGTCCGCCTGCCGGAGCTGTCCAAGGGCACCGCCCAGAAGGTCGGCCTGGCCCAGGCGATGCTGCGTCCACCCGGCCTGCTGGTCCTCGACGAGCCGTGGGAGGGCCTCGACGCCGCGACCCGGGACCTCGTGCCCGAGGTGATCGACGAGGTGGCGGCGGCGGGCGGTTCGGTGCTGGTCAGCGACCACCGGGGCGAGATCGCCCGGCTGCCGGGTGCCCGCCGGTGGACGGTGGCGGACGGCACGGTCACCGAGGCCGCCCCGTCGGCGGAGGCGGCGCTGGCGGTGGTCGAGGTCGCGGTCCCGGTGGCGCGAGTCGACGGCACCGTCGCCCGGCTGCGCGCCGAGGGGCACCGGATCCTTCGCGTACGCCGGCCCGCCCGACCCGGCGTGGCCGCCCCGGACGACGCCGAGGGGCCGCCGACGGCGACCGTGGACCCCGGCGCGCCGCCCGTCGCCCGGGCGCCAGAGGCCACGGGCGGGACCACCGGAGGGCCACGGTGACCGCACTGCTCCGGCTGCGGCTGGCGGGCTTCCTGCGTACGGGACGGGCGCTGGCCCCGCTGCTGGCCGGCCTGGTGGCTCTCGGCGTCCTCTACGGCGGCGGCCGGGCGCAGCCGGGGGAGGCGTACGGCGTCTCGGCGGTGGTGCTCTTCCCGGTGCTCGCCTGGCAGACCAAGGTGCTGCTGGACGTCGAGCCGGACGTGCAGCGCCGGCTGGCGCAGGCGCTCGTCGGGGTGCGCCGGGAGCGACTGGCCGGGCTGCTGGCGGCCGGCGTGGCCGGGCTCGGCACGGTGGCCGTCGCGCTGGTCTTCCCGTGGCTGGTGGGCGGGGTCGCCGGTCCGGTGGGACCGGGCGACCGGTCGGTGCCGGTGGGGATCGCCGTCGGGCTGTGGGCGCACCTGCTGGCCGTACCCGCGGCGGTGGCGCTCGGGGCGCTGGCCAGCCGCGCCTCCACGGGCAGCGCCGGCTACGGCGTCGCGGTGCTCGCGCTCGGCGGGGTCGGCGCGGTCGCCCTCGGCCTGAGCGGCTCGGTGGCGCCGTGGCTGGCGCCGCCGGTGATGGCCACCGCGCGGGCCGCCGCCGACGGCCTGGTCGCGTCCACGGTGGGCCTGCTCACCGCCTGGGCCGTGGCCTGGAGCGCGGCGGCCGCAGCGGCGTATCTGTGGCGGCGGCGTCACCGACCCTGACCGTCGGCCCCTCGGGGTGCGGGGGAGTGACCCGGCCCACCGGGGGGCGATTTGGTGGTCGCGGGGCTCCTCGCGTAACCTAGGCCGCGAAGTTCCACCCAGAGACCGCTGGTCACCGTGCCCCGGCACGGTCGAAGGTCCCGCGACTACGGGCGACCCGCGCAGGGCGGTAAGCGAAAATCGGTGCTGAGCATGGTCCGCCGACCGTGTCCGTGTGCCGGCCCTCGCCCCGTGCGCCCTGCGCCGGGGCCTTTCTCGTTGTCGTGGCACCTGCGCCCCCGTCGAAAGCTCCGGCCGACGACGGTGACCGGCCTCGAGTAACGAGAGAGGAGGGACATGGCGGACAAGCCGATCCGGGCCGACAAGGCCACGGCCGTCGCTGAGCTGACCGAGAGCTTCCGCAACGCGGGTGCCACGGTGCTGACCGAGTACCGCGGTCTGACGGTTTCCCAGCTCACCCAGCTGCGGCGCTCGCTCGGCAAGGAGACCAGCTACACCGTTGCGAAGAACACGCTCGCGAAGCGTGCCGCGACCGACGCTGGTATCTCCGGCCTCGACGAGATGTTCTCCGGTCCTACCGCGCTGACTTTCGTTTCGGGCGACGTCGTCGAGGCGGCGAAGGGGCTTCGCGACTTCGCGAAGGCCAACCCGAAGCTCGTCATCAAGGGCGGTGTCTTCGAGGGCAAGGCCATTACCGCGGCCGAGGTCACGAAGCTCGCCGACCTGGAGTCCCGTGAGGTGCTGCTGGCCAAGCTGGCCGGCGCGATGAAGGGCAACCTGAGCAAGGCCGCGGCCCTGTTCCAGGCCCCGCTGTCGAAGACCGCCCGTCTGGCGGCCGCCCTGCAGGACAAGCGCGAGAAGGAGGGCGCCGAGGCGGCCTGAGGCCCCGCGGCGCACCCAGTTCTTACCTAACAGATTCAGGAAAGGACGCCAGACATGGCGAAGCTCAGCACCGACGAGCTGCTCGACGCGTTCAAGGAGATGACGCTGATCGAGCTCTCCGAGTTCGTGAAGCAGTTCGAGGAGACCTTCGAGGTCACCGCGGCCGCTCCGGTCGCCGTCGCCGGCCCGGCCGGCCCGGCCGCCGCTGCTCCGGTCGAGGAGGAGAAGGACGAGTTCGACGTCATCCTCGAGGCTGACGGCGGCAAGAAGATCCAGGTCATCAAGGTCGTGCGCGAGCTGACCGGCCTGGGCCTCAAGGAGGCCAAGGACCTGGTCGAGGCCGCTCCGAAGGCCGTCCTGGAGAAGGCCAACAAGGAGACCGCCGAGAAGGCGAAGACCAAGCTCGAGGGCGAGGGCGCCAAGGTCACCCTCAAGTGACCTGACGTACCACCAGGCGCGTGTCCGGCTCGGTGAGCCGGGGCACACCGCGTCACGGCGGGCGGTGATCCGACACTGGATCGCCGCCCGCCTTCGTGGTGGATCCGGCGACAGGGGCGGTGAGCAGGGCGTCGACGCGCCGCCACGGTCGGCGACCGGGGCCCGGGAGTAGCCCGTCGGTGGGAAAGAAGCGGCGACCCGGATGCCGGGCCTTGACGCGGCCCCGCACCGACAGGCACGCTGACACAGCAAGACCTTCCGCGCTTGCAACGGCCACCACTTGGGTAATGGCAGCGGCGACACCATCGGCCGCGGCACCTGAGCGGCCCGGCAGGAACGTCGCGTTCCGAGCGGCCCGGTTCGACCCCGGTTCAGGGGTCCCGAGGCACGTTCCGCGACGACCTGCGGGTTGGGCTGGACAGCGGTTAGCCTCTCGGCTACACTGCTAGTTTGCGCTGCCTTCCGACTTGACCCCTGCTCGGAAATGTCCGTTTACGGATATTTCTGGTGGGGTCATTGGAGTGCACGCGTACCAGCCGTTCTGCAGCACCGGTCCTCGGAAGGACGCATCTTGGCAGCTTCCCGCCCTGCGAAGACCAGTCGTACGTCGAGCGCATTCGCTCCCCGCCGAGTTTCATTCGGCAGGATCACCGAACACCTCGAGGTCCCCAACCTCCTCGCCATCCAGAACGAGTCCTTCGACTGGCTCGTCGGCAACGAGGCTTGGCAGGGCCGGTCGGCGGACGACCCGCACGCACGCTCGGGTCTCGCGGAGATCCTCGACGAGATCAGTCCCATTGAGGACTTCTCCGGCACCATGTCGCTCTCCTTCTCGGCTCCGCGCTTCGACGAGGTCAAGGCCTCGATCGAGGAGTGCAAGGAGAAGGACCTGACCTACTGCGCCCCGCTCTTCGTGACCGCGGAGTTCACCAACAACACCACCGGCGAGATCAAGAGCCAGACGGTGTTCATGGGTGACTTCCCGATGATGACGCCGAAGGGCACCTTCATCATCAATGGCACCGAGCGCGTCGTGGTCAGCCAGCTCGTCCGGTCCCCGGGCGTCTACTTCGACAAGCAGCCGGACAAGACCTCCGACCGCGACCTCACCAGCGTCAAGGTCATTCCCAGCCGGGGCGCCTGGCTGGAGTTCGACATCGACAAGCGCGACACGGTCGGCGTCCGCATCGACCGCAAGCGCCGGCAGGCCGTCACCGTCCTGCTCAAGGCCGTCGGTTGGTCGGCCGAGCGTATCCGCGAGCGGTTCGGCTGGTCCGAGCTGATGATGACCACGCTCGAGAAGGACCACATCGCCGGCGCGGACGAGGCGTTGCTCGACATCTACCGGAAGCTCCGCCCTGGCGAGCCGCCGACCCGCGAGAACGCCCAGACCCTGCTCGACAACCTCTTCTTCAACCCGAAGCGGTACGACGTCGCCAAGGTCGGTCGTTACAAGTTCAACAAGAAGCTCGAGCTGGAGGTGCCGATCACGACCGGCACCCTGACCGAGGACGACATCGTCGCCACCGTGGAGTACCTCTGCCGGCTGCACGCCGGTGAGGACGGCTACGAGGCCGACGACATCGACCACTTCGGCAACCGGCGCCTGCGTACCGTGGGTGAGCTGATCCAGAACCAGGTCCGGGTCGGTCTGTCCCGGATGGAGCGGGTCGTCCGCGAGCGGATGACCACCCAGGACGTCGAGGCGATCACGCCGCAGACCCTGATCAACATCCGTCCCGTGGTGGCGGCGATCAAGGAGTTCTTCGGCACGTCGCAGCTGTCCCAGTTCATGGACCAGACCAACCCGCTGGCGGGCCTGACCCACCGGCGCCGGCTGAGCGCGCTCGGCCCGGGTGGTCTGTCCCGGGAGCGGGCCGGCTTCGAGGTCCGCGACGTGCACCCGTCCCACTACGGCCGGATGTGCCCGATCGAGACGCCGGAAGGCCCGAACATCGGTCTGATCGGCGCGCTGTCCACCTTCGCCCGGGTCAACCCGTTCGGCTTCATCGAGACGCCGTACCGGAAGGTCGTCGACGGTCGGGTCACCGACCAGATCGACTACCTGACCGCGGACGAGGAGGACCGGTTCGTCAAGGCGCAGGCCAACGCGCCGCTGAAGGCCGACGGCACGTTCGCCGAGGACCGGGTCCTGTGCCGCCGTAAGGGCGGCGAGACCGAGGACGTGGTGCCGAGCGCCGTCGACTACATGGACGTGTCGCCGCGGCAGATGACCTCGGTCGCCACCGCGATGATCCCGTTCCTCGAGCACGACGACGCCAACCGGGCGCTGATGGGCGCGAACATGCAGCGCCAGGCGGTGCCGCTGGTCAAGGCCGAGTCCCCGCTCGTCGGCACCGGCATGGAATACCGTGCCGCGGTCGACGCCGGTGACGTGGTCGTCGCCGAGGTCGGCGGCGTCATCGAGGACCTCTGCGCCGACTACATCACCATCCACCAGGACGACGGCCACCGCCGCACGTACCTGCTGCACAAGTTCCGCCGCTCCAACGCCGGCTCCTGTGTCAACCAGAAGCCGGTCGTCTTCGAGGGCGACCGCGTCGAGGCCGGTCAGGTCATCGCCGACGGTCCGTGCACCGACGAGGGCGAGATGGCGCTCGGGCGCAACCTGCTCGTGGCGTTCATGTGCTGGGAGGGCCACAACTACGAGGACGCGATCATCCTGTCGCAGCGCCTCGTGCAGCAGGACGTGCTCACCTCGATCCACATCGAGGAGCACGAGGTCGACGCCCGGGACACCAAGCTGGGCCCGGAGGAGATCACCCGCGACATCCCGAACGTCAGCGAGGAGATGCTCGCCGACCTCGACGAGCGCGGCATCATCCGGATCGGCGCCGAGGTCGTCCCCGGCGACATCCTGGTCGGCAAGGTCACGCCCAAGGGCGAGACCGAGCTGACCCCGGAGGAGCGGCTGCTCCGCGCGATCTTCGGTGAGAAGGCGCGCGAGGTCCGCGACACCTCGCTGAAGGTGCCGCACGGCGAGACCGGCACGGTCATCGGCGTGCGTACCTTCTCCCGCGAGGACGGCGACGAGCTGCCGCCGGGCGTCAACGAGCTGGTCCGGGTCTACGTCGCCCAGAAGCGGAAGATCCAGGACGGCGACAAGCTCGCCGGCCGGCACGGCAACAAGGGCGTCATCTCCAAGATCCTGCCGATCGAGGACATGCCGTTCCTGGAGGACGGCACGCCCGTCGACATCGTGCTCAACCCGCTCGGTGTGCCGTCCCGGATGAACATCGGCCAGGTGCTGGAGACGCACCTTGGCTGGGTGGCGAAGACGGGCTGGAGCGTCGACGGCGACGACGCCGAGTGGAAGCGCCAGCTGCGCTCCATCGAGGCGCACGAGTCGGAGCCGGACACCAACGTGGCCACGCCGGTCTTCGACGGTGCCCGCGAGGAGGAGATCTCCGGCCTGCTGGCGTCGACCCTGCCCAACCGGGACGGCAAGCAGCTGATCGGTTCCACCGGCAAGGCGCAGCTGTTCGACGGTCGCTCCGGCGAGCCGCTGCCGGACCCGATCGCGGTCGGCTACATCTACATCCTGAAGCTCAACCACCTGGTCGACGACAAGATCCACGCCCGGTCGACCGGTCCGTACTCGATGATCACGCAGCAGCCGCTGGGTGGTAAGGCGCAGTTCGGTGGCCAGCGCTTCGGCGAGATGGAGTGCTGGGCGATGCAGGCGTACGGCGCCGCGTACGCCCTGCAGGAGCTGTTGACGATCAAGTCCGACGACGTCCTCGGCCGGGTCAAGGTCTACGAGGCCATCGTCAAGGGCGAGAACATCCCGGAGCCGGGCATCCCGGAGTCGTTCAAGGTGCTGCTCAAGGAGCTGCAGTCGCTGTGCCTCAACGTCGAGGTGCTGTCCAGCGACGGCGTGGCCCTGGAGATGCGCGAGACCGACGACGAGGTGTTCCGCGCCGCGGAGGAGCTGGGCATCGACCTGTCCCGGCGCGAGCCGAGCTCGGTCGAAGAGGTCTGAGGTGAGCGGTCGGGGGCCGGCTCGCCGGCTCCCGACCCCACCCACTAGCTAGCAGTACAGACGACGACATAGGGGACATAGTGCTCGACGTCAACTTCTTCGACGAGCTGCGCATCGGCCTCGCCACCGCTGACGACATCCGTCAGTGGTCGCACGGTGAGGTCAAGAAGCCTGAGACGATCAACTACCGCACCCTGAAGCCGGAAAAGGACGGGCTCTTCTGCGAGAAGATCTTCGGTCCGCAGCGGGACTGGGAGTGCTACTGCGGTAAGTACAAGCGGGTCCGGTTCAAGGGCATCATCTGTGAGCGCTGCGGCGTCGAGGTGACCCGGTCGAAGGTCCGCCGCGAGCGGATGGGGCACATCGAGCTCGCCGCGCCGGTGACCCACATCTGGTACTTCAAGGGCGTGCCGAGCCGGCTGGGCTACCTGCTGGACCTCGCCCCCAAGGACCTCGAAAAGATCATCTACTTCGCCTCGTACGTCGTGACGAGCGTGGACGCCGAGTCGCGTCACCGTGACCTCTCGACGATCGAGAACGAGATCCTGGCCGAGAAGCGGCAGGCCGAGAACAGCCGCGACTCGGAGATCGAGAAGCGGGCCACCAAGCTCGAGGCCGACCTGGCCGAGCTGGAGGCCGAGGGTGCCAAGGCGGACGTCCGGCGCAAGGTCAAGGAGGGCGGAGAGCGCGAGATGCGCCAGATCCGCGACCGGGCCCAGCGCGAGATCGACCGCCTGGACGAGGTGCTGGACACCTTCCGCAAGCTGGAGCCGAAGCAGCTCGTCACCGACGAACTGCTCTACCGCGAGCTGCGGGACCGGTTCGGCGAGTACTTCACCGGCGGCATGGGCGCCGAGGCCATCAAGGCGCTGGTCCAGAACATGGACCTCGACGCCGAGGCCGAGAACCTGCGCGAGACCATCCGCTCCGGCAAGGGCCAGCGGAAGATCCGGGCGCTCAAGCGGCTCAAGGTCGTCGCGGCGTTCCTGAACACCCGCAACTCGCCGCTCGGCATGGTGCTCGACTGCGTGCCGGTCATCCCGCCGGACCTGCGCCCGATGGTGCAGCTCGACGGTGGCCGCTTCGCGACCTCCGACCTGAACGACCTGTACCGCCGCGTGATCAACCGGAACAACCGCCTCAAGCGGCTGATCGACCTCGGCGCGCCCGAGATCATCGTCAACAACGAGAAGCGGATGCTCCAGGAGGCCGTCGACGCGCTGTTCGACAACGGCCGCCGCGGCCGGCCGGTCACCGGGCCGGGCAACCGCCCGCTGAAGTCGCTCTCCGACATGCTCAAGGGCAAGCAGGGCCGATTCCGGCAGAACCTGCTGGGCAAGCGCGTCGACTACTCCGGCCGTTCGGTCATCGTCGTCGGCCCGAAGCTGAAGCTGCACCAGTGCGGCCTGCCCAAGCAGATGGCGCTGGAGCTGTTCAAGCCGTTCGTGATGAAGCGGCTGGTCGACCTCAACCACGCGCAGAACATCAAGTCCGCCAAGCGGATGGTCGAGCGGCAGCGCCCGGTCGTGTGGGACGTGCTCGAAGAGGTCATCGGCGAGCACCCGGTCCTGCTGAACCGGGCGCCGACCCTGCACCGCCTGGGCATCCAGGCCTTCGAGCCGCAGCTCGTCGAGGGCAAGGCCATCCAGATCCACCCGCTGGTCTGCACCGCGTTCAACGCCGACTTCGACGGTGACCAGATGGCGGTGCACGTGCCGCTGTCCGCCGAGGCCCAGGCCGAGGCGCGGATCCTGATGCTGTCGTCGAACAACATCCTCAAGCCGGCCGACGGCAAGCCCGTCACCATGCCCACCCAGGACATGGTCATCGGCCTCTACCACCTCACCCACCTCACGGCGGGCGAGAAGGGCGAGGGCCGGGCGTTCAGCTCGGACGCCGAGGCGCGGATGGCGTACGACAACGGCGAGCTGCACCTGCAGGCCCCGGTGAAGATCCGCCTGCGTGGCGTGGTCGGGGTCGACAACGGCGCCGGCGCTGAGGCGTGGACCGCCCCGGAGGGCTGGGCCGAGGGCGAGCCGCTGACCGTCGAGACGACCCTCGGTCGGGTGCTGTTCAACGAGACGCTGCCGCAGGGCTACCGCTTCGTGAACTACGAGATCCGCAAGGGTCAGCTCTCCGCGATCGTCAACGACCTCGCCGAGCGCTTCCCCAAGGTGGCGCTGGCCGCCACCCTGGACGGGCTCAAGGAGGCCGGCTTCCACTGGGCCACCTGGTCCGGCGTGACGATCGGCATGGAGGACGTCATCGCCCCGCCGCGCAAGCGGGAGATCCTGGAGCGGTACGAGAAGGAAGCCGACCAGATCGACAAGCAGTACCAGCGCGGTCTGATGACCCCGGAGGAGCGTCGCGGCGAGCTCATCCAGATCTGGACCAAGGCGACCAACGAGGTTGCCAAGGAGATGGACACCGCTCTGCCGCAGGAGAACCCGCTGTGGAAGATGATCAACTCGGGTGCTCGCGGTAACCTCCTCCAGCTCCGGCAGATCGCGGCGATCCGTGGTCTGGTGGCCAACCCGAAGGGCGAGATCATCCCGCGGCCGATCAAGGCCAGCTACCGGGAGGGTCTGTCCGTGCTGGAGTACTTCATCTCCACGCACGGTGCCCGTAAGGGTCTCGCGGACACCGCCCTGCGTACCGCCGACTCGGGTTACCTGACCCGTCGTCTGGTGGACGTCTCGCAGGACGTCATCATCCGCGAGGAGGACTGCGGCACCGACCGCGCCATCCCGATGCAGATCGGCGAGCGGATCGACGGCAAGCTGGTCGTGCACGAGCACGCCGAGACCAGCGTGCACGCCCGGACGCTGGCCGACGACATCAAGGGGCCGGACGGCGTCGTCGTCGCCGAGCGGGGTCAGGACATCAACTCGATCCTGGTCGACAAGATCGTCGCCGCCGGGACGGAGACGGTCCGGGTGCGCAGCGTGCTCACCTGCGAGTCGAAGCTGGGCGTCTGCGGTGCGTGCTACGGCCGCTCGCTGCCGACCGGCAAGACCGTGGACGTCGGCGAGGCGGTCGGCATCATCGCCGCCCAGTCGATTGGTGAGCCCGGTACGCAGCTGACGATGCGTACCTTCCACACCGGTGGCGTCGCGGGTGAGGACATCACCCAGGGTCTGCCCCGTGTCCAGGAGATCTTCGAGGCCCGGGTCCCGAAGGGCAAGGCGCCCATCGCCGACACCCCGGGTCGGATCCGGATCGAGGACGGCGAGCGCTCGCGGAAGATCATCGTGGTGCCGGACGACGGCAGCGACGAGATCGTCTACGACAAGATCTCCAAGCGGGTCCGGCTGCGGACCCACGACGGCGGTCACGTCGCGGTCGGCGAGAAGCTGACCGAGGGCACCATCGACCCGCACGAGCTTCTGCGGATCATGGGTCCGCGTGCGGTTCAGGTCCACCTGACCAGTGAGGTCCAGGAGGTCTACCGCTCGCAGGGTGTGCTCATCCACGACAAGCACATCGAGATCATCATCCGCCAGATGCTCAAGCGGGTGACGGTCATCGACTCCGGCTCGACCGAGTTCCTGCCGGGCGTGCTGGTCGACCGGGCGCTGTTCGAGTCGGAGAACCGCCGACTCGTCTCCGAGGGCGGCGAGCCCGCCGCCGGCCGCCCGGTGCTGATGGGTATCACCAAGGCCTCGCTGGCCACCGACTCCTGGCTCTCGGCGGCCTCCTTCCAGGAGACCACCCGGGTGCTGACCGACGCGGCGATCAACTCGCGCAGCGACTCGCTCGTCGGCCTCAAGGAGAACGTGATCATCGGTAAGCTCATCCCGGCCGGTACGGGCATCAGCAAGTACCGCAACGTCCGGGTCGAGCCGACCGAGGAGGCGAAGGCCAAGGTCTACTCGATGACCGGCTACCCGGAGACCGACTACGGCTTCGGGCCGGCCAGCGGCCAGGCGGTTCCGCTGGACGACTTCGACTTCGGGTCGTACCGCTAAGCAGCACGATCGACGAGGCCCCCGGCACGCGCCGGGGGCCTCGTCGCGTCCCGGGGCCTGGGTGGCCCGTGCGGGCGCCGCGGCGGAGCGCACCGGGGCATGATGGGGGCATGACGACCGCACCCGGGCAGGCGCCCGTCGCCCAGCCGGGGCTGCCCCGCCATCCGCTCGACCCGGACCCGGCCCGGGCCACCAAGGCGCGGGCGGTCTTCGCACTCGGCCTGATCGGCGCGCTGACCGGCCTGTTCATCGGCGGCGTGGTGCCGGCCACGGTGGCGCTCCAGCTCGCCCGCCAGGCGCGCCGGGAGGCGTACGCCTCGGGGGGTTTCCTGACCGGCTCCGCCTGGCTGCGGCGGGGGGAGCGGCTGGCCTGGACGGGCCTGGTGCTCGTCGCCGTCAGCGTGGTGGCCGCGGTGGTGCTCGGGGTGGTCCGGCTCGCCGACACGCCCTACGGGCAGGACTTCGCACCGAACATGGACTGACCGACCGCCCGAGCGGAACGGGTCTCGCGCCGGGCGCGGGCCGTCGGGCCGGCGGCGGTAGCCTGGCCCGGTGTCCGTCGCGCGGCGGTGGACGCCGAGACGTCGACAGGAGGACCCGTGACGGAACCGGCGCGCTACCCGGGCGGCGATCCCGTGGCGCACCCCGCCGCGCATCCCGACGCCCCGCCCGGCGGGACGCCGTGGGCGCGACCCGACGCGGGCACTCCGTCCGTCGCGCCGGGGTACCCGCCGCCGGTGGCGCCCATGAACGCCCCGTCCGGGGGAGGGGACCCGGGCCCGCCGCCGGCGTCGCCCTGGGGCGCCTCGCCCGGGGCAGGGGTCCCGGGCCCGTCGTCGGTGTCCCCGTGGGGTGCCTCGCCCGGGGCAGGGGGGCCGTCGCCGGCCCCGGGGTGGGGTCCGGGCCCGTTCGCCCCGCCATCGCCGCCGCGCGAGGCCGCCCGGCCGCCGAAGCGGGTCGACCCGGTCGCGGGCACGTCCTTCGGCGTGGTGCACCTCGACGTGCCGCCGGTCACCTCCGGCCTGGCCGTGGGTTCGCTGGTGGCCGGGATCGTCTCGACGCTTGTCGCGTTGCTCGTGATCTGTGTCGGCGCGGTCGGCGGCGTGGGCGGCGCCTGGGCGGCCGGCGCCTTCACGGTGCTGGGCGTCCTGGCCGGCGCGGGCGCCGTCGTGGCCGGCCTGCTGGGGATGCGGCAGATCCGGCGTCCGGCCGCCCCGCCGGCGGTCCGGTTCACCGGGCGGGGCCTGGCGGTGGCCGGCGTCAGCTGTGGCGGGGCGGGGCTGCTGCTCAGCCTGCTCGGCCTGGGGCTGGCGTTGCTGCTGACGCTCGGGTGACGCCCGCGCCCGCCCGTGAGGCGTGACGGCGGCCGTGACGGGGTCGACGGGCCGGTCCGCGCGGAAGCCGGTACACTTGGGTCCGTAGGTGCCCACCACGGGCGGGTAGGCGCGACGGGTTCGATCGGCAGGCGGTGGACGCTCCGCAGGCCGCTCCGTTTTGACCTGTGCGGTTGTGGTAGGTACTCTTTCCCCTTGTGCCCGGGCCAGCCCGGGCAACTCGTGCGTGCGCTGGATCCGGTGAGCCGGAGATCGCGTGGGAGCACGACAAAGCCAAAGATCCGGCGCGCGGCCTGCCGTGCGCCGGTGCAAGACCCCGTCGACAACGCGCGAGCGTCGGCGGCGGGGCCGTGAGCTGGGCGACACGCCCGACCGCGGGTGCCGGGACCACCGCGAGGTGGCCCTGGTCGGAATGTAGGAGAGTCGACCATCTGGTCGGCTACGGCAGACGGTGCGGCCGCCACCAGGCGGTCGAAGGGAGCGGAGAAACCCGGTGCCCACGATCCAGCAGCTGGTCCGAAAGGGCCGCCAGGCTAAGACGAGTAAGACCAAGACCCCGGCGCTGAAGGGTTCCCCTCAGCGGCGCGGCGTGTGCACCCGCGTGTACACCACCACCCCGAAGAAGCCGAACTCGGCGCTGCGCAAGGTCGCTCGTGTCAAGCTCAGCAGCCAGATCGAGGTGACCGCCTACATCCCGGGCGTCGGCCACAACCTGCAGGAGCACTCGATCGTGCTCGTCCGCGGCGGCCGGGTGAAGGACCTCCCCGGCGTGCGTTACAAGATCGTCCGCGGTTCGCTGGACACCCAGGGTGTCCGCAACCGCAAGCAGGCGCGCAGCCGTTACGGCGCGAAGAAGGAGAAGAGCTGACATGCCGCGTAAGGGACCCGCTCCGCGGAAGCCGCTGGTCGCTGACCCGGTGTACAACTCGCCGCTGGTCACCCAGTTGGTGAACAAGATCCTCCTGCGCGGTAAGCGTCAGCTCGCCGAGCGCATCGTCTACGCCGCCCTCGAGGGCTGCCGTGAGAAGTCCGGCACCGACCCGGTCGTCACCCTCAAGCGGGCGATGGACAACGTCAAGCCGACTCTCGAGGTGCGTAGCCGCCGCGTCGGTGGCGCCACCTACCAGGTCCCGGTCGAGGTCCGCCCCGCCCGGGCGACCACCCTGGGCCTGCGCTGGCTGGTCACCTACTCCCGCGCCCGTCGTGAGAAGACCATGATCGAGCGGCTGATGAACGAGCTGCTGGACGCGAGCAACGGCCTCGGTGCCGCCGTCAAGCGGCGCGAGGACACGCACAAGATGGCCGAGTCCAACAAGGCCTTCGCGCACTACCGCTGGTAACACCCTGGTTCCGGCGCCCGCGAGGGCGCCGGAACCGCCACCAGTTGTGTCGAGACGACGATAAGTAGGGATTGAAGTGGCCGCCGCAGACGCGCTCGCCAACGTACGCAACATCGGCATCATGGCCCACATCGATGCCGGTAAGACCACCACCACCGAGCGGATCCTGTTCTACACCGGCATCACGTACAAGATCGGTGAGGTCCACGAGGGCGGTGCCGTCATGGACTGGATGGAGCAGGAGCAGGAGCGTGGTATCACCATCACCTCCGCTGCTACCAAGTGTGAGTGGAAGGGCCACACGATCCAGATCATCGACACGCCCGGCCACGTCGACTTCACGGTCGAGGTCGAGCGGTCGCTGCGGGTGCTGGACGGCGCGGTCGCGGTCTACGACGGTGTCGCCGGCGTGGAGCCGCAGACGGAGAACGTCTGGCGGCAGGCGGACAAGTACAACGTCCCCCGGATGTGCTTCGTCAACAAGCTCGACCGGACCGGTGCCGACTTCTTCCGCTGCGTGCAGATGATGATCGACCGGCTCAACGCCACCCCGCTGGTCCTCCAGATCCCGATCGGCGCCGAGTCCGACTTCATCGGCGTGGTCGACCTGGTCGAGATGCGGGCCCTCACCTGGCGCGGCGAGACGCAGAAGGGTGAGGACTACGCGATCGAGGAGATCCCGGCCGACCTCGCCGACTCCGCCGCGGAGTGGCGCGAGAAGCTGGTGGAGACCCTGGCCGACGTCGACGACGCGGTGATGGAGAAGTACCTGGAGGGCGAGGAGATCTCCGTCGAGGAGATGAAGGACGCCATCCGTCGGGCCACCATCGCCGGCAAGGCCAACCCGGTCCTCACCGGCACCGCCTTCAAGAACAAGGGCATCCAGCCGATGCTGGACGCGGTCATCGCGTACCTGCCGTCGCCGCTGGACATCCCCGCGATCGAGGGTACGGCCACCGACGGCGAGACCCCGCTGCAGCGGAAGCCGTCGAAGTCGGAGCCCTTCTCGGGCCTCGCCTTCAAGATCCAGACGGACAAGCACCTCGGCAAGCTCACCTACGTGCGGATCTACTCCGGCACGCTCGAGTCCGGCTCCCAGGTGGTCAACTCCACCAAGGACCGCAAGGAGCGGATCGGCAAGATCTACCAGATGCACGCCAACAAGCGGGAAGAGCGCAGCTCGGCTCAGGCTGGCGACATCATCGCGGTGCAGGGTCTCAAGCAGACCACCACCGGTGACACCCTGTGCGACCCGGCGAACCCGGTCATCCTGGAGTCGATGACCTTCCCGGAGCCGGTCATCGAGGTCGCCATCGAGCCGAAGACCAAGGCCGACCAGGAGAAGCTCAGCACCGCCATCCAGCGGCTGGCCGAGGAGGACCCGACCTTCCGCGTCAAGCTGGACGACCAGACCGGTCAGACGGTCATCTCCGGCATGGGCGAGCTGCACCTGGACATCCTGGTCGACCGGATGCGCCGCGAGTTCAACGTCGAGGCCAACATCGGTAAGCCGCAGGTGGCGTACCGCGAGACCATCCGCCGCAAGGTGGACAAGGTCGAGTACACCCACAAGAAGCAGACCGGTGGTTCCGGCCAGTACGCCCGGGTGATCATCAGCCTGGAGCCGCTGCCGCTCGGCAACGACGCCCCGACCTACGAGTTCGCCAACGCCGTCACCGGTGGCCGCATCCCCCGGGAGTTCATCCCGTCGGTGGACGCGGGCGCGCAGGACGCCATGCAGTACGGCATCCTCGCCGGCTTCCCGCTGGTGGGTGTCAAGCTCACCCTGCTGGACGGCCAGTACCACGAGGTCGACTCGTCGGAAATGGCATTCAAGATCGCCGGCTCGATGGTGATGAAGGAGGCGGCCCGCAAGGCCGACCCCGCGCTCCTCGAGCCGATGATGGCCGTTGAGGTCACCACTCCTGAGGAGAACATGGGTGACGTCATCGGCGACCTCAACTCCCGCCGCGGCATCATCCAGGCGATGGAGGAGCGCAGCGGCGCCCGCGTCGTCAAGGCTCTGGTGCCGTTGTCGGAGATGTTCGGCTACGTCGGCGACCTGCGGTCGAAGACCCAGGGCCGGGCTAGCTACAGCATGCAGTTCGACTCCTACGCCGAGGTTCCGTCCTCGGTCGCGAAGGAGATCATCGCCAAGGCGACGGGTGAGTGACCCTCACCTGACGTGATCGATGATCCGAGGCGGTCGCGGGAGGGTGCTCCCGCCCGCGACCACCTCGGTCGGAACGCGTGAGACCGGGCCTGTAGGCTTCATCGCCGCAGAACCCACCAAAGCTCTCCGGCCGTCAGGCCGGAAAGGCTGTCGACAGAGTCCTAAGCGCCGACCGGCGCGCCGGGCGTACGAACCAAGAAGTCCACAGGAGGACCCAGTGGCGAAGGCGAAGTTCGAGCGGACTAAGCCGCACGTCAACATCGGCACCATTGGTCACATCGACCACGGTAAGACGACGCTGACGGCGGCCATCACCAAGGTCCTGCACGACCAGTACCCGGACCTGAACCCGTACACGCCGTTCGACGAGATCGACAAGGCGCCGGAGGAGAAGGCCCGCGGCATCACGATCTCCATCGCGCACGTCGAGTACCAGACCGAGGCGCGGCACTACGCGCACGTCGACTGCCCCGGTCACGCCGACTACATCAAGAACATGATCACCGGTGCCGCCCAGATGGACGGCGCGATCCTGGTGGTCGCGGCGACCGACGGCCCGATGCCGCAGACCCGCGAGCACGTGCTGCTGGCCCGCCAGGTCGGCGTGCCGTACATCGTCGTGGCGCTCAACAAGAGCGACATGGTCGACGACGAGGAGCTCCTGGAGCTCGTCGAGCTCGAGGTCCGTGAGCTGCTGTCGAACCAGGAGTACCCGGGCGACGACCTGCCGGTCGTGCGGGTCTCGGCGCTGAAGGCCCTCGAGGGTGACCCCGAGTGGACCGGCAAGCTGCTGGACCTGATGACCGCGGTCGACACCGCGATCCCGCAGCCGGAGCGCGAGACCGAGAAGCCGTTCCTCATGCCCATCGAGGACGTCTTCACGATCACCGGTCGTGGCACGGTCGTCACCGGCCGCGCCGAGCGTGGCGTGCTCAAGCCGAACGAGGAGGTGGAGATCGTCGGCATCCGCGAGAAGTCGATGAAGACCACCTGCACCGGCATCGAGATGTTCCGCAAGCTGCTCGACGAGGCCCGCGCGGGCGAGAACGTCGGTCTGCTGCTGCGTGGCATCAAGCGCGAGGACGTCGAGCGCGGCATGGTCGTCATCAAGCCGGGCACCACGACCCCGCACACGGAGTTCGAGGCGACGGTCTACATCCTCTCCAAGGAGGAGGGTGGCCGCCACACCCCGTTCTTCCAGAACTACCGTCCGCAGTTCTACTTCCGGACCACGGACGTCACCGGTGTCGTCACCCTCCCCGAGGGCACCGAGATGGTCATGCCGGGTGACAACACCACCATGACGGTGAAGCTGATCCAGCCCATCGCCATGGAGGAGAACCTCAAGTTCGCGATCCGCGAGGGTGGCCGCACCGTCGGCGCCGGGTTCGTCACCAAGATCATCAAGTGAGCTAGGTAACCCCGATTAGACCCGCCGCCGGTCGTGCGGCATACTAGTCAGGTTGCGTAACGACAGTTCGCTGCCTGTGTTCGGCTTTCGCTGAACCTCCGGGTGGCAGAGCAGTCGAGCGTAGGGTGGTTGGCGGCCCGTCCGCCAACCACCCTCGCACGGCGTTCAGGTCGCGGTAGTGCGATCGACGCCTTGACCCACCGCGCGGTCAGAGTCGCTCCGGAGTCCCGGGGCGGAGCCTGGCCCGAGGGCGCGACACGCCCGACCGCGGGGGTCGGCGAAGTGGGCCTGTGCCAGCCGGTACAGGCGCCCGCAACACAGCGGCATCGAGAGAAGGAACAGAAGCCACCATGGCGGGACAGAAGATCCGCATCCGGCTCAAGGCCTATGACCACGAGGTCGTCGACTCCTCGGCTCGGAAGATCGTCGAGACGGTGACGCGTACCGGGGCGCAGGTCGCGGGCCCGGTGCCGCTGCCCACGGAGATCAACCGTTTCTGCGTTATCCGCTCGCCGCACAAGTACAAGGACTCGCGCGAGCACTTCGAGATGCGCACGCACAAGCGGCTGATCGACATCATCGACCCGACCCCGAAGACGGTCGACTCGCTCATGCGCCTCGACCTGCCGGCTGGCGTCGACATCGAGATCAAGCTGTAGGGACCGGACAAATGGACAGGCAAGTCAAGGGGATCCTGGGCGCCAAGCTCGGCATGACCCAGGTCTGGGACAACAACCGTGTTGTCCCGGTGACCGTGGTCGAGGCCGGCCCGTGCGTCATCAGCCAGGTTCGTAGCGCCGAGAAGGACGGTTACTCCGCGGTCCAGCTCGCGTACGGCACGATCGACCCGCGCAAGGTCAAGAAGCCGATCAGCGGGCACTACGCGAAGGCCGACGTCGCGCCGCGCCGGCACATCGTCGAGCTGCGCACCGCCGACGCGGCGGACTACTCGCTCGGCCAGGAGATCACGGTCGAGGAGTTCCCGGTCGGCGTCTCCATCGACGTGACCGGCAAGACCAAGGGCAAGGGCTACGCCGGCCCGATGAAGCGGCA
This sequence comes from Micromonospora sp. NBC_01740, assembly GCF_035920365.1. Taxonomy (NCBI): domain Bacteria; kingdom Bacillati; phylum Actinomycetota; class Actinomycetes; order Micromonosporales; family Micromonosporaceae; genus Micromonospora; species Micromonospora sp. NBC_01740. The sequence continues at coordinate 662,555 of NZ_CP109150.1, read as the reverse complement.
CGGCTTCCACGGTCTGCGCGCCAGCCACGGTGTCGAGCGCAAGCACCGCTCGCCGGGCTCCATCGGCGCCTGCGCCACCCCGGGTCGTGTCTTCAAGGGCACCCGGATGGCCGGCCGCATGGGTGGCGTGCGCTACACCGTGCAGAACCTGACCGTCCAGGCGGTCGACACCGAGAACAACCTCCTGCTCGTCCGTGGCGCCATTCCCGGCCCCAAGGGCGCGCTGGTCCTGGTCCGTACCGCGGCCAAGACCAAGGCGAAGAAGGGCGGTGCGGCCAAGTGACCACCGTTGACGTCCTCACCGTCGAAGGCTCCAAGAGCGGCTCCGTCGAGCTGCCCGCCGACATCTTCGACGTCCAGGCCAACGTCGCGCTGATGCACCAGGTCGTGGTGGCCCAGCTCGCGGCGGCCCGGCAGGGCACGCACAAGGTCAAGACCCGCGGCGAGGTCGCCGGTGGCGGCAAGAAGCCGTACAAGCAGAAGGGCACCGGTCGCGCCCGGCAGGGCTCGATCCGCGCGCCGCAGTTCGCCGGCGGTGGCGTCGTGCACGGCCCCGTGCCGCGCGACTACAGCCAGCGGACCCCGAAGAAGATGAAGGCCGCCGCCCTGCGTGGCGCCCTCTCCGACCGGGCCCGCGCCGGGCAGGTGCACGTCGTCGAGGCGTTCGTCTCGGGTGAGAAGCCGTCGACCAAGGCCGCCCTGGCCACGCTGACCAAGCTGACCGAGGCCCGTCGGGTCCTGGTCGTGCTGAGCAGCACCGACGAGCTGAACTGGGTGTCGCTGCGCAACGAGCCGCGGGTGCACCTGATCGAGGCCGGCCAGCTCAACACGTACGACGTGCTGGTGGCCGACGACGTGGTCTTCACCAAGGACGCCCTGGACGAGTTCCTGGGTGTTCCCGCCGAGACCACCGAGGAGGGTGGCAAGTGAGCACGATCGCCGACCCGCGCGACATCATCGTGGCGCCGGTCGTCTCGGAGAAGAGCTACAGCGAGCTGAACCGCAACTGGTACACCTTCCTGGTGCACCCGGACGCGAACAAGACCGAGATCAAGATCGCGATCCAGCAGATCTTCGACGTCCGCGTCCTGACGGTCAACACGCTCAACCGCCAGGGCAAGCGCAAGCGGACCAAGACCGGTTTCGGGCAGCGTAAGGCCACCAAGCGGGCGATCGTGAAGCTGGCTGACGGTGACCGTATCGAGGCCTTCGGCGGCCCGGTCAGCTGAGGGGTGTAGACAATGGCTATCCGTAAGTACAAGCCGACGACGCCGGGCCGGCGTGGCTCCAGCGTCGCCGACTTCGCTGAGATCACCCGGTCGACGCCCGAGAAGTCGCTGCTGGCTCCGCTGCCGAAGAAGGGCGGGCGTAACGCCCACGGCCGGATCACCGCGCGGCACCACGGTGGCGGCCACAAGCGCCAGTACCGTCTGATCGACTTCAAGCGGGTCGACAAGGACGGCGTGCCGGCGAAGGTCGCCCACATCGAGTACGACCCGAACCGCACCGCGCGCATCGCGCTGCTGCACTACGCCGACGGCGAGAAGCGCTACATCCTCGCGCCGAAGGACATGAAGCAGGGCGACCGCGTCGAGTCGGGTCCGGGCGCCGACATCAAGCCGGGCAACAACCTGCCGCTGCGCAACATCCCGGTCGGTACCACGATCCACAACGTGGAGCTGCGTCCGGGCGGCGGCGCCAAGCTGGCCCGCTCGGCCGGCGTCGGCATCCAGCTGCTCGGCCGTGAGGGTGTGTACGCGACCCTGCGCATGCCGTCCGGCGAGATCCGGCGGGTCGACGTCCGCTGCCGCGCCAGCATCGGCGAGATCGGCAACGCCGACCAGTCGAACATCAACTGGGGCAAGGCCGGCCGTATGCGGTGGAAGGGCAAGCGCCCGACCGTCCGTGGTGTCGCGATGAACCCGGTCGACCACCCGCACGGTGGTGGTGAGGGTAAGACCTCCGGTGGTCGCCACCCGGTCAACCCGCAGGGTAAGCCCGAGGGCCGCACCCGTCGTAAGGGCCAGCCGAGTGACCGGCTGATCGTCCGCCGCCGCTACGCCACGCGTAAGCGCGGCTGAGGGAGATAAGACATGCCTCGCAGCCTGAAGAAGGGCCCGTTCATCGACGACCACCTGCTCAAGAAGGTGGAGACGCAGAACGACAAGGGCTCGAAGAACGTCATCAAGACCTGGTCGCGGCGCTCGACGATCATCCCCGAGATGCTGGGCCACACGATCGCCGTGCACGACGGACGCAAGCACGTCCCGGTGTTCGTGACCGAGGCGATGGTCGGGCACAAGCTCGGCGAGTTCGCGCTGACCCGCACGTTCAAGGGTCACGAGAAGGACGACCGGAAGAGCCGTCGGCGCTGACGCCGCGGGCATACGGATAGAGGAACAAGGGGTTACAGCGATGCCAGGAAAGGGCGACGCTCCGGTGCTTCCGGGCGCGCGGGCGATTGCGCGGCACGTGCGCATCTCGCCGATGAAGGCGCGCCGGGTGGTCAACCTCGTCCGCGGCCTGCCCGCGAAGGAGGCGCTCACGGTGCTGCAGTTCGCGCCGCAGGCTGCGAGCGAGCAGGTGTACAAGGTGCTCGCGAGCGCCATCGCCAACGCGGAGAACAACGAGCGGCTGGACCCCGACGCGCTGCTCGTCAGCGAGGCGTACGTCGACGAGGGCCCGACCATGAAGCGGTTCCAGCCGCGGGCGCAGGGCCGGGCGTACCGGATCCGCAAGCGCACCTGCCACATCACCGTCGCGGTGGAGGCGGTGGCGCCGGCCGCGCCGAAGAAGGCGGCCGCGAAGAAGGCTGCCCCGGCGAAGCAGGCGGAGCCGGCCGAGACGCAGAGCAAGACGGAGGACGCCGAGTAATGGGTCAGAAGGTTCACCCGCACGGGTTCCGGCTCGGCATCTCGACCGACTGGAAGTCCCGCTGGTTCGCGGACAAGCTCTACAAGGACTACATCGGCGAGGATGTCAAGATCCGCCGCATGATGTCCAAGGGCCTCGAGCGCGCCGGCATCTCCAAGGTCGACATCGAGCGCACCCGCGACCGGGTCCGCGTCGACATCCACACCGCCCGGCCGGGCATCGTCATCGGCCGTAAGGGTGCGGAGGCCGACCGGATCCGCGGCGAGCTCGAGAAGCTGACCGGCAAGCAGGTCCAGCTGAACATCATCGAGGTGAAGAACCCCGAGTCGGACGCGCAGCTCGTCGCACAGGGTGTGGCCGAGCAGCTCTCCAGCCGGGTCAGCTTCCGTCGGGCGATGCGCAAGGCCATGCAGTCCGCGATGAAGAACCCGGTCTGCAAGGGCATCCGGGTCCAGGTCTCGGGTCGCCTCGGCGGCGCCGAGATGAGCCGGACCGAGTTCTACCGCGAGGGCCGGGTTCCGCTGCACACGCTGCGGGCCAACATCGAGTACGGCTTCTTCGAGGCCCGTACGAGCTTCGGCCGGATCGGCGTGAAGGTCTGGATCTACAAGGGCGACGCGGTGCCGGGCCGGGAGACCCCGACCGAGGCTCCGTCGCGTCCGCGCCGTGACCGTGGCGACCGCCCGGAGCGGCCGCGCCGTGGTCGGTCCGGCTCGTCCGGCACGACCGCCGGCGGGACCGAGGCCGGCCGGGCCGCCGCCGCGACGACCATCGCGCAGCAGGCCGAGACGCCGAGTGGTGACGCGGTGGATCCCGCCGCCGTCGCCGCCGCGGCAGAAACGCAGCAGGAGGGCTGACAGATGCTGATGCCGCGCAAGCCCCCGAAGGGCTTCCGCAAGCCGCACCACCCGGACCGCAGTGGCGCGTCCAAGGGTGGTAACCGGGTGGTGTTCGGCGAGTTCGGGATCCAGGCTCTCGAGCCGGCGTACGTGACGAACCGCCAGATCGAGTCGGCGCGTATCGCGATGACCCGCCACATCAAGCGTGGTGGCAAGGTCTGGATCACGATCTTCCCGGACCAGGCTCTCACCAAGAAGCCGGCGGAGACCCGGATGGGTTCCGGTAAGGGCTCGCCCGAGTGGTGGGTCGCCAACGTCAAGCCGGGGCGGGTTCTCTTCGAGATGTCCTTCCCCAACGAGCAGATCGCGCGAGAGGCGATGCGTCGCGCGATCCACAAGCTCCCGATGAAGTGCCGCATTGTTACGCGCGAAGTGGGTGAATCCTGATGGCAGCGGGCGTTAAGGCCTCCGAGCTGCGTGAGCTCTCCGAGGAGGAGCTGGTCACGAAGCTGCGCGAGGCCAAGGCGGAGCTGTTCAACCTCCGCGTGCAGGCCGCGACCGGCCAGCTGGACAACAACCGGCGGTTGCAGGTCATCCGTCGGGAGATCGCCCGGATCTACACGATCATGCGTGAGCGCGAGCTGGGTCTCTCGGCCGCGCCGACTGAGGTGACTGCATCATGAGCGAGAACACCACCACCGCCGCCGCGCGGGCCCGCCGCAAGGTGCGTGAGGGCCTCGTGGTCAGCGACAAGATGGAAAAGACCGTCGTCGTCGAGGTCGAGGACCGGGTCAAGCACGCGCTGTACGGCAAGATCATGCGCCGTACGCGCAAGTTGAAGGTGCACGACGAGCAGAACACCGCCGGCATCGGCGACCGGGTCATGATCATGGAGACCCGGCCGCTGTCCGCCACGAAGCGGTGGCGGATCGTGGAGATCCTGGAAAAGGCCAAGTAGCGAAGGCTCGAGCTCGCCCGGCGTCAGTCGGGCGCGGGTTCCGCCAGGCTCCGGCCGCCATGCGCGGCCGGAGAACCGGCAGACATAGGAGATAGACGTGATTCAGCAGGAGTCGCGACTGCGCGTCGCCGACAACACGGGTGCCCGGGAGATCCTGTGCATCCGGGTTCTCGGTGGCTCCGGTCGGCGCTACGCGAGTATCGGCGACGTCATCGTGGCCACCGTCAAGGACGCGATCCCGGGTGCCGGTGTGAAGAAGGGCGACGTCGTCAAGGCCGTCGTCGTTCGCACCGCCAAGGAGAGGCGGCGGCCGGACGGTTCGTACATCCGCTTCGACGAGAACGCCGCCGTCATCATCAAGGACGGCGGGGACCCGCGCGGTACCCGCATCTTCGGCCCGGTGGGCCGGGAGCTGCGGGACAAGCGGTTCATGAAGATCATCTCTCTCGCGCCGGAGGTGTTGTGACCGTGAAGGTCAAGAAGGGCGACACGGTCGTCGTCATCGCCGGCAAGGACAAGGGTGCCAAGGGTAAGGTCATCGCGGCCTACCCGCGGCAGGACAAGGTCCTGGTCGAGGGCGTGAACCGGGTCAAGAAGCACACCCGCATCAGCACCACCCAGCGTGGCGCCAAGACCGGTGGCATCGTCACCCAGGAGGCCCCGATCCACGTCTCGAACGTGCAGGTCCTGGACTCCGACGGCAAGCCGACCCGCGTCGGTTACCGGATCGACGACAACGGCCAGAAGGTCCGCATCGCGCGTAGCACCGGTAAGGACCTGTGATGACCACGGCTACCGAAACCAAGACCATGCCGCGCCTCAAGGAGCGGTACCGCAACGAGATCGTGGCGCAGCTGCAGGAGCAGCACCAGTTCGGCAACCCGATGCAGGTGCCGCGGCTCGTCAAGATCGTCGTCAACATGGGTGTCGGCGAGGCCGCCCGGGACGCCAAGCTGATCGACGGCGCCGTCCGGGACCTGGCCACCATCACCGGCCAGAAGCCGCAGGTGCGGCGGGCGACCAAGTCCATCGCGCAGTTCAAGCTCCGCGAGGGCATGCCGATCGGCGCGAAGGTGACCCTCCGCGGCGACCGGATGTGGGAGTTCCTGGACCGGCTGCTGTCGATCGCGCTGCCGCGTATCCGCGACTTCCGCGGTCTGGACGGGCGCAAGCTCGACGGGCACGGCAACTACACGTTCGGTCTGACCGAGCAGTCGGTGTTCCACGAGATCGACCAGGACAAGATCGATCGGCAGCGGGGCATGGACATCACGGTGGTCACGACCGCCACGACCGACGACGAGGGCCGGGCGCTGCTCAAGCTCCTGGGCTTCCCGTTCAAGGAGAACTGAGATGGCCAAGAAGGCGCTGATCATCAAGGCGGCCGCGAAGCCGAAGTTCTCGGTTCGCGCGTACACCCGCTGCCAGCGGTGCGGGCGCCCCAAGGCGGTCTACCGCAAGTTCGGTCTCTGCCGGGTCTGCATCCGGGAGATGGCCCACCGCGGTGAGCTGCCGGGCGTGTCCAAGGCTTCCTGGTAAGGGCGACCGCGTCCCGGCCTTCGGGCCGGGACCCCTTGCACCGATCACGTATTGCTCTTCGCCGTAGGCCCGGGGCGTGTCGCCTCGGGAACCCCGGCGAGAAAGGCTGACGAAATCCATGACGATGACCGACCCGATCGCAGACATGCTCACGCGTCTGCGTAACGCCAACCAGGCGTACCACGACCAGGTGACGATGCCCTACTCGAAGATCAAGGCGAACATCGCCGAGGTCCTCAAGGCCGAGGGCTACATCGCCACCTGGTCGGTCGAGGAGCCCGAGGAGGGCGCCGTCGGCAAGCGACTGGTCGTCGAGCTGAAGTACGGCCAGAACCGGGAGCGGAGCCTGGCCGGCATCAAGCGAGTGTCCAAGCCCGGTCTGCGGGTTTACGCCAAGTCGGACGGGCTCCCGCGGGTGCTCGGCGGGCTGGGCGTGGCGATCATTTCGACGTCCCAGGGGCTGCTGACCGACCGGCAGGCCCGCAAGCGGAGCGTTGGCGGGGAAGTCCTCGCCTTCGTCTGGTAACGGGAGACAGGTAGAAATGTCGCGTATTGGACGTAAGTCGATCCCGGTGCCGACCGGCGTCGACATCACGATCGACGGGCAGACCGTCAAGGTCAAGGGCCCGAAGGGCGAACTCTCGCACACCCTGGCCGAGCCGATCACGATCGACCGGGCCGAGGACGGGCAGCTGAACGTCAACCGCCCGAACGACGAGCGCAAGGCCAAGGAACTGCACGGCCTCAGCCGTACCCTGGTCGCCAACATGATCGTCGGCGTCACCGAGGGGTACCGCAAGAGCCTGGAGATCGCCGGCACCGGTTACCGCGTGACCGCCAAGGGCAAGGACCTGGAGTTCGCGCTCGGGTTCTCGCACCCGGTGCACGTGCCGGCGCCGGACGGCATCACCTTCACGGTGGAGAGGCCGACGCTGTTCCACGTGGCCGGCATCGACAAGCAGCTCGTCGGTGAGGTTGCCGCCAACATCCGGAAGATCCGCCCGCCGGAGCCCTACAAGGGCAAGGGCGTGAAGTACCAGGGCGAGGTCATCCGCCGCAAGGCTGGAAAGGCAGGTAAGAAGTGAGCGCCACGCTGCTCAAGCGCCGCCGCGGCGTCGCCGCCAAGCGTGCCGTCGGGCGTGCGCGCCGGCACTTCCGGGTCCGCAAGAACGTCAGCGGCACCGCCGAGCGTCCCCGCCTCGTGGTCACCCGCTCCCTGCGGCACATCGTGGCCCAGATCGTGGACGACACCAAGGGTCACACCCTGGCGTCGGCCTCGACCCTGGACGCCTCGCTGCGCGGCACGGAGGGCGACAAGAGCGCCCTGGCCGGCAAGGTCGGCGCCCTGCTCGCCGAGCGTGCCAAGGCCGCCGGCGTCTCCAAGGTCGTCTTCGACCGCGGTGGCAACCGGTACGCGGGGCGGGTCGCCGCGCTTGCCGACGCCGCCCGCGAAGCCGGGCTCGAGTTCTAGAAACCCCGTCACGAGAGAGAAGGAAGGCTGCTGATGCCAGGTCAACAGCGCCGTGGCGGCGGGTCCGGTGGCAACGAGGGTGGTCGCCGCGACAACCGCCGTGAGGGCGGCCGCGGAAACGCGCCCGTCGAGAAGACCCCGCACCTCGAGCGGGTCGTCGCGATCAACCGCGTCGCCAAGGTCGTGAAGGGCGGTCGTCGCTTCAGCTTCACCGCCCTGGTGATCGTGGGCGACGGCGACGGCACCGTCGGTGTGGGCTACGGAAAGGCCAAGGAGGTGCCCGCGGCGATCGCCAAGGGCGTCGAGGAGGCCAAGAAGCACTTCTTCAAGGTGCCGCGGATCGCCGCGTCGATCCCGCACCCGGTGACGGGTGAGGCCGCGGCCGGTGTGGTGCTGCTCAAGCCGGCGTCCGCCGGTACGGGTGTCATCGCCGGTGGCCCGGTGCGTGCCGTGCTGGAGTGCGCGGGTATCCACGACGTGCTCTCCAAGAGCCTCGGTTCGTCGAACCCGATCAACATCGTGCACGCCACCGTGGCGGCGCTGAAGGGGCTCGAGTCCCCCGAGGCCGTCGCCGCCCGTCGTGGCCTGCCGGTCGAGGACGTCGCGCCGGCCGCCATGCTGGCGTCGCGGGCGGGGGTGGCTTCCTGATGGCTCGCCTGAAGGTCACCCAGGTCCGGTCCGGGATCGGGACCAAGCAGAACCAGCGTGACTCGCTGCGTTCGCTCGGTCTCAAGCGGATCAACGACGTGGTGGTCAAGGAGGACCGTCCGGAGATCCGCGGCATGATCTTCACGGTCAACCACCTCGTGAAGGTCGAGGAGGTCGAGTAATGACGATCAAGGTCCACCACCTGCGCCCGGCGCCCGGTGCCAAGACCGCGAAGACCCGTGTGGGTCGCGGTGAGGGCTCCAAGGGCAAGACCGCCGGTCGCGGTACCAAGGGTTCCAAGGCCCGCAAGAACATCTCGGCGGCGTTCGAGGGTGGGCAGATGCCCATCCACATGCGCCTGCCGAAGATGAAGGGCTTCAAGAACAAGTTCAAGGTGGTCTTCCAGGTGGTCAACCTGGACCGGCTCGCCGAGCTGTTCCCGAACGGCGGCCAGGTCGGCCCGCTCGAGCTGGTCGAGGCCGGCGCGGTCCGCAAGGGCCACCCGGTCAAGGTCCTCGGCACCGGGGACCTGGGCGGGGTCGCTCTCCAGGTGTCGGCGCACGCGTTCAGTGCGTCGGCCAAGGAGAAGATCACCGCCGCCGGTGGCTCCGTCACCGAGCTGTAAGGGCTGCACGATCCAAGGCGCCCGCTCAGTTCTCGAAACTGGGCGGGCGTCATGGTCTGCCTGGCATGTGTGCGCCGGGTAACATCGGATTCGGTTTATGTAGCCGGGCACATCTGCCCGGACGGGGATCGGGCTGTTAGAGTCCCTTCCCAGCCATGGATATCGGGCACTCGCCCGGCACCCAACCCGCCCCGCCAGGGATCACCGGCGGCCCGCCTCGCGCAGGAGGAAGAAGTTGCTGTCCGCCTTTCTCAGTGCGTTCCGTACGCCTGACCTGCGCAAGAAGCTGCTGTTCACAGTAGGCATCATCGCGGTCTACCGGCTCGGGGCGACGCTGCCCAGCCCGGGTGTCTCGTACGGCAACGTCCAGAAGTGCATCGACGCCATGGAGAACGGCTCCACGGGCGTGATGAACCTGCTCAACCTCTTCTCCGGCGGCGCGCTGCTGCAGCTCTCGGTCTTCGCGCTGGGCATCATGCCCTACATCACAGCGTCGATCATCCTGCAGCTGCTGACGGTGGTGATCCCCCGGCTGGAGCAGCTCCGCAAGGAGGGCCAGTCCGGCCAGGCGAAGATCACCCAGTACACCCGCTACCTGACCCTGGGCCTGGGTGTCCTCCAGGCGTCGGCGTTCGTGGCGCTGGCCCGCTCCGGGCAGCTCTTCAACAACCAGTGCGACCAGTTCCCGATCATCCCCGAGGGGACCGGGATCCCGGACTGGCTGACCCTCAGCCTCCTGGTCATGACGATGACCGCCGGCACCGGCGTGGTGATGTGGCTCGGTGAGCTGATCACCGACCGCGGCGTCGGCAACGGCATGTCCGTCCTGATCTTCACCTCGATCGCCGCCCGGCTCCCCAGCGAGGGCTGGCAGATCAAGCAGACCGGTGGCTGGGGCAAGTTCCTCCTCGTCATCGCGCTGGTCCTGGTGGTCATCACCGCGGTCACCTTCATCGAGCAGGCGCAGCGCCGGATCCCGGTGCAGTACGCCAAGCGCATGATCGGCCGGCGGATGTACGGCGGCACCTCGACCTACATCCCGCTGAAGGTCAACCAGGCGGGTGTCATCCCGGTCATCTTCGGCTCCTCGCTGCTCTACCTGCCCCAGCTGGCGCTGCAGTTCTTCGACCAGAACAACCCGGGCAAGACGCAGGCGTGGATCCAGAACAACCTGGTGGACCCGACCAGCCCGATCTACATCGCGGTCTACTTCCTGCTGATCATCTTCTTCACGTACTTCTACGTCTCGATCACGTTCAACCCGACCGAGGTCGCGGACAACATGAAGAAGTACGGCGGCTTCGTGCCGGGCATCCGCCCGGGCAAGCCGACCGCCGACTACCTCGACTTCATCCTCAGTCGGATCACGCTGCCGGGCGCCCTCTACCTGGGCATCATCTCGATCCTGCCGAACTTCTTCTTCATCTGGCTGGACAAGCAGCAGTACCTGAACTTCCCGTTCGGCGGCACCGCTGTGCTGATCATGGTCGGCGTCGGTCTGGAGACCACGAAGCAGATCGAGAGCCAACTCATGCAGCGGAACTACGAAGGGTTCCTGCGGTAGATGAGACTCGTTCTGGTTGGCCCGCCGGGTGCGGGCAAGGGCACGCAGGCCGAGTTCATCGCCGCGCACCTCTCGGTCCCGAAGATCTCGACCGGCGACATCTTCCGGTCGAACGTCTCGCAGGGCACCCCGCTCGGCGTCGAGGCGAAGCGCTACATGGACGCCGGTGAGCTGGTGCCCGACGAGGTCACCATCAACATGGTGCGGGACCGGCTCGCCGAGCCGGACGCCTCCGAGGGCTTCCTGCTCGACGGCTTCCCGCGCACGACGCCGCAGGCCGCCGCGCTGGACAAGCTCCTCGCCGACCTGGGCACCGCGCTGGACCTGGTGCTGGAGCTGGTCGTCGACGACGACGAGGTGATCCGGCGGCTCTCCGGTCGGCGTACCTGCCGGGGGTGCGGCAAGATCTGGCACGTCGAGTTCGACGCCACCTCGCGTGACGGCATCTGCGACCGGTGCGGCGCCGAGCTGTTCCAGCGCGACGACGACAAGCCGGAGACCATCGCCACCCGCCTGCGCGAGTACGCGGACAAGACCGCGCCGCTGGTCGACTACTACGGCGCCCAGGGCAAGCTGGTGGGCATCGACGCCACCGGCCCGGTGGAGGACGTCACCGTCCGCGCCATCGACGCCCTGCGCTCGTACGGCGGCTGACGTCCCGCCGGGTTCCGGCGGATAGAGTGCGAAGAGCGGGGTACGCCTGACGTGCCCCGCTCTTCGGCATCTGCAACGAAAGGTAACGGCTCCATGCGTCGTCCCCAGCTGGACATCCAGCTGAAGACCCCTGACCAGATCGAGAAGATGCGGGCCGCCGGGCTGGTGGTCGCCGAGGCGCTGCGTCGGATGCGGGAGGCGGTTGCCCCAGGGGTCAGCACCGCCGACCTGGACGCCATCGCCGAGTCGACCATCCGCGAGGCCGGTGCCGCCCCCTCCTTCAAGGGCTACCACGGCTTTCCCGCGTCGATCTGCTCGTCGGTCAACGAGCAGGTCGTGCACGCCATCCCGTCGGCACGGCAGGTGCTCCGCGACGGGGACATGATCTCCATCGACTGCGGTGCGGTGCTCGACGGCTGGCACGGCGACGCCGCCATCACCGTCGGGGTGGGCGAGGTCGAACCGGCGCTGCTGAAGATGGCGGCGGTGGCCGAGGACGCCATGTGGGCGGGCATCGCCGCAGCCGCCCGCGGCGCGGCCAGCGGCAAGGGCCGGCTCACCGACATCTCGCACGCCGTCGAGGACGCGGTCCGCAAGGGCGGGCGGTACGGCATCGTCGACGGCTACGGCGGGCACGGCATCGGCACCGAGATGCACCAGGACCCGCACGTGCTCAACCACGGGCGGCCGGGCAAGGGTCCGCGTCTGGTGCCGGGCATGGCGCTGGCCATCGAGCCGATGATCACGATGGGCTCGCCCCGGACGGTCGAGCTCTCCGACGGCTGGACCGTGATCACCCGGGACCGGTCGATGGCGGTGCACGTCGAGCACACGATGGCGCTGCTCCCGGACGGCGTCTGGGTGCTGACCGCGCCGGACGGCGGGCGCGCCCGCCTGGGCGAGCTGGTCACCTCCCGGCAGCCCGCGGACTCGCCGGCTCGCTGAGCCCCAGCAGCGCTCCGCCGGGCGCCGCATCCCGTCCTCCCGCCCTCTGAGGCACGCACCAGCCGCCCAAGGGGCCGGAGGGCGACGTGCCTCAAGGGCCTGGACGGCGACCGCATCGAGAGCCTCGACGGCGACCGCCCCAGGGCCCGGATGGTGACCGCACCGAGGGCCTGGACGACGATGCGGACCGAGGGCTTGAGGGCGACCGCACCGAGGGCCTCGACGGCGACTCGACCCGAGGGCCCGGACGGCGACCGCCCCACAGGGACCGGAGGGTGACCGCACCGAGGGCCGGAGTCGCGGGGCCCGGCTGCACGATGCCGGACCGGCACGAGTCGGGGCTCCGACGCGCCGCCGCCCCGACCGCCGGCCGGGGCGCCCGACCGGGTCCCGGACGCGCAGCGGCGGGAGGGGCAGTGGCTGGTGGAGCGGTGGCATGCTTGCGGGCATGGAGGGACGCGACGGGATGCGGGCCGCTGACGCCGACCGCCAGGCGGTGGCGGAGCGGCTGCGGGTGGCCGTCGACGAGGGCCGGCTGGACCTGCACGAGTACGACGAGCGGTTGCAGCGGGCGTACGCCGCGCGCACCTACGGCGAGCTGGACGCGCTGGTGATCGACCTGCCGGCGCCGGCGTCCCCGGCGGCGTCGGAGCTCGCCACGCGGCCGGAGACCGTCCCGTCGCCGGCGGAGGGTGTCCGGTCGTCGGCGACCTCGTCCGTGACGGCCCGGTGGCTGGCCGAGGTCTGGCTGCCGTACCTGCGGGTGGTCGCGATCACGGTGACCGTCTGGGCGGTGACGTCCGCGCTCTCCACGGACCTGCTCTACTTCTGGCCCGTCTGGGTGGCCGGGCCGTGGGGAGGGGTGCTCGTGGTGCGCACGGTCGCCGGCCTCGTCAGCGGGGAGCCGCGGCGGGAGGCTGAGCAGCGGGAGCGACGGCGCGAGCGCCGCCGGGCCAAGCGGGCGCGCAAGCGCGAGCTGGCTGCCGCCGAGGAGGGGCACCGGAGCCCGGTGGGGGAGCTGCCGGCGGCCCAGCGGGAGGGCCGGCCCGGCGGGGCCGACGCCGAGGTGTGAATGGCCCGTTCCGTCCGGTTCGACGCACCGATTCCCGGCCGGTTTGGCGACGGCCCGCAGGCGGGCGTACACTTTCTGATCGGCGCACAGCGTCCACTCCGGCATGCCCACCCTGCGCTTCGGTGGGAGTCGGAGCCGCGGCTGGCGCGGGCAAGCTGATCTTGATCGGTGGCCCGTGTAAGACGTTGTGGGCCGTCCGGAGTAACCGACGTCAGGACAGCGGAGGACATGCCGAAAAAAGACGGAGCCATCGAGATCGAGGGTCGGGTCATCGAGCCCCTGCCGAACGCCATGTTCCGGGTGGAGCTCGCGAACGGCCACAAGGTGCTGGCTCACATCAGCGGCAAGATGCGGCAGCACTACATCCGCATCCTGCCGGAGGACCGGGTCGTCGTCGAACTCTCGCCGTACGACCTGACCCGCGGGCGCATCGTCTACCGCTACAAGTAAGCCTGACGGCGGCCGGGACGTCCCCGTGTCCGTCTTCGACGTCCGGTGTCGCGCCTCGGCGCGTCGTCGGGCCAGATGGGAAGTAAGGCAACCGTGAAGGTCAAGCCGAGCGTCAAGAGGATCTGCAACAAGTGCCGGGTCATTCGCCGGCACGGCCGGGTCATGGTCATCTGCACCGACCCGCGCCACAAGCAGCGCCAGGGCTGAACCAGTTCCGGCCGGTCGTGTGACAACGGTCGGTCGAAATCGGTCCGGGCCGCAGATCCAGACACCGAATCACATGCTCGTCCCAGCCGCGGGCGGTGCGCGTCGCGTACCTCATCGTGGTTGACCCCCGGTCGGAGGCCGGGGCCCGCTCGGGCAGCGACCGACCTGGTCGCCGGCGCACGACGCCGGTGGCGGAACGGTCGGTAGCGGGGTGGGACGGGTCCACACCTCCGCCAGAACATCACGAGGAGTACGCCCGCACATGGCACGTCTAGTCGGCGTCGACCTCCCCCGCGAGAAGCGGATGGAGATCGCGCTCACCTACATCTTCGGCGTGGGTCGCACCCGGGCCCTGGAGACGCTCTCTGCCACCGGCATCTCGCCGGACAAGCGCGTCCGGGACCTCACGGACGAGGAGCTGGTCCAGCTCCGTAACCACATCGAGGGCAACTACAAGGTTGAAGGCGACCTGCGCCGCGAGGTCGCCGCTGACATCCGCCGCAAGGTCGAGATCGGCTGCTACGCGGGTATCCGGCACCGCCGGGGCCTGCCCGTGCGTGGCCAGCGGACCAAGACCAACGCGCGGACCCGCAAGGGCCCGAAGCGGACCGTGGCCGGCAAGAAGAAGCCCGGCAAGAAGTAGGACGTAAACCGGAATCCGGGTCTATGTCGGATCGAGGCAGGCCCGGATCTCGCGGTCCGTTCCGGAAAGTCAACTAGGAGCGCACAGACTTATGCCACCGAAGGCTCGTGCCGGAGCCGCTGTCAAGAAGGTCCGGCGCAAGGAACGCAAGAACGTCGCCCACGGGCAGGCGCACATCAAGAGCACCTTCAACAACACCATCGTGTCGATCACCGACCCGACCGGTGCGGTCATCTCCTGGGCCTCCTCGGGCCAGGTGGGCTTCAAGGGCTCCCGCAAGTCGACCCCGTTCGCCGCGCAGCTGGCCGCCGAGGCCGCCGCGCGTCGGGCGATGGAGCACGGCATGCGCAAGGTCGACGTGTTCGTCAAGGGACCCGGCTCCGGCCGGGAGACCGCCATCCGTTCGCTGCAGGCAGCCGGGCTCGAGGTCGGGCAGATCGCCGACGTCACGCCGCAGCCGCACAACGGGTGCCGTCCGCCGAAGCGTCGCCGGGTCTGAGAGGTTAGAGAGAGATGGCTCGTTACACCGGTGCTGACTGCCGCCGTTGCCGGCGGGAGAAGATGAAGCTGTTCCTCAAGGGCAGCAAGTGCGATGGTCCGAAGTGCCCGTTCGAGTCCCGGCCGTTCCCGCCCGGGCAGCACGGCCGCGGCCGCACGAAGGAGACGGAGTACCTGCTCCAGCTCCGTGAGAAGCAGAAGGCCCGCCGCGTGTACGGCGTGCTGGAGAAGCAGTTCCGCGGCTACTACGAAGAGGCCGTGGGCAAGAAGGCCAAGACCGGTGAGGTTCTCCTGCAGATCCTCGAGTCGCGGCTGGACAACGTGGTCTACCGGGCTGGCTACGCCCAGTCCCGGGACATGGCCCGCCAGCTCGTCAAGCACGGTCACTTCACCGTGAACGGCAAGAAGGTCGACATCCCGTCGTTCCGCGTCAAGGAGCACGACATCATCGAGGTCCGGGGCAAGAGCAAGGAGCTCACCCCGTTCATCGTCGCGCAGGCTCAGGCCGGCTCGAAGTCGGTTCCGGCGTGGCTGGAGGCTATCCCCAGCCAGATGAAGGTGCTCGTGCACTCGCTCCCGGCCCGCCAGGTCATCGACACGCAGGTCCAGGAGCAGCTGATCGTCGAGCTCTACTCCAAGTAGTCGGAGCTCGTTGCGGTGGCCCGCCCTTCCGGGGCGGGCCACCGGAACACTTTGTCGTGGGCGTCATATGGCGGGCGCCCCGGAAGAGAAGAGAAGACATGCTCATCAGCCAGCGACCGACTCTCTCCGAGGAGTCGATCAACGAGACCCGGTCCCGGTTCACCATCGAGCCGCTGGAGCCGGGCTTCGGGTACACCCTGGGCAACTCGCTGCGGCGCACGCTGCTGTCGTCGATCCCGGGTGCGGCGGTCACCTCGATCAAGATCGACGGCGTGCTGCACGAGTTCACCACGATCCCCGGTGTCAAGGAGGACGTGGTCGAGCTCGTCATGAACATCAAGGAGCTCTGCGTCAGCTCCGAGCACGACGAGCCGGTCAGCATGTACCTGCGCAAGCAGGGCCCGGGCGACGTGACGGCGGGCGACATCCAGCCGCCGGCCGGCGTCTCGGTGCACAACCCGGACCTGAAGCTCGCCACCCTCAACGGCAAGGGCCGGCTCGACATGGAGCTGACCGTCGAGCGGGGTCGCGGCTACGTCACGGCGGCGCAGAACAAGCAGGCCGGCGCCGAGATCGGCCGGATCCCGGTCGACTCGATCTACTCGCCGGTGCTGAAGGTGACGTACCGCGTCGAGGCGACCCGTGTCGAGCAGCGGACCGACTTCGACCGGCTGATCATCGACGTCGAGACCAAGCCGTCGATGGGCCCGCGTACCGCGCTGGCCTCCGCCGGCTCGACGCTGGTGGAGCTGTTCGGTCTGGCCCGGGAGCTGGACGAGACCGCCGAGGGCATCGACATCGGGCCGTCCCCGCAGGACGCCCAGCTCGCGGCCGACCTGGCGCTGCCGATCGAGGAGCTGGACCTGACCGTCCGCTCCTACAACTGCCTCAAGCGCGAGGGCATCAACTCCGTTGGTGAGCTCATCGGGCGTACCGAGGCCGACCTCCTCGACATCCGCAACTTCGGTCAGAAGTCGATCGACGAGGTCAAGATGAAGCTCGCCGGGATGGGTCTGGGGCTGAAGGACTCGGCCCCGAACTTCGACCCGGCGCACGTCGTGGACGCCTTCGGCGAGGCCGACTACGACACCGACGACTATCGCGAGACCGAGCAGCTCTAGTCCGCGCTGCCGCCACACCTGAGGAGCACCAAGCATGCCCACGCCCACCAAGGGCCCCCGCCTCGGCGGCAGCCCCGCGCACGAGCGGCTGATGCTGGCCAACCTGGCCACTGCGCTGTTCCAGCACGGCAAGATCAAGACCACCGAGACGAAGGCCCGGCGGCTGCGTCCGCTGGCCGAGCAGCTCATCACCAAGGCCAAGCGCGGCGACCTGGCGTCCCGCCGGCGGGTGCTGGGCGTCGTCAAGGACAAGGACGTGGTCTACGCCCTGTTCGACCAGATCGCCCCCCGGTTCGCCACCCGCAACGGTGGCTACACCCGGATCGTGAAGACCGGTCCGCGCAAGGGTGACAACGCGCCGATGGCGATCATCGAGCTGGTCGAGGAGCTTCAGGTCGCCGAGCCGAAGGCGAACAAGAAGACCGCCGCCCGCAAGGCCGCGCAGCAGGACAAGGTCGAGGCGCTCGCCCCGGCCGAGGAGGCCCCGAAGTCGAACTCGGGCGACCAGGACGCCGAGGCGCCCGTGTCGGCGTCCGGCGACACCGCCGCCGCCCGCGAGGACAGCGACGAGGCCGGCGAGAACGACAAGGCCTGATCCAGGCCACCGTCGGGCCCGGCACCCCTCGTGGGGTGCCGGGCCCGACCCCGTGAGGCGGAGGTACGAGTGGACGAGCGCACCCGGCTGCGGCTGGACGTCGCGTACGACGGGTCGGGCTTCTCCGGCTGGGCCGCCCAGCCCACCCGGCGCACGGTCGCCGGGGTGCTCGTGGAGACCCTCGACCTGGTCCTCGGCGCGGGTACGGCGACCGGCCTGACCGTGGCGGGCCGCACCGACGCCGGGGTGCACGCCACCGGGCAGGTCTGCCACCTCGACCTGCCGGCCGCCGTGTGGCGGGAGCACGACGGACGGCTGCTGCGCCGACTGGCCCGGCTGCTCCCCACCGACGTCCGGGTACGCGCGATGGCCGAGGTGCCCGCCGACTTCGACGCCCGGTTCTCGGCCACCTTCCGCCGCTACGAGTACCGCGTGACCGACGCGCCGTGGGGCGCCGAGCCGCTGCGCCGGCACGAGATCCTGGCCTGGCCGAAGCCGCTCGACCTGGCCGCGCTGAACGCCGCCGCCGCCGGGCTGGTGGGGGAGCACGACTTCGCCGCGTACTGCCGGCGCAAGGAGAACGCCACCACGCTGCGCGAGGTGACCCGGCTGGACTGGCGACGGGACCCGGACGGGATCCTCGTGGCCACCGTGCAGGCCGACGCGTTCTGCCAGGCGATGGTGCGCAGCCTCGTCGGCGCCATGCTGGTCGCCGGCGACGGGCGCCGGCCGGTCGAGTGGCCGGGCAGCCTGCTCGTACACCGGGAACGCTCCAGCGAGGTGACCGTGGCGCCGGCGCACGGGCTGACCCTGGTCGCCGTCGGCTACCCCGAGGATCCGGCCGAGTACGCCCACCGCGCCGAGGCGACCCGCCGGCTGCGCGTACCCGTGGAGGGCTGACCGCCCGGGGCCTGCCTCCCGGCACCCGGCAGAGCATCGTCGAGCGTCAAGGAGTGGAAGCCGTGCAGGAACCTCGCCGTGGACGGGACCTCGGCATCGTCGTCGGGACGCTGCCGACGGGACCGCTGAACGCCGTCACCGACGTGCCCGGCGTGCGGGTGGGCCACACCACGCTGGTCGAGGGGGACAGCATCCGCAGCGGGGTGACGGCGATCGTCCCGGACCAGTTGACCGACCGTCGGTCGCTGCCGGCGGGGCTGTTCGTGGGCAACGGGCACGGCAAGATGGTCGGCTCGACCCAGGTGGCCGAGCTGGGCGAGATCGAGACGCCCGTGGTGCTGACCGCGACGCTGTCGACGTTCCGGGCCGCGGACGCGCTGGTCACGTACATGCTCGGGCAGCCGGGCCGGGAGACGGCCGAGTCGCTGAACCCGGTGGTGGCGGAGACCAACGACGGGTTCCTGTCCGACATCCGGGCCCGGCCGGTGCGGGAGCAGCACGTCCTCGCGGCGCTGGCGGAGGCCCGCGGCGGACTGCCAGCGGAGGGTGCCGTCGGCGCCGGTACGGGCACGGCGGCCCTCGGCTTCAAGGCCGGCATCGGCACGTCCTCGCGGCTCGCCACGACCTCCCGTGGCTCCATCACCGTCGGTGTGCTGGTGCAGTCCAACTTCTCCGGCCTGCTACAGGTGTGCGGGGTGCCGATCCGCCCCGAGCAGGTGGGAGTGCCGAGCCTGTCGCTGCCGGGCCGGCCGGAGCAACCGGGGAACTCCTGCGTCATCGTGGTCGCCACGGACGGCCGCCTCGACGCGCGGCAACTGGGTCGGGTGGCCCGTCGGGCCGTCTTCGCCATGGCGCGGGTCGGTTCGGACTTCGCCGGCGGCAGCGGCGACTACGCCCTGGCGTTCTCCACCGCCGACACGCAGGCACCGACGGCGCCGGAGTCCGACCTGGAGCCGGTCTTCGCGGCGGTGCTGGAGGCCGTGGAGGAGGCACTGCTGAACTCGCTGTTCATGGCGCGCACCACCGTCGGGGTCAAGGGGCGGGTCAAGCACGCGGTGCCGCACGACCGGATGCTCGACCTGTTGCGGGCACACCGGGTCGAGCTCCGGACGTAGGTGGCCGGGGGCGGGACGCGGAACGGGTACGCGGCCGTGGCCCACGTACCCGTTGCGCGCGCTCGCCGTTGCGGCCCGGTCAGTCGCCCCCGTCCTGCCTGCCGGTGTCGCTCGCGCCCTCGTCGGTCGGCTGGCCGGCCGTGCCGCCGTCCGCCCGGCGCTCCAGCACGCCCCGGTTGAGGTGCAGCTCGATCATGTCGAAGAGGATCTCCCGGGCCTTCGTGTCGCCGGACCCGATCGTCTCGCCGTCGCTGCGGGTGACCACCGCGTACGCGAGGTAGTGGCCGCGCACCTGCCAGCCGACGCGGGCCGGCGCGGTGGCGATCGCCGCGCTGTCCTCGTCGGCCGCCATGCCCCGGAACCGGCCCTCGCGCTCGTCGAGCAGCAGGCGGATCCGGTCGCGGGCGCGTTCGGCGTTGGCCCGGTCGGTCAGGTTGAACAAGCCGGTGGTGACGAGGTGGCCGCCGTCGGGCGTCCGCAGCGTGGCCCGGACCACCTGGGTGCAGCCGAGGCGGACCAGCAGGTCGGCGACCTCACCGGTGGCCGCCACCGCGCAGGCGGCGCTGGACTGGCTCTTCAACACCTTGTAGGCGGGCTCCCCGTCCGCGACGACGAGCTGCTTGCCGGGGAAGAGTTCCTTGGCGGTCAGCGGCGCCTGGTCGGTGTCCCGCGAGTCGAGCGGCTGCGCCCCGACGTCGGCGGACTCGGCCGCCTCCGGTCGGGACGTGGGCGTGTTCTGCGGCGTCCCGTTGCGCTCGGCCAGCAGGGCGGCGGCACCGAGGCCGCAGAGCGCCAGCAGCGCGAGGACGGCCGCGCCGCCGACCACGACCTGCCACAACCTGCCACCGCCACCCCGCTGCGACCGCCCGGCTGAGGGCGGCGGCTCGACCGGCGCGGCCGGCTCGACCTGCGGAGAGGGCTCGACCGGCGCGGGCGGCCGGGCCGGCGACTGCCCCTCGGCGGGCGTCCGCACGTGGGCGGACGGCGGTGGCGACACCTGCGCCGCGGCCCGGACCGGCTCTGGCGCGGCGGCGGGCGGCGGCGATACCTGCGCCGCGGCGCGGACCGATTCCGGCGTGGCGGAGGGCAGCGCGATCCGGTTGGCACGGGGCAGCGACGGCGTCGGGAAGCGGGACGGGGAGGGGCCGGCCGGGGGAGGCGGACCGGCACCGAGCACCGGCCCGTCGGACCCGGGCTCCGGGTACTCCATGAATGCGTCCTCATCGGACTCGTACCGATACACCATGCCGCCCAGAGTAGGAGGCATTGTCCCTTTAGGTGCGAATAATAGGAAATTGTGGGCGGAGTCGTTTCGGCTCGTGTTGGGGATCCGCGCCGCGGGGCCTGTGTCGAGCAGGGTCGCGCCCGCCTGCCGGGTCCGCGCTGGCGTGGCCGGCGGCGGTGCGAGAATTGTCGACGTGACCGGCGAACACTACTTCACCGCTGAACCCACGACCGCCGCCAACCCGCGCGAGGTCGAGTTCTCCGTCGCCGGCCGCGACTACACCCTGGCCTCCTCCGCCGGCGTCTTCTCCGCCGCCCGCCTCGACCCCGGCACGGCGGTGCTGCTGCGCAAGGCCGACCTGCCGTCCGCCGGGTCCACCGGCGCCCTGCTCGACCTCGGCTGCGGCTTCGGCCCGATCACCTGCGTACTCGCCAGTTCCGCCCCCACGGCGACCGTGTGGGCCGTCGACGTCAACGAACGGGCCCGGGAACTCACCGCGGCCAACGCCGCCCGGGTCGGCGCGGCCGACCGGGTACGCGTCGCCGCGCCGGACGACGTACCCGCCGAGCTGACCTTCGCGGAGATCTGGTCCAACCCCCCGATCCACGTCGGCAAGGACGAGCTGCACGCCATCCTGCTGCGCTGGCTGCCCCGGCTCGCCCCGGACGGCGTCGCCTGGCTGGTGGTGGCCCGCTATCTCGGCGGGGACTCGTTGCAGCGCTGGCTGGTCGAGCAGGGCTGGCAGGTGGGGCGCCACGCCAGCCAGAAGGGCTACCGGGTGCTGCGGGTCACCCGGTAATTGATTGGGCCGCCCGGCCCGTGCTCGGGCAGGATGCCGACGTGGGATACGTGGACGTGGCAGCGGTCGGGCACATCCTTCCCGACGGCCGGGAGCTCTTCTCCGACGTGTCGTTCCGGGTCGGTGAGGGTGCCAAGGTGGCCCTGGTCGGGCCGAACGGCGCGGGCAAGACGACGTTGCTGCGGATGGTCGCCGAGGACCTGCCGGTGAAGACCGGCGCGATCGCGCGCGCCGGCGGGCTGGGCGTGATGCGCCAGTTCATCGGGATGATCGGCGACGAGTCGACGCTGGCCGACCTGGCCCTGTCGCTGGCCCCGCCCGTGCTGCGCGACGCCGGCCGCCGGCTGGTCGAGACCGAGGAGGCCATGCGCGCCGCCGAGGTCCGCGGCAAGTACAGCACCGCCGCCGGCAAGGCCCAGCTGGCGTACGCGGACGCGCTCGCGGCCTGGGGCGAGGTCGGCGGGTACGACGCCGAGGTGCTCTTCGACACGGTCGCCACCATCGTGCTCGGTCTGCCCTGGGAGAGCGCCCGGGAACGACCCGTCCGGACCCTCTCCGGCGGCCAGCAGAAGCGCTTCGCCCTCGAACTGCTGCTGCGCGGCCCCGACGAGGTGCTGCTCCTCGACGAGCCGGACAACTTCCTCGACGTGCCCGGCAAACGGTGGCTGGAAGGGCGGCTGCGGGAGTCGACCAAGTCGGTGCTCTACGTCTCGCACGACCGGGAACTGCTCGCCCAGACCGCCGACCGGGTGGTCGCCGTGGAGGGCGGCAGCGCCTGGGTGCACCCGGGTGGCTTCGCGAGCTGGCACTCCGCCCGGCTGGCCCGGCACGCCCGCCTCGACGAGCTGCGCAGGCGGTGGGACGAGGAACACCAGAAGCTGCGCGAGCTGATGCTGATGTACAAGCAGAAGGCCGCGTACAACGACGGGCTGGCGTCGCGCTACCAGGCCGCGCAGACCCGGTTGCGCAAGTTCGAGGAGGCCGGGCCGCCGCCCGTACCGCCGAAGGACCAGGACATCCGGATGCAGCTCACCGGCGGGCGGACCGGCAAGCGCGCGGTGATCTGCGACCAGCTGGAGCTCGACGGCCTGACCTTCCCGTTCGACCTGGAGATCTGGTACGGCGACCGGGTCGCGGTGCTCGGCGCCAACGGCACGGGCAAGTCGCACTTCCTGCGGCTGCTCGCCCGGGGCGGCACCGACCCCGACCCGGCCAACGGGCCGGTCGACGGCGCCGCCGCGCTCGCGCCGGTGGTGCACGACGGGGTGGCCCGGCTCGGCGCGCGCGTGCGCCCCGGGCACTTCTCGCAGACCCACGACCGGCCGGAACTGATGACGAAGACCCTCGTCGAGATCCTCTGGCGGGGCGACGAGCACCGGACCGGCATGGACCGGCACGCCGCGATGGCGGCGCTGAGCCGGTACGAGCTGGCGGGGCAGGGCGACCAGCGCTTCGGCACGCTCTCCGGCGGTCAGCAGGCGCGCTTCCTGGTGCTGCTGCTGGAGCTCTCCGGCGCGACGCTGCTGCTGCTCGACGAGCCCACCGACAACCTCGACCTGGCCTCGGCGGAGGCGCTGGAGGCCGGGCTGACCGCGTTCGAGGGGACCGTGGTGGCGGTGACCCACGACCGCTGGTTCACCCGCACCTTCGACCGGTTCGTGCTCTTCCGGGGCGACAACGAGGTGGTGGAGACACCGGAGCCGGTCTGGGACGTGGCGTGATCCCCACCGACCTGGCCGACCGCCTCTGCGCCGTCGACGGGGTCGTCGCCGTCGCGCTCGGCGGCAGCCGGGCCCGCGGCGAGCACGGGCCCGACTCCGACTGGGACCTCGGCCTCTACTACCGGGGCGAGCTGGACGTGCCGGGGCTGCGCGCCGTCGCCGCCTCGGTGGCCGACGAGGCGGTCGAGCTGACCCCGCCCGGTGGGTGGGGGCCCTGGGTCGACGGCGGCGGATGGCTGCGGATCGGCGGGGCGGCCGTCGACTGGATCTACCGCGACCTCGACCGGGTGCACCGGATCTGGGCCGACTGCCGGGCCGGCCGCTACGAGGTCGGCGTGCAGGCCGGGCACCCGCTCGGCTTCTACTCGTCCGCCTACGCCGGCGAGGTGGCGTACTGCCGGGTGCTCGGCGACCCGACCGGTGAGCTGACCGCGCTGCGGGAGGAGACGCTCGCGTACCCGCCCGCCCTGGCCGACGCGCTGACCGCCGGCGGCTGGGAGGCCCGCTTCCTGATCGGCGGCGCGGCCAAGGCCGCCGTGGCCGGCGACAGCGGGTACGTGGCCGGCTGCCTGTTCCGGGTGGTCGGCGTACTCGCCCAGGTGCTGCACGCCCGGGCCGGGCGGTGGCTGGTCAACGAGAAGGGCATGATCGCCTCCGCCGGGCGGCTGCCGGGCGTGCCGCCCGACTTCACCGGGCGGGCGCAGGCGCTGCTGGGCGGGGTCGGGCACACGCCGGACGAGCTGGCCGGCACGCTCGCCGCCGCTCGCCGGCTCGTCGCCGACGTGCTCGACTGACGGTCCGCCAATCCGCCGGCCCTCGCCGATCCGCCGGCCCCCGCCGGTCCCCGCCGGCCTGCTGCCCGCTTCGAGGTACACGGTGCGCGCCGGGCTGGCGGGCATAGGGTGGATCACGTGACTGAGATGACCTACCGCCGGTTGGGCGACTCCGGGCTCGTGGTGTCCGTGGTCGGCATCGGCTGCAACAACTTCGGCCGCAAGCTCGACCTCGACGGCACCCGGGCGGTGGTCGACGCCGCGCTCGACGCCGGGATCAACTTCTTCGACACCGCCGACATCTACGGAGAGCCGCAGGGCGGCTCCGAGGAACTGCTGGGCCAGGCGCTCAAGGGCCGGCGCGACGACGTGGTGGTGGCCACCAAGTTCGGCATGGACATGAACGGGATGAACGGCCCCGACTTCGGCGCCCGGGGCGCCCGCCGCTACATCGCCCGGGCGGTGGAGGCGTCGCTGCGCCGGCTCGGCACCGACCACATCGACCTCTACCAGATGCACGAACCCGACCCGGGCACCCCGATCGACGAGACGCTCGCCGCGCTCGACGACCTCGTCCGCGCCGGCAAGGTCCGCTACCTGGGCAACTCCAACTTCGCCGGCTGGCAGATCGCCGACGCCGACTGGGTGGCCTCGTCGAACGGCCGATCCCGGTTCATCAGCGCACAGAACCACTACAGCCTGCTGGAGCGCGGCGCCGAGGCCGAGGTGGTGCCGGCGTGCGAGCGCTTCGGCCTCGGGCTGCTGCCGTTCTTCCCGCTCGCCAACGGGCTGCTCACCGGCAAGTACAAGCGCAACGAGGCCCCGCCGGCCGGCAGCCGCCTCGCCGGTGGCGGCCGGTACGCCCAGCGGCTCGCTGCCGCCGACTGGGACACCATCGAGGCGATCGAGGCGTACGCCGCCGAGCGCGGGCTGTCGATGCTCCAGGTGGCCATCGGCGGGCTGGCCGCCCAGCCGGCGGTGACCTCGGTGATCGCCGGCGCCACCACGCCCGAGCAGGTACGCGCCAACGCGGCGGCGGGCACCTGGCAGCCCACCGACGAGGACCTCGAAGCCCTGCGCGCGACTTTCTGAGCCACGTCGACGCCGTCCGGGCGCCGCAGCACTGCGGCACCGGTGGCGGTGCGGCACCGGTGGCGGTGCGCTACCCGTCGCCCGGCGACCGTTGGCTGTGGGGTCTGTGGGTGGCTGAGTGGACTCACGGGTGTCACCGGGCCTCGGAGACACCCGCCATGTTCCACCGATGCCGATGCCGGTGCCGATGCCCGGGAGCGGGGGACACACCCCTACCGCACCCGTCGGTGGAACGTCATGGGCGTCAAGGGGCGGCGGAGGCACCCATGGTGTTCCACCGGGCCGGCCGGCCACCCGGCTACTCGGCCGGCCGCTGGGCCTACCTACCGGCTACCGGGGTGGCCGGTTGCCGGGGTGGCTGGTTGGCCGTGGCTTGGCGGCGAGGGGTCAGGCGGAGGGGTGGCGCTCGCGGAGGGCCTGGCTCACCAGGGCGACGGTGCGGGTGGGGTGTCGGAGCACGTCGTCGGCGGTGAAGCGGAGGACGATCCAGCCGGCCGCGCGCAGGGCGTTCAGTCGGGCGACGTCCTGGCGGAAGTGGGCGCGCTCGCGGTGGTGGTCGCCGTCGTACTCGACCGCGACGCGCAGGGTCGGCCACGCCAGGTCCGCCCGACCGACGAAGCGCCCGTCGGCGTTACGAACGTCGTGCTGGGCGATCGCGGGTGGCAACCCCGCGTCGAGCAGGAGCAGCCGTAGGCGGGTCTCCATCGGGGACTCGGCCAGCGGCTCCGCCAGCGCCAGGATCTCCCGCAGCAGGGGCAGGCCGGGCCAGCCGGGCCGTGCGTCGGCGTACGCGCGTAGTGCGGCGAGTTTCACCACCCGGCGGTGCAGCAGCGCGTCAACGGCGACCAGGGCCTCGTCCCGAGGGACCCGGCGGCCCAGGTCGAAGGCGGTGCGCAGGGGAGTGGTGACGGGCAGCCCGCCGAGGCGGGTGCGATCGGAATCCGGCACCATCGACCGGTTCACCCGAAGACGGGGTGGGCGCGCATCCGCGCGGCGCGTGGCAGCAGCACGGTGACCGGCGCGTCCCGGCGAAGCAGGTCGACGCCCCACAGGTACGCGGCGCTGCGGCCGGCGATCGCCCCGCCGACCGGCAGCGACAGTGCGACCGCGTCGCACCACATCCGGTGGTCGTCCGCCCGATAGCCGTCACGGTGCACGTGGACGTCGGGCAGGAGGCGCTGCCAGGACGGCCCGCGCAGCATCGTCCGGGTCAGGAGGCCGTCGGCGATGGCGGCGCTGGCCCGGAACGGCAGGAAGGCCAGGCAGCGTGGTACCCGGGCGGCGGAGGGCATCCGGACAGCATCGCGTGACGGGACGGTCACGCGCCGCCCCGTCCCTCGGGTTCGGGCGGTCGATGTGAAATCCGCGTCCTGACCTTGGCGGATCCGGCGATCCGTCGTACGGTGACACCCGCAAGTGACCCACGGGAGCCCGGTGGACCGGGCTGAGAGGGGGGCTGTCAGCCCCCGACCGTCGAACCTGATCCGGGTAATGCCGGCGCAGGGAGGAGTGTTGCCGTGCCGTCCCTCGGGCGACTGCATCTGATCACCGACACCCGACCCGGGCGGGACCCGCTCACGGTGCTGCGGGCCGCCCTCGCGGTGGCCCGCGCGGAACTGGTCGTGCAGGTCCGCGTCGAGGACGACGCCACCGACCGGGAGGCGTACGACCTGACCCGTCGGGTGGTCGCGCTCTGTGCCCCGTACGACGTCACCTGCCTGGTGAACGACCGGCTGCACGTGGCGCTGGCGGCCGGTGCCGCCGGTGGGCACGTCGGCGCGGACGACCTGCCGGTCGGGGCGGCCCGCGGGGTGCTCGGCGCGGCCGCCGTGCTCGGCGCCACCGCCCGCGAGCCGGGGACGGCCGCCGAGGCGGTCGCCGCCGGGGCCAGCTACCTGGGCGTGGGCCCCTGCCACGCCACCGGCACCAAGACGGGGCTGCCGGCGCCGATCGGCCCGGCCGGGGTACGCGCCGTCGCCGACGCCGTGGACGTGCCGGTCGTCGCGATCGGCGGCGTGACCGCCGCGCGGGTGCCCGCGCTGCTGGCCGCCGGGGCGTACGGGGTGGCGGTGGTGGGGGCGCTCTCCGGGGCGGCGGATCCGGGTCGGGCGACGGCGGAGCTGCTGGGAGCGCTGGGGTGCTGAACCGACCGGACGTCGCCGTGGTGGGGGCGGGACCGGTCGGGCTGGCGATCGCCTGGCGCTGCGCGCAGCGCGGACTGCGGGTCGTCGTGCACGATCCCGCCCCGGGCTCCGGCGCGTCCCACGTCGCCGCCGGGATGCTCGCCCCGGTCGCCGAGGCGTACTTCGGCGAGCACGAGCTGACCGGGCTGCTGACTGCCTCCGCCGCCCGCTGGCCGGCGTTCGCCGCCGAGCTGACCGCCGCCGCCGGCGTGGACATCGGCTACCGGACCGAGGGCACGCTGATGGTCGGGCTGACCGCCGACGACCTGGCCGAGGCGCGGCGGCTGTGGGCGTACCAGCAGGGGATCGGGCTGCCGGTGACGCCGCTGCGCCCCACGGCGCTGCGGGACCGCGAGCCGGCGCTGGCACCCCGGGTGCGCGGCGGCGCGCTCGCCGAAACCGACCACCAGGTCGACCCGCGCCGGCTCGTGCCCGCGCTGCGCACGGCCGCCGAGCGGGCCGGCGCCACGCTGGTGCCCGCCGCCGTGCGCTCCCTGTCCGACGTGGACGCCGCGGTCACCGTGGTCGCGGCCGGCTGCGGCGCGGCGGCCCTGACGGGGCTGCCCGTGCGGCCGGTGAAGGGGCAGGTGGTCCGGCTCCACGCGCCCGGCGGCGGCGCGCCGGGCTTCCGGCACGTCATCCGGGGGTACGCCGACGGCGAGCACGTCTACCTCGTGCCCCGCGCCGACGGGGAGGTGGTGGTGGGCGCGACCGTCGAGGAGCGCTCCGACACCGACGTGTCCGCCGGGGCGGTGCTGCGCCTGCTCCGCGCCGCCGTCGACCTGCTGCCCGAGCTGGCCGAGTACGACCTGGTGGAGACACTCGCCGGCCTGCGCCCCGGCACCCCCGACAACGCCCCGATCCTCGGCCCGCTGCCCGGCCGGCCCGACGTGGTCGCCGCCACCGGACACCACCGGCACGGCATCGTGCTCACCCCGGTCACCGCCGACCTGATCGCCGAGCTGGTCGTCACGGGTGCGGCGGACCCACTGCTCGCCCCCTTCACCCCGGCCCGGTTCCCGCCGCCGGTCACCCCGCCGCCGGTGGCCGGTGTGCCGCCGGCAGCAGGGCTCCGCGACCCGCAGCAGCGGCCCGGGCAGCCGGCGCCGGGGTCCGGCGCGACGCGGGCGGCCGGGTCGGGGCCGGTGGTGGGCGCGACGCCGGCGACCGGTGCGGTGCCGGTGGCCGGGGCGATGCGGGCGTCCGGCGGGGAACCGGGCGTCATGGCCGCCGATGGTCGGTCCGGCCCCCTGTCGACCGAGGAGGAGCACACGTGGAACTGACGGTGAACGGTGCCGGGCGCAGCCTGCCCGGCGGCTCGACCGTGGCGGACCTGGTCCGCGCGGTCACCGACCAGCAGCGCGGCCTCGCCGTCGCGGTCAACGGGGAGGTGGTGCCGCGTACGGGCTGGCCGGCGACCGTGCTGCGCGACGGTGACCGCGTCGAGGTGCTCAGCGCCGCCCAGGGCGGGTGACGCGGTGAGCTTCGACCTGGGCGGCGTGAGCTTCACGTCCCGGCTGATCCTCGGCACCGGCGGCGCGGCCAACCTGCGCGTGCTGGAGGACGCCATCCGTGCCTCCGGCACCGAACTGGTCACCCTGGCCCTGCGCCGCGTCGACACCGCCCCCGGCACGGCCGGCGGGCTGCTGGACCTGCTCGACCGCTGCGGCGTACGGCTGCTGCCGAACACCGCCGGCTGCTACACGGCGGGCGAGGCGGTCAAGGTGGCGCACTTGGCCCGGGAGGCGTTCGGCACGGACTGGGTGAAGCTGGAGGTGATCGGCGACGAGCGCACGCTGCTGCCCGACGGGGTGGAGCTGCTGCGCGCCGCCGAGGAACTCGTCGACGACGGGTTCGTCGTGCTGCCGTACACGTCGGACGACCCGATCCTGGCCCGGCGGCTGGCCGACGTCGGCTGCGCGGCGGTGATGCCGGCGGGCGCGCCGATCGGCTCCGGCCTGGGTGTGTCGAACCCGCACCACATCCGGCTGATCCGGCAGAGCGTCGACGTGCCGGTGATTCTGGACGCCGGCATCGGCACCGCCTCGGACGCCGCGCTGGCCATGGAGCTGGGCTGCGACGCGGTGCTGCTCGCCAGCGCGGTCACCCGCGCCGCCGACCCGGTGGCGATGGCCACCGCGATGCGGTACGCGGTCGAGGCGGGCCGGCTCGCGTACGGGGCGGGTCGGATCGCCCGCCGATTCCACGCGCTCGCCTCCACCCCGGACGAGGGACGGCCGGACCTGTGACCCGCCCCGCCCCCGGCCCCGGCCCCGGTTGCGCTTCGCCCCCGGCCGCCGCGCCGGCTCCGGGCGCTGTTTCGGCACCCCCGGCTGTCGTTTCGGCGCTGGCTCCGGCCGTCGCGCCAGCTTCGGCTTTGGATCTTGGTAGGGAAGTGCCCCTGGAGGGGCCGTTTCCTACCAAGATCTCGGGCGGGCCGGCCGGCGTCCTGCTGCTGACCGACCGGCGGCAGGCTCGGCGGCCGTTGGCCGAGGTCGTGGCGGGGGCGGTGGCCGGGGGAGTGCGCTGGGTGGTGCTGCGGGAGAAGGACCTCCCGCGGGCCGAGCGCGCTGCCCTCGCCGCCGAGCTGCGCGCGATCCTCGCCGAGGCGGGCGGCACCCTGATCGTCGCCGGCCCCGACCCGCTCGGCGGCGCTGCGGTGCACCTGCCGTCGGCAGGGCCGTACCCGCCGCCGCGCCTCGGCCTGATGGGCCGCTCCTGCCACGGCCGGGCGGAGCTGGCGCGACTGACCACCGAGGACTACGCGACCCTCTCGCCCGTCTATCCGACCAGCACCAAGCCCGGCTACGGCCCACCCCTGCGCCCGGACGGGCTCGGCACGCTGATCCGGCACAGCCCCGTGCCGGTCCTGGCGCTCGGCGGAGTGCAGAGCCCGGACCAGGTGGCCGCCTGCGTCGAAGCGGGAGCCGTCGGCGTGGCGGTGCTCGGCGCGATCATGCGCGCCGACGACCCCGAGGTGGCAGCCGCCACCCTCACAGCAGCCACCGACGCGGCGAGCCGGACCCGGCACGACAGCCCAGATCCTTCCGACGCGGCGGACCAGACCCGGCACGACAGCACAGATCCTCTCGATGGGGCGAGCCGGACCCGGCGCGGCAGCTCGGATCCTGCTGGGACGACGCGCAGGCGGCGGGACCGCACGGAGGTCTCCGGGACGGGGCTGCGGCCGACCGTGCCCACGGAGGGATCAAGCCTGACCGCCCGGAGTGGGCACGGTCGGCCGCAGCCCTCAACTGCAACTACCGCGCAGGCCCGGCGCGAGATCCCGTACGCCATGACGGAAGAGGAACGATGACCCCGACGACCGTGCTCACCATCGCCGGCTCCGACTCCGGCGCGGGTGCCGGCATCCAGGCCGACCTGAAGGTCTTCGCGGCCCTCGGCGCGTACGGCACCAGCGTGCTCACCGCGGTCACCGCGCAGAACACGAGGGGCGTCGACGCCGTGCTGCCGCTGCCGCCGCGCACCGTCACCGAGCAGCTCGACAGCGTGCTCGCCGACTTCACCGTCCGCGCCGTCAAGACGGGGGTGCTCGGCACTCCGGCGGTCGCCGACGCGGTGGCGGACGCCGCCAGGGACGGCCGGCTGCCGCACCTCGTCGTCGATCCGGTGCTCGTCGCCACCAGCGGGCACCGGCTGGGCGTGGTCGCCGCCGTGGAGCGGCTGCTGCCGTACGCGCAGGTGGCGACGCCGAACTGCGCGGAGGCCGCGGCCATCACCGGACGCCCGGTGACCACGGTCGAGGAGATGGTGGCCGCCGCCGAGGCGCTGGCTGCCGGCGGGCCGGCGCACGTGGTGGTGACCGGCGGCGACGTGGACGCCGACGGTGAGGCGGTCGACGTGCTGCATGGGGGCGACGTCACCACCCTGCTGCGCGCGCCGCGGGTCGACACCCGGCACAGCCACGGCACCGGGTGCTCGTTCTCGGCGGCGATCACGGTGCGGCTGGCGCTCGGCGACGAGGTGCCGACGGCGGTCGCCGCCGCCAAGGAGTACGTCCTCCGCGCGCTGACCGGCGCGCGGCACTGGGAGCTGGGCGCGGGACGCGGCCCGCTGGACCACTTCGGCTGGTCCGCTTGACCACCAGGGAGGCTGTCATGCAGGCACGTCGCAAGGTGTACGTGGAGGGGTCCCGGCCGGACGTGCGGGTGCCGTTCGCCGAGGTGGAACTGACCGGTGACAACCCGCCGCTGCGGCTCTACGACACCTCCGGCCCCGGCTCCGATCCGGAGGTGGGGCTGCCGCCGCTGCGTGCGGGGTGGATCGCCGAGCGCGGCGACGTCGCACCGGTGCGGGGCGCGGGCACCCCGCTCGCGGGCGCGGACGGCCGCCGCCCCACCCAGCTCGCGTACGCGCGGGCCGGCGTGGTGACGCCGGAGATGGAGTTCGTGGCAGTGCGGGAGGGGATGGCGCCGGAGTTCGTCCGGGACGAGATCGCCGCCGGGCGGGCCGTGCTGCCGCTCAACGTCAACCACCCCGAGTGCGAGCCGGCCATCATCGGCAAGGCGTTCCTGGTGAAGGTGAACGCCAACATCGGCACCTCGGCGGTCTCCTCGTCGGTCGCCGAGGAGGTGGAGAAGCTGACCTGGGCCACCCGGTGGGGCGCGGACACCGTCATGGACCTGTCGACGGGGAAGCGGATCCACGAGACCCGCGAGGCGATCGTGCGGAACTCGCCGGTGCCGATCGGCACCGTGCCGATCTACCAGGCGCTGGAGAAGGTCGGCGGCGACCCGGTGAAGCTGAGCTGGGAGGTGTTCCGGGAGACCGTGATCGAGCAGGCCGAGCAGGGCGTCGACTACATGACGGTGCACGCCGGGGTGCTGCTGCCGTACGTGCCGCTGGCGGTGGACCGGGTGACCGGGATCGTGTCGCGGGGCGGCTCGATCATGGCGGCCTGGTGCCTGGCGCACCACGAGGAGAACTTCCTCTACACGAACTTCGCCGAGCTGTGCTCGCTGCTCGCGCGCTACGACGTGACGTTCTCGCTCGGCGACGGGCTGCGCCCCGGCTCGATCGCGGACGCCAACGACGAGGCGCAGTTCGCCGAGCTGCGCACCCTGGGCGAGCTGACGAAGATCGCCTGGGAGCACGACGTGCAGGTGATGATCGAGGGCCCCGGCCACGTGCCGATGCACAAGATCAAGGAGAACGTGGACCTCCAGCAGGAGTGGTGCCACGAGGCGCCGTTCTACACCCTCGGCCCGCTGACCACCGACATCGCCCCCGCGTACGACCACATCACGTCGGCGATCGGCGCGGCGATGATCGGCATGTTCGGCACCGCGATGCTCTGCTACGTGACCCCGAAGGAGCACCTGGGGCTGCCGGACCGCGACGACGTGAAGGCCGGCGTGATCGCGTACAAGATCGCGGCCCACGTGGCCGACCTGGCGAAGGGGCACCCGGGCGCGCAGGCGTGGGACGACGCGCTGTCCAGGGCGCGGTTCGAGTTCCGCTGGGAGGACCAGTTCAACCTGTCGCTGGACCCGGAGACCGCGCGCTCGTACCACGACGCGACCCTGCCGGCGGAGCCGGCGAAGACCGCCCACTTCTGCTCGATGTGCGGCCCGAAGTTCTGCTCCATGAAGATCACCCAGGAGCTGAAGGAGTACGCGGCGCGCGGCATGCAGGACAAGTCGGAGGAGTTCCTCTCCTCCGGCGGCCGGGTCTACCTGCCGCTCGCCTGAGCGGCGCGACCGGGCATCCGGCGACGACACCCGTCCCCGCCGACGTCCGGGAGAAGGGGCGGCGCTGCCCCGGCTCCGGTCACCCCGGGCGGGGCGGGCGTCGCCCGGTCGGGTCAGTCGCGGTGGTGGCGGCCGGTGGAGCGCAACGACCGCCGGCCGCTCTCCTGCTCGGGTTCGTTGTCCGGGACCGGCTTGCTGAGGCCGGCGACCCAGTCCACGTACTCCTCGTCCTGCGCCGGCAGCGGCTCGGACTCCCCGTCGCCCGGGGCGTCCTCGGCCCGGGGCCGGTTGCGGCGGAACAGACCCAGCCGGCCCCGGCCCCGCCCGGTCGGCTGCTCGACCTCGGCGGGCGCCGGGGAGCCGGGCGCGGGCGCCTCCGCCCGGGCGGTGGGGATGCCGTTCTCCGGCGCGGCGTCGACGGGCGCCGGGACGGGACCGCCCCGTCGTGCGGTGGCGAGCGCCTCCCAGTTCGCGGCCCGGGCCAGGTCGGGCATCGGGGCCCGGTGGCGGGGCCGGGGTGCCGGGTCGGGCGCGGGTTCCGTGGCCGGCTGTGCCACCTCGGCCGTGCCGTCGGCCTGGGGCCGGGGCGAGACGGGCCAGGCCGGGGTGGGCGGGGGCGCGGTGCCGGCGTCCGGCCCGACGGCCCGGCCGGGAGCCGCCTCGCCGTCCGCCGCGAAGAGCGGCACCGCGCGAGGGCTGATGTCGTCCGGCCGCGGTACGCCGGAACCCGCAACGGCCGTGCTGCCGGGCGTGGCGTCGGCCGTGGCGCCGAACTCGGGACCGGTCGTGCTGCTGGGCTCGGCGTCGGTCGTGTTGCCGGACCTGGCTTCGGTCGTGTTGCCGGACCTGGCTTCGGTCGTGTTGCGGGACCCGGACCCGGTCGTGTTGCCGGACCTGGCCTCGGTCGTGGTGCCGGGCTCGGACCCGGTCGTGTCGTCGAGCGCGGGGCCGGTCGCGGTGTCGGGTCCGGTTCCGGCCGGGGCACCGAGCTGGGGGCTGGTCGTCGTGCCGGGTGCGGTCGTGCTGGGCGTGGTGTCGGGCGCGGCGGAGGCGTCCGTGGACGGCGACGACATCGCCGCGCCGGGCGCGGTGGCCCCGGTCTCGGGGGCGCCCGTGGCGACGGGTACCGGGCCCGCACCCTCCGGTGCCACCGGGGCGGCGGGCTGGCGCGTCGAGCGGGGCTTACGGGTGCGGCGGGGCTTGGGCGCGTTCGGGACGACCCGCTGGTCGGCGACTGCCTCTGCCGGCTGTCCTGCGGGTGCCGGTCTTTCGGCCGGCTGTGTTGGTCCCTCTGCCGGCTGGCCTGCGGGAGTCGCTGCGCTGGCCGGCTGTCCGTCGGGCGCCGCCGCCCCGACCGGCTGTGCCGCAGTCGTCGCCCCTCCGGTCGACCGTGCGGCGGCCGTCACCTCCCCGGCGGGCTGCGCGTCGGGGGCCGTCTTCCCGGCTGGCGGCGCCTCGTCGGCGACCGGCACCGCCGGGACGGTCGGGGTGGCCGGGCCGGTCGGTGCCAGCGGCGCGACCGGAGCAGCCGGTGCAGCCGGGACAGTCGGTGCGACCGGTGCCACCGGTGCGGCCGGTGCGGCCGGTGCGGCCGCGAAGGGCGGGGCCGGGGCACCCGGTGCGGACGACGTGCCCGGGGCGCGCTCGTCGGTGCTGTCCTGGGTGCGGGTGGGCTCCGGTTCGCGGCCCCGGTCGACTGTGGGCGGGTTGCCGGGAGTCGAAGCCGGCGGTTCGGCCGTCCACGCGGGAACCGCGCCCGCCCGGACGTCGGCGGCGGGAGCCGGGACCGTTCCTCCGTCGGCGGGCCAGTCCCAATGCGGGGGCACGGCCCAGGGCGCCGGGCCGTCGCCGGTGGCGGCGGTGACCGCGCCGGAGCCCGTACCGCCGCTGGCCTGGTCGGCGACGACCAGGGTGGCGCCGGCCAGGTCGACCGTCTCCGGCTCGTCGCTCCCGCCGGTGGGCGCCGGGGTCTGCGGCAGGGCCGGACCGGTGGGCAGGGGCCGGAGGATGTCGGTCGGCTCGATGGCCCCGGTGGGGGCGGTGCGCGTGACGAGCGGCCAGCGCAGCAGCGCGGCCGCGGCCGACCCGAGCGCGCCGAGGGCCACCGCGAGCAGCGCCGCGTAGTACGGCGTGAGTTGGTAGCGGTCGGCGGTGTCGCCCGGACCGGCGGTCAGGTAGGCGAACGCGACAAGCGCCGGTCCCGCCACCCCCGTCGCGCCGCTGACCAGCGGCGGGTGGCCCCGCCACCGGGCCAGTCCGCCGGTCGCCGCGCCGGCCAGCAGGGCCACCAGCGGCAGGACCACCAGGGCCAGCCCCTGCACCGCGCCGGCGTCGAGGGACGCCGGCTCCAGCACCCCCAGTCGTACGGCGCCCAGCGGGCCGGTCGAGACCAGCGACGGGGCCACCGAGACCAGGGCCAGCAGCCAGAGCGCGCCCGCGATCGCCGCCACGTTCCATCCCACCGGCGGCTGGAGCAGGACGGCGACGGCGGCACCCGCGCCCACCAGCGCACCGAGGACCGCGCAGATGCCGACGGCCCAGACCGGGTCCATCGAGACGAGTTCGGCCGCCCGGGCCGGCTGCATGCAGAGCGGCGCGACGACGGTGGCGCCCAGCGCGGCGGCGCCGGCGACGGCGAGCAGGCGCCCGGTGCCGGCCAGCCCGCCGTCCCGGCGGGCCAGGCGCTCGGTGAGCACCGCGCCCACCACGGCGGCGTTCGCCGCGAACCAGCCCGCCCAGACGAGCTGGGCCGGCCACTGGTTGACGGTGGCGCCGGTGAAGGTGCCGGAGAGCCGGACGATGCCGAAGCCGAAGGCGATGCCGAGCTGACCGGCCCCGGCCAGCAGGCTCACCCCGAGCGCGGTGAGCAGCAGTCTGCCCCAGGTCCGAAAGGCCATGTCCGGCACGTTACGCACCTGTTGACCAGGCCGCCACCGGCGCGCCGCGAGCGGGGGGCGACCCGCCGGCCGGCGGTTACTTCAGTTCGACCAGCCGGGCCAGGTACGTCGTGTCGCCCACGTTGGTCAGCATGTGCACGGCGCCCGGATCCCGGTAGACCACCCCGCCGGTCGGCTCGTCGGCGTCGATGAGGGTGCCGTCGATCGTCTGTACGACGTTCTTCGCGCCCTGGATCGCCACCACGAGGTACGGGTGGTCGTGCCGGTGCAGCGGCTGCCGCTCGCCCGGCTCCAGCCGGATGTGCCAGACGCGGACGCGGTCGTTCTCGTACACGATCTCCTGGCCCACCGGGCCGAGTTCGAGGTGTGCGTCGGTCATCGGGTTCCGTCCAGTCGGGGGAGCACCTCGGCGGCGATGAGCTCCAGGTGGTCGAGGTCGGCGAAGTCGATCAGGCGCAGGTGCACCCGGGTGGCGCCGACGGCGGCGAACTCGCCGATCCGGTCGACGAGCTGCGCGGGCGAGCCGACCACCGCGTCCTCCGGCGGCAGCGCGCTCGTGGCGTGCAGCGGGGCGGCGCGGCGCTGCGCCTCGGCGTCGGTGCGGCCGATCGCCACCACGATGCCGGCGGAGAGGGTGAGCGGGGCGCGTCCCGACTCGGCCCGGCCGGCCCGGTCGCAGGCCTCCCGCACCCGCTCGTACGCGGCGGCGGTCTCCGCGACGGTCTTGAACGGCATGTTGAACTCGTCGGCGTAGCGGGCGGCGAGGTCGGGGGTGCGCTTCGGGCCGCGTCCGCCCACGATGACCGGTGGGCCGGGCGCCTGCACCGGCTTCGGCAGGGCGGGGGCGTCCACCAGCCGGTAGTGGTCGCCGGTGAAGCTGTACGTCTCGCCCGGCGGCGTCCGCCACAGCCCGGTGATGATCTCCAACTGCTCGGCGAGCCGGTCGAAGCGCTCGCCGATGCCCGGGAACGGGATGCCGTAGGAGGTGTGCTCGCGTTCGTACCAGCCGGCGCCGATGCCGAGGTCGACCCGGCCGCCGCTCATCTGGTCCACCTGGGCCACCATCACGGCCAGCGGGCCGGGCAGCCGGAAGGTGGCGGAGGTGACCAGGGTGCCGAGCCGGATCCGGCTGGTCTCGCGGGCCAGCGCGGCCAGCGTCAGCCAGGCGTCGGTCGGGCCGGGGGGCGCGGGCTCGTCACCCATCGCCTGGTAGTGGTCGGCGCGGAGGAAGCCCTCGAAGCCGCCGTCCTCGGCCAGCCGGGCGAAGCGGAGCTGGTCGTCGTAGCTGGCGCCCCGGTGCGGCTCGGTGAAGACGGTGACCCGCATGCTCATCGTGTTTCCGCGCCGGCTGTCACCGGCAGGTCCCGCTCCATGAGGAGTTCGTGCAGGTCGGCGCTGACCCGGGCGACGTCCGCCAGGTGCGCGTTGCGGCCGAGGGTGCGCGGTCGCGGGATGTTCACGTCGACCACCTTGCGGATCCGGCCGGGGCGAGGGCTGAGTACGACCACCCGGTCGGCCAGCAGCACCGCCTCGTCGATCGAGTGGGTGACGAAGACGACGGTGGCCCCGGACGTCATGTGCACGCGCTGCAACTCGCCGGAGAGTTCCTCGCGGGTGAGCGCGTCGAGCGCGGAGAACGGCTCGTCCATCAGCATCACCCGGGGCTCGCCGATCAGCGACCGGCACAGCGAGACGCGCTGCTGCATGCCGCCGGAGAGTTCGTGCGGCAGCCGCTTCTCGAAGCCGCCCAGTCCGGCGAGTTCCAGCAGTTGCCGGGCCCGGTCGCGGTGCTTGGCCCGCTTCCAGCCGAACATCTCGACCGGCAGCAGGACGTTGTCCAGGACGGTGCGCCAGGGGAGCAGGGCCGGCCGCTGGAAGAGCATCGCGATGTCCGGGCGGGGCTTGGTGATCGGCGCACCGGCCACGGTGATCCTGCCCTCGCTGACCGGGAGCAGGCCGGCGATCAGACGCAGCATCGTGGACTTGCCGCAA
This sequence comes from Micromonospora sp. NBC_01740, assembly GCF_035920365.1. Taxonomy (NCBI): domain Bacteria; kingdom Bacillati; phylum Actinomycetota; class Actinomycetes; order Micromonosporales; family Micromonosporaceae; genus Micromonospora; species Micromonospora sp. NBC_01740. The sequence continues at coordinate 624,802 of NZ_CP109150.1, read as the reverse complement.
CCGGAGCGGCCGAGTACGGCGACGAACTCGCCCGCCGCCACGTCGAGGTCGATGCCGCGCAGCGCCTCGACCCGGCCGCTGCGGCCGTCGAAGGTGCGGGACACCCCGGAAAGCTTGATCATCTCCGGCGGACCTCCTGAGTCGGCGATCAGCGATCGCGGCCCAGGGTAACCGCCTGGTGTGGACGACACGACGTCCGGGGTGGAAGCGAGGATTTTTCCGTAACGAAACCCATACGCCGGGCATTGTCAGGGCCGGTTTCTCGTACGCTGTGCCAGCTAAGAGTCCCCTCACGACGGTTTGCCGGCCCAACCCCTCGGCCGGCCCGCCAGACAACCCCCTCCGGCGGCGGCGTGCCGCTCCGGTCGGAAAGGACATGGTGCACTGATGAGAAGGCTGACCCGTACGGTCGCTGCCGCTGCGCTGGCCACCGCCCTCGCCCTGGTCTCCGGGTGCAGCGGCGACTCGGACTCCGGCGCCGACGCCAAGGGCGGCAACGGCGCGGCGTTGGAGAAGGTGACCTACCTCACCTCGTTCGGCAACTTCGGCCGTGACTCCTACGCCTGGGTCGCTAAGGAGAAGGGCTTCTTCAAGGAGGCCGGGTTCGACGTCGACATCAAGCCGGGTCAGGGCACCAACGCCGTGATCTCGACAATCGTCGGCGGCCAGGCCCAGTTCGGCCCGATCGACCTCACCGGCGGTCTGCTCCAGCTCGGCGGCGGCCAGGCCAAGGACTTCGTCGCGGTCGCCGCGATCCAGCAGCGCACGATGGCCGCCATCGCCACCGTCGAGGGCAAGGGCATCGCGTCGCCGAAGGACCTGGAGGGCAAGAAGCTCGCCGACACCGAGGGCTCCGTCGTGCGCAACCTCTTCCCGACGTACGCCCGGATGGCCGGCGTGGACGCCAGCAAGGTGCAGTGGGTGCCCGGCCAGGCGCAGGCCCTGATGGGCATGCTCGGCTCCGGCACGGTGGACGGCATCGGCCAGTTCGTGGTCGGCCAGCCCACGATCGAGACGGTGACCAAGCAGAAGGCCGTCATGCTGCCCTACAGCAACGTGATGCAGGACCTCTACGGCAACGTGCTGATCACCTCCTCCAAGATCGCCAAGGAGAAGCCGGAGATGGTCAAGCGGTTCACCGGGGCCCTGTTGAAGGGCCTGGACTACGCGCTGACCAACCCGCAGGAGGCGGGCGAGCTGCTGAAGAAGAACGTCGACGCCGCCAACCCCGCCGCGGCCGCCGCCGAGCTCCAGCTCATGGCCGGCTACGTGCGCTCCAGCAACTCCGGCACCCAGCTCGGCACCCTGGACAGCGGCCGGGTCGCCAAGAGCATCGCGATCCTGCAGGGCGCCGGCGCGCTCAAGCAGAACATCACCCCCGACCAGATCATCGACTTCAGCCTCGCGCCGAAGGCCTGACAGCCGCCCACCGTGGCACGGGGGGTGCGGTCGACCGGGGCGACCCGGTCGACCGCACCCCCCGTCGCGTGCCGGCCCGGCCGGCAGGAGAGGAGAAATCCGTGACGGAGACGACCGGTACCCGGTCCGTCCGCACCGGAACGGAGCCCGCGCACCGGCCCACGGCCCCGCGCCGCTCCGGCGTACGCCCGGCAGCCGTCGGGCTGCCGCTGCTCGGCGCGGTGATCACGGTGGCCGCCTGGTGGCTGGTCACGTCGGGCCTGCAACTGGTGCACCCGGTGTCGCTGCCCCCGCCGCAGGCGGTGTGGAAGGCGCTGGTCGCGGGCGCCGACGTGCTGATGCCGGCGCTGGGCGTCACCACCACGATGACGGTGGTCGGCTTCCTGTTGTCGGCGGTGGCCGGGGTGCTGATCGGGATGGCCCTGGCCGGCTCCCGCCGCGTCGAGCGGATGTTCGCGCCGCTGCTGGTGGCGGTCAACGCGGTGCCGAAGATCGCCCTCGGGCCGCTGCTGGTGGTCTCGGTCGGCTGGGGTACGAAGCCGATCCTGACCATGGTGTTCCTGCTCTGCTTCTTCCCGGTCGTGCTCTCCACGGCGACCGGTCTCACCACCACCCCCAACGACCTGGCCGAGCTGGCCCGGTCGCTGAACGCCTCGTGGTGGCAGGCGTTCCGCAAGGTGCGCCTCCCCGCCGCGCTGCCGCAGATCTTCGTCGGGCTCAAGGTGGCGATGCCGCTGGCCGCGATCGGCGCGGTGATCGGCGAGTTCTACTCCGACAAGCCGGGGCTGGGCTACCAGATCCTGCAGTACAACGGCGTGGGGGACACCGCGACCGCCTGGGCGGCGATCGTGCTGATCGCGCTGATGAGCATCCTGCTCTACAGCGCACTGTCCCTGGTCGAGCGGCTCGCCCTGCCGTGGGTCCGCGCCACCACGTCGGCCCGCTGACCCGCTCGGACGGTCGATGGTGTGGCCCGCCGGGGTACGGCGGGCCACACCGGCGCGCTGGTCCGACGCGGTCCCGTGCGTCGGGGCCCGTCCACCACCGACCGGCCGGTCAGCCCGCGAGGCGCCAGCGCCCGTTGCGCGCGACCAGGGTGGTGAGGGCCTGCGGCATCAGGCCGGAGTGGTTGTCCGGGGTCATCCGGATCGGCCCGGAGAGACCGTCCAGCTGGGTCGTCTCCAGCACGTTCCGGACGCCGTCGCGGTCGACCTCGCCGGGCTCGCCGCCCGAGCGGAGTTCGGCGTCGGCGATGAGCTGCACCGCGTCGGCCGCGAACGAGGAGGATCCGTTGTAGCCGCCGAAGCGGGCGGTGTAGTCCTGGAACCACTGGCGGCGGGCCGCCTTGGCCGGGGTGGTGGCGATGACGTCGTCGATCACCATGGTCTGGGTGAAGACCAGCGTGGTGCGTTCGGTCGCCCCGGACGCGGCACCGAGGAAGAGGTCGCCGGCCGCCGTCGCGTCGAAGAAGAGTTCGCCCTTGTACTTGGCCTGCTGGGCGGCGGTGGCGGCCAGCGTCGCCTGCTCCGCCGGGGTCCAGACGACCAGCGCGTCCGGCTTCTTGTCGATCAGGTCCTTGACCGGCTTGGCGACGTCGGTGGCGGTGGTGCGCACGGCCTCCTCGCGCAGCAGTTTGACGCCGGCCTTCGCGAACTCGGCGCGCAGCGCGGTCAACCCCTCGCGGCCGTAGGCGTCGTCGCTGTGCAGCACGCCCGCCTTGCGGACGCCCTTGCGGCGCATCTCGCCGGCGAGGGCGGCGGCGCTGTCGGCCGCGTTCGGGGAGAGCTTGAACACGTACCGCCGGTCGGCGACCGGGGTGGACACGGCGCTGGAGGCGGCGAGCGCAATGGTGGGAATTCGCTTCTCGTTGATGGTGCGGACGGCACCGACGGCGCATTCGTTGCAGCCGCCCATGATGATGGCGCTGACTTGGGAATCAGCGCTGAAGTCACCGATGTTGCGCAGCGACTCGCTCGCGTCCGACCGGTTGTCCTTCACCCGCAGCTCGACCTTCCGGCCGTTGAGCGCGCCGGACGAGTTCAGCTGCTCGACCTTCAGTTCCAGCGCCCGCTGGTACGCCTTGCCGACGGGCGCGGCCGCGCCGGAGAGCTCGAGGTCCGCGGCGATGACGATGGGACTCGTGTCCTGCTCGTCCGCCCCGAACTGGCAGCCGGTGAGCGTGGTGGCCAGCACGGCCGATGCGAGCGCCGCGGCGGTCGCGGAGCGGATGGGGCTCAACTCAGTCCTCCAGATGCGGCCCGGGCGGTACCCGGTCACCGCCGGGTTGTCCGTCCTCAGTAGAGGAACGGGATCGGTCTGCCGTACGGTGTGCGCGAAGCCTGCAAAACCTTGCCAACGCCGCGCCCCGCGGTCAAGCGGAGCCTCGGATGCGTTTCGGGACACGTATCCCACATGGTGGGGCAACGGGAAGTTTGCAAACGCTTACTAATACGACACGGATGACCACTCTGGAGTTACATGCCCTGTTCACGGGCATGGAGAATTGAAGGTATTAGTTGACCGGATCACGGGATGCGAGCCCTCAGACCGTTTCCTACCCCGCCGCGACTTCCCAAACAGGATCAGTTCTGATGAAATCGCGGCCGTGCCGCGTGTGGCGCAGTCCGCTGCACCGGGCGCGAGTCGGCGGGGCAGGCGTGGAAGAAACGACGGAGGCGATGTCGTGAGCACCGGACCGACGACCCTGCCCGCGAGTGGCGACACCGAACAGCCCAAGCGGCGTCGGCTGCCCCGGCTCCGCGACGTGCGGATCCGCTCCAAGCTCGCCCTGATCCTGGTCGTGCCGGTCGCCGCGGTGCTCGCGTTGGCCACGGTCCGACTCGTCGCCGTCGGTGAGAACACCTTCGACGCCAACCAGGCCCGGGCGCTGACGGCGCTCTCCATCGACGTCTCCGCGTTGACGCAGGACCTGCACGCCGAGCGGATGGCCGCCGCCGCCTTCCTGTCGACGCCGCAGCAGAAGGCCGACGCCTACAACCTGCGGGTGCGCAGCACCGACGAGCGGGTCGAGGCGTACCGGGCGGAGCGCGGACGGGTCGGCGAGGTGCCGGCCGCCGTACGGGAGCGGCTGGCGACCATCGACGAGCACCTGGAGACGCTCGCCAGCACCCGGCAGGAGGTGCTGGACCGCCAGCAGATGGCGGTCGCCGAGGCGGCGCTCCGCTACGGGGTCATCATCACCGACCTGGTCGCGTACGGCGACGGGCTGGCCCAGCTGCCCGGCGACGAGCGGCTCTCGGACGCCCGGCGCGCGGTCGCCGCGTTCGCCCGCGCCAAGGCGGCCGTCGCCGAGGAGCAGTCGGTCGTCTACACCGCCCTCGTCGCCGGCAAGCTCGACGAGGAGCAGTTCTCCTCCTTCGTGGCCACGCTGACCAGCCAGCAGGAGGCACTGGTCGCCTTCTCCCTGGCCGCCGACCCGACCCAGCGCGCCCTGGTCGACAGCACGGTCTCCGGTGACGCGGTCACCCTCGCCGACCGGGTGGCCGCCGACATCACCCGCTCGGTCGGGCAGACCTCGCCGGTGACCGCCCAGGACGCCACCGCCGCCATCGGCGCGGTCAACGACCTCATGCGGTGGGCCGAGATCCGGCTCCAGGACCGGCTGCTCAGCCAGGCCGACCAGGCCCGGTCGGACGTCATCCGGCAGGCCTTCATCGAGACGGCGCTGGTGCTGCTGACCCTCATCGTCGCGGTGACCCTCGCCGTGGTGCTGGCCCGCTCGCTCAACCACTCGCTGCGCCGGCTGCGGGAGGGCGCCCTCTCGGTGGCGAACCACGACCTGCCGGACGCGGTCAAGCGGCTGCAGAACGTCGGCAACGTCGGCGACGGCGGCGTCGAGGAGATCGTCCGGCAGGTACGCGACCCGATCCAGCTCAACAACCGCGACGAGGTGGGCCAGGTCGCGCTCGCCTTCAACGTCGTACACCGCGAGGCGGTCCGGGTGGCGGCCGAGCAGGCCGCGCTGCGTACCAGCGTCTCGGCGATGTTCCTCAACCTGGCCCGCCGCAGTCAGACCCTGGTCGACCGCATGATCGGCGAGCTCGACGCGATCGAGCGCGGCGAGGAGGACCCGAAGCGGCTCGCGCAGCTCTTCGAGCTGGACCACCTCGCCACCCGGATGCGCCGCAACGACGAGAACCTGCTCGTCCTGGCCGGCGCCGACTCCGCCGTGCCGCGCCGCGACGACGCCCTCCTGGTGGACGTGCTGCGGGCCGCGCAGTCCGAGGTGGAGCTCTACAACCGGATCGAGTTCGGCACCGTCGACACCGACATCTCGGTGGCGGCACACGCGGTCAACGACGTGGTGCGGCTCGTCGCCGAGCTGCTCGACAACGCCACCCGCTTCTCGCCGCCGACCACCACCGTGGTCGCCGACGCCCGACGGATCCGGGACTACGTCCTGATCCAGGTCGAGGACCGGGGCCTCGGCCTGACCGACGACCAGCTCGACTCGCTCAACCGGCGACTGGCCGCCCCGCCGAGCGTCGACGTCGCGGCGTTCCGGCTGATGGGTCTGGCCGTGGTCAGCCGGCTGGCCTCCCGCTACAGCATCCGCGTGGAGCTGCGCCGCAACGTGGAGGGCGGCACCGTCGCCCAGGTGACGCTCCCCGCCGCGACGGTGGTGCTGCCGCCCGTACACAGCCGGGACCAGCAGATCACCCGCCCCCGGCAGCCGCTCGCGGTCGAGCAGAACCCGCTCACCCCGGCCGGCCTCGGCGAGCCGGCCGGCGCGGGGCGTACCGCCTCGGCCACCCTCACCGACCAGTGGCGGTCCGCCGCCCCGACGCCGTGGCAGGCCCCGGAGCAGGCGCGGGACACCGCAGCCCCGGTGCAGGCCGGTGGCCTGATGTCGCCGCCCCCGGCGGCACCCCCGACCCGGCCTTCCTTCGCCGGCGGAGGCCCCTCGGTCGGTACGCCGACCGTCGCGTACCCCACGGTCGACGCGCTGCCCAAGCGCGTCCCCGGCGGGGATGCGCAAGCGCCGGGCGCTCCGGCGCTGCCGGTCGGCCCGATCGCCGGCTCGCCGGCCACCGGGCTGTCGGCGGGGTTCGCCGGCTCCGCCCGGGAGACCGGCTTCGGCACCGACCCGGGCGCCGGCCGCGGCCTCGGGGCCGGCCTGGCCGCCACGGCCCCGCCCGCCCCCGCCGCGCCGATCACCCCGCGCGCCGAACTGCCGGCCGAGGCACCGATCTTCCGGGAGATGGAGGCGGTGTGGTTCCGGTCGCACGGTAACGACGCCACGGCCATCTTCACCCGCCCCGACTTCAGCCAGTCGGCCGCGGCCCAGCAGGCCGCCGGGGCGCCCAGCGCCGCAGCACCCGCCGCCCAGCCGGCCGCCGCCCAGCCGGCACCGGCACAGCCCCGCGCGCCCCGACTGCCCACGCGTACGCCGGGCAGCACCGACACCGCTCCGCTGCCCGTGCAGCCGGCACCGCCGTCGTACACCCCGCCGGCCGCGGCGCGACCCGCCCCGCCGGCCACACCTCCCGCCGCGCCCCCTGCGGCGCCCCCCGCCGCGCCGGTCGCGGACCCGCCCCCGGCGGCGCCCGCGTCCGACACGGACGCCTGGCGGACGGCGGCAGACGAAGGCTGGACCCGGGCCAGCCGGGCGGCGGCCCCCGCCACCGCCGGCACCACCCGCTCGGGGCTGCCCAAGCGGCAGCCGCAGGCACAGCTCGTGCCCGGCGGGATCGAACCCCGGAGCGGCCGCGACCGCAGCCGGCGTACCCCGGACGAAGTTCGGGGCCTGTTGTCGGCCTACCACCGCGGCGTGCAGCGCGGCCGGGCGGCCGGCACGGACCAGGACAGCACCTCGACCAAGGAGACGAGTCGATGAACAGGCCAGCGGCCATGCAGGACATGAGTTGGTTGCTCACCAACTTCGCCGACAGCGTGGCGGGGATCGCCCACGTGGTGGCGGTGTCCGCCGACGGGCTGCTGCTCGCCTCCTCGCGGGACCTGCCCGCGGACCGGGCGGACCAGCTCGCGGCGATCACCTCGGGCGTGGTCAGCCTGACCGAGGGCGCCGCCCGGATGTTCAGCGCCGGCGGTGTGCTCCAGACGGTCATCGAGATGGACAGCGGCTACCTGTTCCTGATGTCGATCAGCGACGGCTCGTCGATGGCCGTGCTGGCGGCCCGCAGCTGCGACGTCGGTCAGGTGGGTTACGAGATGGCGCTGCTGGTCGAGCGGGTCGGTGCGGCGCTGGTGCCGCTGCCCCGGGACGCGGTGCGGTCCTAGCGGGCGCGACGCGCGGACGTGCGTCGCCAGGAACGAGAGGATCCGGTGCCCGACCAGGGGCCCGGCCGGGAGAGGAGGTGATCGTCGATGGACCAACGGCGCGTGGACCCACGTGGTGCGCTGGTACGGCCGTACGCGGTCACCCGCGGCCGGACCGAGGCCCGGATGGACATCGCCCTGGAGGCGGTCCTGACGGCCAGCGCGACCCAGGCTGCGGAGGCCCGCTTTGCGGGGCACGACAAGCACCGCATCGCCAACGTTTGTGAGGGCCGGGCGCAGTCGCTGGCCGAGATCTCCGCGTACACCCGGATGCCGCTGGGCGTCACCCGGGTGCTGGTCGCCGACATGGTGGCCGAGAGCCTGCTGACGCTACACACTGCCGCTCCCGCCGAGGGGTTCGAGGAGCGGATGGAAATCCTTGGAAGGGTGCTAAGTGGACTTCGCAGGCTATGACCCCGCCGGGGCCCGCCGAAACCGGGGAATCATCTCCGCGAAGATCGTGGTCGCGGGTGGCTTCGGCGTGGGCAAGACGACCCTGGTCGGCGCGATCTCGGAGATCACCCCGCTGAGAACCGAGGCGGTGATGACCGCGGCCGGTGTCGGCATCGACGACCCGTCCAAGGTGCCGGGGAAGCAGACCACCACGGTCGCCATGGACTTCGGCCGGATCACCATGGCCGAGGACCTGATCCTGTACCTCTTCGGCACGCCCGGCCAGACCCGGTTCTGGTTCATGTGGGACGAGATCATCAAGGGCGCCGTGGGGGCGGCCGTGCTGGTGGACACCCGCCGGATCACCGACGCCTTCGCGCCGCTGGACTACTTCGAGAACCGTCGGCTGCCGTACGTCGTGGCGTTGAACCGCTTCGACGGCGCGCCGCAGTACGAGCTGGAGGAGGTCCGCGAGGCGCTGGCCATCTCGCCGGACGTGCCGCTGGTGCTGACCGACGCCCGGCACCGGGACGCGGTCAAGCAGGTGCTGGTGACCGTCGTCGAGCACGCCATGCTCCGCCTCGAGGCCGAGCACGGCCGGGGCTACCCGGCGCCGGTCGGCTGATCGGGACGGCTCCCGCCTCCGGGTCGCGTCAGTCGACCCGGAGGCGGTAGCCGCGCTTGACGACCGTCTGCACCACCCGGGGCGCGCGCAACCCGGCGCGCAGCCGGGCCACCGCCATCTCCACGGCGTGCTCGTCGGCGCCGCGCGGCAGCGTACGCAGCAGGGCGGTCCGGGACAGCACCCGACCCGGCGAGCCGCACAGCGCCCGCAGCACCGCCATCGGCGCCGGCGCGAGCGGACGCAGTTCGCCGTCGACCACGGCGGCGTGCCCGCGTAGCGTGAGCAGGTGACCGGCCACCTTCAGGGTGACCGTCCGGCGCGGCAGTTCGTCGACGATGGTCCGGACCAGGGCGCCCAGGCGGGCCCTGGCCGGCGCGCTGACCGGCACCCCGCGCCGCAGCAGCGGCTCCGCGGTGACCGCGCCCACGCAACTGGCGAGCACGTCGCCCCGGAACGCGTCCAGCACCGCCTCGGAGCGGTCCCCGGCGGCGCGCAGCAGCGCCTCGGCCGCCGGGGCCGAGGTGAAGGTGACCGCGTCGACCAGCCGGCCGGCGACCAGGTCGATCAGCCGGTGCAGCGGGGCCGGGTCGGTCGGCGGCGCCCAGCGGTAGACGGGCACCTCGATCACGGTGGCCCCGGCAGCCTCCAGCGCCAGCGTGCACTCGGGCTGCCGCTCGCCGTGCAGCTGCATGGCGACCACCTGCCCGGCCACGCCGCGCCGGCACAGGTGCTCGATCACCTCGTCGCAGCTCTCCGAGTCGGGTGACCACTGGTCGTGCAGGCCGGCGGCCCGGATGGCCCCGCGCGCCTTGGGCCCGCGGGCCACCACGTACGCGTCCGCCAGGACGTTGCGCAGCGGCTCGGCCAGCCCCCAGCCCTCGGCCGCCTCCAACCAGCCGCGCATGCCGATGCCGGTGTTGGCCATCAGGACGTCCGGCGGCCGGTCCAGGCAGGCCCGGGTGGCCTCCCGCAGGTCGGTGTCGTCGGCCAGCGGCACGATCCGCAGGGCCGGGGCGATCACCACCCGGGCGCCGCGCCGTTGGAGCAGCGCGGCGAGTTCGTCCCGCCGGCGGTCGGCGGTCACCCCGATGGTGAAGCCCGCCAGTTCGTCGCGCATTCACTCCTCCTGTCGCAGCCGCACCTCGACCAGGCCGTCCCGGCAGCGCACGTCGTGCCGGGGAGCGGCGACGCCGGGCAGGTCCAGGCAGACCCCGGTGCGCAGGTCGTACACCTGCTTGTGCAGGGGCGAGGCGACCGTCGGCACCCCGCCCCGGCTGCCGACGATTCCCCGCGACAGCACGTACGCCCCGGAGACCGGGTCGCGGTTGTCGAGGGCGAACAGCCCGTCGGCGGTGCGGAAGAGAGCCACCTGCACGCCGTCGACGAGCGCGGCGACGCCCCGGTCGGGGTCCAGCCGGTCGAGCGGGCAGACCGGCGTCCAGGTGCGCGTCGGGTTGGGCATCGTGATCGTCATCGCCGTACCTCCGGCAGTCGGGGCGTCGTGGTGGTCATCGCCGCACCTCCGGCATGCCCAGCGTGACCGGCTGCCGGCCCTCGCCGACCTGCGCCGGGCCCACCGGGACCGGTTGGCCCCGCTCGCGCGCGAACGTGATGGACGGGTCGGGCACCCCGGGGGCGTTGACGAAGGAGTCGAACCGGCGCAGCCGGACCGGGTCCTCCAGCACGTCGCGCCACTCGTCGGAGTAGGCGTCGACGTGCCGGGCCATCGCGGCGTCGAGTTCGGCGCAGAGGCCGAGCGAGTCGTCCACGATCACCGCGCGGAGGTGGTCCAGCCCGCCCTCCATCGCCTCGATCCAGGCGGCGGTGCGTTGCAGCCGGTCGGCGGTGCGGATGTAGTACATCAGGAACCTGTCGATGAGCTGGACCAGCGCCTCCGTCGACAGGTCGGTGGCGAAGAGGTCGGCGTGCCGGGGCCGGAAGCCGCCGTTGCCGCCGACGTAGAGGTTCCAGCCGGTCTCGGTGGCGATGATGCCGAAGTCCTTGCTGCGCGCCTCGGCGCACTCGCGGGCGCAGCCCGAGACCGCCGACTTGATCTTGTGTGGACCGCGCAGCCCCCGGTAGCGCAGCTCCAGGGCGACGGCCAGCCCGACCGAGTCCTGTACCCCGTACCGGCACCACGTCTCGCCGACGCAGGACTTCACCGTGCGCAGCGCCTTGCCGTACGCGTGGCCGGACTCGAAGCCGGCGTCGACCAGCCGGCGCCAGATCTGCGGCAGCTGGTCGACCCGGGCCCCGAACAGGTCGATCCGCTGCCCGCCGGTGATCTTCGTGTAGAGCTGGAAGTCCCGGGCCACCTCGCCGATCACGATGAGCTTCTCCGGGGTGATCTCGCCGCCGGGGATCCGGGGCACCACCGAGTAACTGCCGTCGCGTTGCAGGTTGGCCAGGAAGTGGTCGTTGGTGTCCTGCAACGACGCCTGCTCCCCGTCCAGCACGTGGCCGGTACCGAGGGAGGCGAGGATCGAGGCGACCACCGGCTTGCAGATGTCGCAGCCGCGGCCCCGGCCGTGCTCGGCGACGAGCTGCGAGAAGGTGCGGATGCCGCGTACCCGGACGATGTCGAAGAGTTCCTGCCGGCTGACGTCGAAGTGCTCGCAGAGCGCGGTGGACTGCCGCACCCCAGCCGCGTCGAGGAGCTGCTTGAGCATCGGCACGCAGGAGCCGCAGCTCGTACCCGCCCGGGTGCACGCCTTCAGCGCCGGCACGTCCGCGCAGCCGCCGGCGATCGCCGCGTCCACGTCCGCGCGGGTCACCGCGTTGCAGGAACAGACCTGCGCGGTGGCGGGCAGCGCGCCGGCGCCCACGCCCGCCGCGCCCTCCGGGGCGAGCAACGCCAGCGGCGGCCCGGGCAGCGGGCCGCCGACGCTGGCCCGCAGCGTCGGGTACGCGCTCGCGTCGCCGACCAGCACCCCGCCGAGCAGGGTCTGCGCGTCGTCGGAGAGGACCAGCTTGGCGTAGACCCGGGTGGCCGGGTCGGTGAACGTCACGTCGAGGCAGCCCGGCGTCGTGCCGTGCGCGTCGCCGAACGAGGCCACGTCCACGCCGAGCAGCTTCAGCTTGGTGGCGGTGTCCGCGCCGGGGAAGGTGGCCGCCCCGCCGACCAGCCGGTCGGCGACGACCTCGGCCATGGCGTACCCGGGGGCGACCAGGCCGTGGCAGACGCCGTCGACCGCCGCGCACTCGCCGACCGCCCAGATCCGCTCGTCGGCGGTACGGCAGGCGCCGTCGACCAGCACGCCGCCGCGCGGGCCCAGGGCGAGCCCGGCCGCCCGGGCCAACTCGTCGCGGGGCCGGATGCCCGCCGCGACCACCACCAGGTCGGCGTCGAGCACGCTCCCGTCGGCCAGTTCCAGCCCGGCGACCGTGCCGTCCGGGCCGGACCGGATCGCGGTGGTGGCCACGCCCAGGTGGGTGGTCACGCCCAGCTCGTCGACGTACCGGCGGAGCATCGCGCCACCGGCCGTGTCCACCTGCACCGGCATCAGCCGGGGCGCGAACTCCACCACGCTGGTGTCCAACCCGAGCAGCCGCAGCGCGTTCGCCGCCTCCAGCCCGAGCAGCCCGCCGCCGATCACCGCCCCCGTCCGCCGGCCCGCCGCGTGCTCCCGGATCGCCTCCAGGTCGTCCAGCGTCCGGTAGACGAAGACCCCGGGCAGGGACGCGCCGGCCACCGGCGGCACGAACGCGGACGAGCCGGTGGCCAGCACCAGCGCGTCGTACGGGTGCTCGCCGGTCGCGGTGCGCACCAGCCGCCGCTCCCGGTCGATCTCCGTGGCCGGCTCACCCAGGCGCAGCTCCACCCCGTCGTCGGGGGTGTGCAGGCTCAGCTCCTCGGCGCCGACCCCGTCGAAGAACGCCGAGAGCCGCACCCGGTCGTACGCCGGGCGGCTCTCCTCGGCGAGCACGGTGACCCGCCACCGCCCCCCGGGGTCACGGGCGCGCAGCGCGTCGACGAAGCGCTGCCCCACCATCCCGTTGCCGACGACGACCAACCTGCTGATTCGCCCGCTCATGACCGCACTCCGCTCCGCTGCGTGCCGTCATGAGGCACCGTCGCGCTGAGTTTGCTGATTCGCTCGCTTCGCTCGTTCATGACGCCACCTCCGCCGAATCCACCTCGGACAGCCAGCCGACGATGCCGGCGACCGCGTCCCGGCAGCCGCCGCACCCCGTGCCGGCCCGGGTCGCGGCGACCACGGTGTCGACCGTCCGGGCCCCGGCACGCCAGCAGCCCACCAGCGCCCCCTTGCTGACGTTGTTGCACTGGCAGACGGTCGCCGCGTCCGGCATCAGGGCCGGCGTCGCGGCGGGCGCCGCTGCCGCCGCGCCGAACGCCCGGCCGAGCAGCAGCGAGCGCCGGTCGGCCGGCACCGGCTGGCCCCGGTCGAAGAGCTGGATGACCGTGCCGACCGCCGGGTTGTCGCCGAGCAGGATCGCGGCGGTCAGCCGCTCGTCGTGGATGCGCAGCCGGGCGTACGTGCCCCGGGACGGGTCCGCGAAGGTCAGCTCCTCGCCGGCCCCGCCGTCGCCCGGGTCACCCATGGCGGCGAGATCGATGCCGGTCGCCTTGAGCCGGGTCACCACCGGCCGGGGCCGGTAGCGGGCCTGCGGGTCCTCCCCGGTGAGCACCTGCGCCACCACCCGGGCCTGCGCCCAGGCCGGGGCGACCAGCCCGGTGAGGTTGCCGTCGTGCTGGGCGCAGTCGCCGACCGCCGAGATGCGCGGGTCGCTGGTGCGCAACCGGTCGTCGACCAGCACGCCCCGTTCCACGGCCAGCCCGGCCGCGCGGGCGAGGGCGGTGTCGGGGCGTACCCCGCAGGAGAGGACCAGCAGGTCGGCGGCGAGTGATCGGCCGTCGGCCAGGTCGAGGCGGACCCCGTCGGCGTCCGCGACCACCCCGGTGGCCGACACGGCCAGGTGGGTGGTCACCCCGAGGCCCGCGAGCGTGCCGGCCAGGACGGCCGCGCCGGCCGGGTCGAGCTGCCGCTCCATCAGGTACGGCACCGGGTGCACCACCCCGACGTCGAGACCCCGGGCGGCGAGCCCGCGCGCCGCCTCCAGCCCGAGCAGCCCGCCACCGAGCACCAGGGCGCTGCGCGCGCCGTCGGCCACAGCGAGGATCCGGCGGCAGTCGTCAAGCGTGCGGAACCGCACCACCCGCTCCGGCAGCCCGGGCCCGTCCAGCCCGGGCAGCGGCGGCACCACGGCCCGGCTCCCGGTGGCGAGCACCAGATGGTCGTACGCGACGCGGTCGCCGTCGTCGGTGTGGACCGTGCCGGCGGCGCGGTCGATGGCGGTGACCGTCACGCCGGTACGCAGGTCGACGCCCTGCCCGGCGGCCTCGGCCAGCTCCACGTCCGGCTCGCCGACCTTGCCCGCCAGCAGGGTGGAGAGCATGATCCGGTTGTACGCCCGGTGCGGCTCCGCGCCGAGCACGGTGACCTTCCGGTCCCCGCCCCGGGCGTGCAGCTCGCCGGCCAGCCTTGAGCCGGCCATCCCGTTGCCGATGATCACGACGCGTTCGCTCACGGCCGCGTCACCGGGCCCTGCCGGACGATTCGCTCGCTCATGGTTGCTCCACCCTCTCCAGCCGGACGGCGCAGATCTTGAACTCCGGCATCCCGGAGACCGGGTCGACGGCGTCGTTGGTGACCGAGTTGGCCCGCGCGCCGCCGCCCCAGTGGAACGGCGCGAAGACGGTGTCCGGCCGGATCGCGGTGCTGAACCGGGCCGGCGCGCAGAACTCGCCCCGACGGGAGACCACCCGCACCGGCTCGCCGTCGTCGATGCCGAGCCACCCGGCCAGGTCGGGGTGCAGCTCGACGAACGCGTCCGGGGCGGCCCGGCGCAGTGCGGCGACCCGGCGGGTCTGGGTGCCCGACTGGTACTGCGCGAGGACCCGGCCGGTGGTGAAGTGCAGCGGGTACTCGGCGCACACCTCCTCGGCCGCCGGCCGGTGCTCCACGGCGTGGAACCGGGCCCGCCCGTCGGGGGTGGGAAAGCGGTCGGCGAAGAGCCGGGGGGTGTCCGGGCCGTCCTCGGCCGGGCAGGGCCAGAACACCCCGTCGCGTTCGTCGATCCGCTCCCAGCTCACCCCGGCGTAGTCGGCGATCCCGCCGGCCGAGGCCCGCCGCAGCTCCGCGAACACGACCCGCGGATCGCTGGCGTCCGCCCCACCGGCACCACCCCGGAGGCGGGCGGTGAGGTCGGCGAGGATCTCCAGGTCGGTACGGACGCCGGGCGGCGGCGGGCGCAGCGCGCGGCG